>NZ_JAHLPK010000004.1:0-305569 GCF_018917875.1 Acetanaerobacterium sp. MSJ-12 | reverse complement strand
GCGGTGGAGGGCATCGACACCACCCGGCCGGGGGAATACCTGATCGCCTACACCCTGGAGGACTCCGCCGGGAATCGCACCTCCCTCTTTTTGCGGTATCTGCTGCAGGAGGGGGACATCTCCGGCGAGCTGGAGCACTCCTCCACCCCCTTTACGGGGATGGAGGGGGCCGACTGGTCAGACGGCCGGGGCGGCGGCTCCGGCTCCGCTCTGGGAGGGCTGCACAACGGCTGCCCCATCCACTGGCTGGCCCTGTTGGGGGCGCTGCTCACCCTCTGCCACCTGGGCCTCTCCCGCCTGCTGCTTCGCCGCCGGGAGGAGGACGAGGAGGGGCGGCGCACCCACCGGGTGGGCCTGGGACGGGCCCTGCTGCTGGCCCTCATGACCGCAGCGGCCGCCTTTTTGGCCGCCCACATCCGCTGTGGATACGACCTGCCGGCCCTGCTGCTCTGGGCGGCTGCCATTGTTTTGGACATGGTGGCGCCGGAGCGGAGCCGCCGGGAGGAGCGGGCCGAGGGCTGAATGGCGAATGCTGAGCGATTTTTGAGAGAATAGCGCCAAAGGGGCGAACGGACCGAGAAAAACGGTCTGTTCGCCCCTTTTTTGTGGGGGAGGCGAGAGAATGCCGCCGGGCGGCCGCGCATGTTTTTGCGGGGGTGCGGCGGTTGTAAGGAAGGGGGTGTCGCCCCCCTGGGTCGCCCCTTTTTTTGCCGCAGGAGGGCGGGGCCGCGGGTGCGGCCGGAGGGGAGAGAAGGGGGCGGCGGGTCCAGCTTTCCCCCCGCCAAAAAAGGCCGCTGCTCTCTGGCGGCGGCCTTTTTGGCAAGGGGGGTGAGGGGCAGATGGCGTGGGCGGGGGTCTGCCCCTGTGCGGCGGGGGATTTGCGCGGGGAAGGGGCGGCACGACCGCTCCCCTCGGGGATGTCTGGCGGCGCGGGTGGAAAGGGCGGGGCCTTTAGACCACCTCGAACCCGTTTTCGCGGATGGGGTCCAGGCGGCGGGTCTCCACCCCCTCCACCTGGGACCAGCGGTTCCCCTCCCGCACCGCCTCCAAAAAGGCGTCCAGCTCGGCGGGGGGGCCCTGTACCTCCAGCTCCACGTCCCCGTCCTCCCGGTTGTGCACCCAGCCGGTGAGGCCGTGGAGGCTGGCGGTGTACTTGACAAAGTAGCGAAAGCCGACCCCCTGCACCCAGCCCGACACCCGGGCATAGATCCGCTTTTGTACGGCAGTTCCCTCCCTTCGGCTACTCCACCTTGCTGATGGAGGGGTAGTAGCGGAAGAGCACCTTGCCCAGCATATCTTTTTTGGGGACGTAGGGGGTGCTCCAAAAGCGGGCGTCCAGCGAGTCGTTGCGGTTGTCCCCCATGAGGAAATAGTGCCCCTCCGGCACGGAGTAGGGGCCGTAGTCCCCCTGGGGGATGCCCTTGACATAGGGCTCCTCCACCATCTCGCCGTTGCGGTAGAGGACGCCGCTCTCGATTTCGATCTCGTCCCCCGGGATCCCGATCACCCGCTTGACGTAGAGGCGGTGTTCGTCCGGCGGGTAGAAGACCGCCACGTCCCCCCGCTGGGGCTCGCCGAAGGTGTAGGCCAGCCGCAGGGCGATGATGCGGTCCCCGGGCATGATGGTGTCCTCCATCGAGGAGGTGGGCACCTGGGCGTTGACGATGACCACCAGCCCGATGAAGAGGGCCAGCGCCACCGCTACCGCAAACACCTTGACCCAGCTGACGACCTCCCGCATGACCGCTTTTTTCTTTTCTGCCACTTCGCGCATGGCCTGCTCGTCGTGTTCCTCCGGCAGCATGACACCGCTTCCCTTCCCTCTGGCGTTTTTCTGTATCGTTACCAATATAGCACAATTCACCCCCGCCGAAAAGGGCGGGCAGGCCCTCTTTTTGCTATACAAAATGGAATATATAGATATAATATAACAAATTTTCCCTTCTTTTGCTCTGTTTTGCGCTGTTTACCGGTGCATTCGGCAAAAAAGGCGCAGCCCGGAGGCCGCACCTTTTTTGTGTTTGGGGAAAGGGGGAAGAGGGGATGGGGACGGAGGGCTGCGGCTAGATGAGGTGGTAGCGCGCCAGCAGCTCCTCGATGACCGTGCCCGAAATCTTTTTCATGGTGGCCTTTTCCACCAGCCCGGCCAGGAAGGGCAGCTTGATGTCGGTGAGTTTTTTGCCGTCCATCATCTTGGAGGTGGAGTCCAGCAGCACCCGCACGTCGTAGCAGGAGTTGAAGACCTCCGGCACCCCGCGGTCCACATCCAACAGGGTGTAGACGGCCTCCATGGCGGTGCGCACCGAGTACTCGGTGGTGAAGACGGTGTCGCGCACCGTGTCGGCGAACTGGCCGATGAAGGCGAAGTTGACGCAGCCTTCGGGCACCACTTTGGGGCGGTCGCCCGCCGTGCGGGGCATGAAGAAGGAGGTGATATAGGGCATCATGCAGGGGATGCAGTGGGCCCCGGTGGCCGCCAGCTCGGGGATCTCCTCCTCCGGCACCCCCATGTGGTAGAGCCACTCCATGGTGATTTCCCGGCCGGTGCACTGGCGCATCGGCTTTTTCACATAGTCGCCCGGCACGTCGGTGTAGAGGCCGTACACCCAGACCACCAACTGGTCCTTCGGCTGCTCTTTGAAATGGGGCTGGCGGTTGAGGGTGAAGCTCATCAGCCAGCTGGAGTCCTTGACGGTGATGATGCCGCCGGTGACCACCTTGCCCGAGAAGGGGTCGCGCTTGCACATCTTTTGGATGTAGGGGGGGATGCGGCCGTCCAGGGTGGTGATGGTGGCCGACTCCCAGTTGGTCTTGGGGATGTTGCCGCAGAACTTCTCCGGCCGGCCGAAGGCGGGATCCTGGGCGGCGATGTTTTTCCAGAGCTGCCAGCAGCCGCCCTCGCCGTTTTGGGTGGTCTGGGCGGGGGCGTGGTCGTCGTCCCCCAGGGTGGAGTTCTCGGTGCAGCTGCCGTTGGTGACAAAGACCAGGTCGTCCTCGAGGAGGTCGATGCGCTCCTCCCGGCCGTCCCGCAGGCACTGGATCTGCCGGGCCACCTTTTTGCCGCCGCTCTTTTCAAAGAGGACGTTTTGCACCTGCACGCCGTACTGGAAGTCCACGTTGTGCCCCTCCAGGTATTTGACCATGGGCAGGATCAGCGATTCGTACTGGTTGTACTTGGTGAATTTGAGGGCCGAAAAGTCGGGCAGCCCGCCGATGTGGTGGATGAAGCGCTGGATGTAGAGCTTCATCTCCAGGGCGCTGTGCCACTTTTCAAAGGCGAACATGGTCTGCCAGTAGAGCCAGAAGTTGGAGGAGTAGAACTCCTCATCAAACACGTCGTCGATGGTCTTGTCGTAGAGGTCCTCGTTCTTGGTGAAAAACAGCTTGACGATCTCGGCGGCCGCCTTGTCCGAGAGGGCGAATTTGCCGTCGGTGTGGGCGTCCTCCCCCCGGTTGACCGAGGCCCGCATCAGGGAGTAGTTGGGGTCGTGCTTGTTGAGCCAGTAGTACTCGTCGAGGACGCTGACCCCCTCGGTCTCGATGGAGGGGATGGAGCGGAAGAGGTCCCACAGGCACTCGAAGTGGTTCTCCATCTCCCGCCCGCCGCGGACGATGAACCCCCGCTGCGGGTCGTTGATGCCGTCGCAGGCGCCGCCGGGGAGGGAGAGCTCCTCTAAAATGTGGATGTGTTCGCCCTTCATCTGCCCGTCGCGCACCAGGAAGCAGGCCGCCGCCAGAGAGGCCAGGCCGCTGCCCACTAGGTAGGCGGACTTGCGGTCGACCCCCTCGGGTTTTTCAGGGCGGGCAAAGGCCTCGTAGTTGCCGTTGGAATAGTACATCAAAAATCCCTCCGTTTTGTCTTTGGTGGATGGGTCTCTTCTCTCGATGGCTCTATCCTACTCCCCCCCGGGCCCCGCCGCCATAGACAATCGCGCCCCCCTGTCGCAATTTTTGACAGGGGGGCGCGATTGTAAAAAGTTTGGACAGATGGGGGGAAGTGTCTAAATGAGGGGGAGAGGGCGGGGGAAATCAGAGCGGGAGGGGGTCCAGTATCCGCTCGTCGACGCGGCGCACCAGGCCGTGGGTGTAGGGGGAGAAATACTTGCACCAAAAGGCGTGGGCGGCGGGGTTGATGCTCTCAAAGTCCACGCCGAGGTGGGTGTACCCCTCCCCCTTTAGGGATCGGATGGCGCAGTTCAGAAGGGTTTGCACGACCCCTTTGCCGCGGTGCTCCCCCAGGCAGAAAGCGCCGGTGATGTGGCGGTAGCGGGGGGAGGGGGAGAGGAAGGTCTCGCCTTTGGCGGACAGTTTTAGATAGGCGCACAACCGGCCCTGAAAGGCGGCGGCAAAGCAGCGGTCGCCCTCCGCCGCGCAGGAGCGGCAGAAGGCGTCGCAGCTCTCCAGCGGGCGGGCCATAAAGGTCGGGCTCTCCCGGAAGTGCCGGTCGAGCAGCTCCTCAAAAGGGTAGACGGAGGAAAATTGGGCGGGGGGCAGCTCGAAGAAGGAGTACCCCTTGGGGGGTGGGCAGTCGATCGGCTCCATGGGGCGGATGGCGTCGACACAGCGCAGACCGAAGCCGTACTGGAAGAACTGGCGCTGGGCCTCCTCCCCCTGGGCGTAGAGGGCGACGGCGTGGCTGAGGGCCCCGGCCCGCACCCACTTGGCGGCGGCGCGCTGGTACATGGCGGCGTAGACCGGCCCACGCCGCTCCGGTGCGGCGGCGTGGGCGCCCATGGGGGAAAAGACCCCCCGGCAGCGGGTGGAGCCAAAGGCGTTGTCGAAGGGCGGGCCGACGCTGAGAAAGCCTACCATCCGCCCGCCCTCGAAGGCGGTGACGCCCAGGCCGACCGCGGCAAAGGGGGTCAGGTCCAGCCCCTCCTCGACCGCTGGCAGGGCGGGAAGGCGGCGCTGCTGCTCCCGGTAATCGGCCAGGGCGAGGGCGCTGGCTGCGGGGATGTGGGATGGGGTGAAGTCGACAATGGTCATGGGGACCTCCTCTTTATGATATATTCACTGGGTAAAGAGTTTTTTTATGGAATGCAACAGGATTGTAGCATTTTTTCAAAATATGGGCTACGCGATATAAAATGAATGGGGAAAAGCTATTTTTCTAGGAACTTCTATAAAAGGAAGAAAGTTCCCTCAAAGTAAGGAAACACTTATCATCGGTTTGTTAAAACGCGCCCACAGTATTGATAAAATAATGGGGAGGGGAAGTGATATTGTGAAAACCGATTACCCGGAGCGCTACCGGATATTGGGGCTAAAAATTGCCTATTACCGCAAGCGGGCTGGATACACTCAGGAAGCGTTCGCGGAGAAGATTGGCAGGAGCAACAATTTCATTTCCCAGGTCGAGGGGGTAGGGACTACCAAAGGGGTCTCACTAGAGACCCTTTTCAAGATGGCGGAGGTTTTGGGTGTCCCTGCGGGGGAGTTGCTGGAGGAAGACCAAAGAGGCAGCATTCCCCCTTCAAAATGACCTGTGCAGCAAAATACAGTTGTAAATTTGCGCACATCCACTCCTATATTATAGCGCAGATTGCGATGTCGGCGCATCTCATGAAAACATTCTGAAGCGATACGGTATGTGTGGGGGGAGGCAAAGCTGTGAAAAAGAAAACGCGCCGCGACTGCCCGCTTGTGGGCTCTTGCCGGCCCATCTACCACCCGCCTTCCCTGGAAAAGGCGAACCGAGCCTACGCCCGTTGGGAGCGGGCGTTGCAGAGGGAGCAGTGGACCCGCCGGGCGGCCTGGGTGATGGCCCCAGCGGGGGTGCCGTTTGCGGTGTTGACCCTTTTGTGCGCTTTGGCCGGGCCCTGTGGCTGGCTGCCCGGTGAAGTGGCGCTGTTGAGCGGGGGGACATCGGTCCTTGCTGCCTTTGGCTGCCTGGCCCTCTCCCTGCTGCTGCGGGAGGTGGCGCGGGTGGCCAAAGAGGCCGGCGACGCGGCCTTTGCGACCTACGAAAACAGCCGCTATGCAGCCACCAGTCCCCGCTCCGCCCACTTTATGGGCGGGTGCGGGGCGGGGAAATGGGAAGAGGAATAGAGAAGCGCCCCGGACGGGTCTGTCCGGGGCGCTCTTTTGCTTGGGGGCGGGGCTAGCCCTGCATCTCGCGGTAGACAAAGCAGCTTGTCAGGTGGTCGTTGACCATGCCGACGGACTGCATATAGGCGTAGACGATGGTGGAGCCAACAAACTTGAAGCCCAGCTTCTTCAGGTCTCTGCTGATTTGGTCGGAGAGGGGGGTGCTGGGCGGCACCTCCTCCATCTTCTGCCAGTGGTTTGTGATGGGGGTGTCGTCCACATAGGCCCAGAGGAACTGGTGGAAGCTGCCGCAGCGCTCCTGCACCTTTAAAAAGGCCTGGGCGTTGGTGATGGCGGCGCGCATCTTGAGGCGGTTGCGGATGATGTCTTTGTTTTGCAGAAGCTGTTGCACCTTGGCCTCGTCGTAGAGGGCCACCTTGGCGGGGTCGAAGCCGTCGAAGGCCTGGCGAAACGCCTCCCTCTTTTTGAGGACGGTGTTCCAACTGAGGCCGGCCTGCATCCCCTCTAAAATCAGCATTTCAAACAGCTTGTTGTCCTCGCGCACGGGGCGGCCCCACTCGCGGTCGTGATAGGCGATGGAGAGGGGGAGTTCCCCCGCCCAGGCGCACCTTGTCTTTTCGCACATGAAAACACATCCTTTTTTTGTTTGTCCGCCTGCGGGCGGGGGGAGGGGGGAAGTTGGGCCAAACGCCCCTTGCCGGTGTTGGCGGTCCCGGCGTCGAGGGCCGCTGTCCCGCGGGCGCGCTGTCGGCGGGGGTCACAGCCCCCTTTCGAGGAGGAGCTTTTCAAACTTTTTTTCGGAGAGGATCTCGTGGGTCACGAACGCGCCGTTGTAAAAGAGGGAGTAGGTCGGGAAGGGGGTGGGGGCCTGCCGGGCCTGCTCCCGGGTGGTGAGGTGGACGGACCGAAACGGGACCGCCCGGTCTCTGGCCATCCCCTCGATGAGGGGGGCGTACTTGGCGGGAAAGGGGCACTGGTTGGTGTAGTAGAGGACAAAGCCGTCGGCCGCGGGCCCCTGGGCCCCGCCCTTTGCCGAGGGGCCGAAGTGGGGCGGCTCGGCCTGCCCGTCAAAGGGAAGGTAGAGCAGTTCAAAATAGGGGGGCGCGGTGTCGGCGACGGCAAAGCCCTTGTGCCGCAGGTAGTTGGGGTCGGAGAGAAAGCCCCTCTTTTTTGGGGAGGAGAGGATGGCGAGCCCCTTTTTCCCCTGCTCCCTGCTGTCGCGGATGCACTCTTCCAGCAGGAGGTTGGAGTGGCCCCGCCCCGCGAACCGCCCCGCCACCCAGAGGCAGTCGATGAAGGTGTAGCCGTCGGCCTCCACCGGGGCCCAGGCAAATTCGGCGGGGAGGTATTCGATGAAGCACTTTCCCCGGACATCGCCCTTTAAAAAGACGAGGCCCTCGGCCAGCCGCTCCTTCAGCCAGGCCTTTTTGGAGAGCACCTGGCAGTCTGCATTGTTGGAGAGGGCGCAGCAGATGTGCTCCTGCGCCAGATTTTCGGGGGTGATTTTGACAAGGTCGATCATGTTGTCTCCTTTTTTGCGGCCGCACATTTTGCGGGGCGGCGGCCCTTTTGTTTATCCTACCATTTCGGGCGGCTTTTCTCAAGGAGACCGGGGCGGGAGGGGGGACCGACTCTCCCCGCTGGACGGAGGGACGGGCCCATGGTACAATGGTCAAAATCCCCTTTTTTCAAGGGCGTTGCGGCGCGGGGGTGGGGGCGGCGGTCCCGACTTGCCCGGGGCGGCTGGGCGTTGCGGCGGAGAGATGGGCGGGAAAACAGAGGTTTTGGGGGGAGGGTGATTTTGATGGGGGCTTTGCTGTTGCTGCCCTTTTTTCTGCTGCGCTTTGGCCTGCTGGCCGTGCTGGATCGGGGCGCAGTGGGGCGGGCGGCCCACTTTGCCCCCCTGCCGCCCGGGGAGCGGGGAGCCTACTGGGTCTACCAACTGGCCAACGTGGGCATTCTGCTGGACATCCTCTTTTTGAAGGTCGAGACGGCGTCGCCGGGCCTTTTCTGGGCGGGGGTCGCCCTCTACGCCGGGGGGATGGCGCTGCTGGCGGCCTCTGTGGCGGCCTTTGCGGCCCCGGCGGCGGACGGGTTTTGCCAGCGGGGGGTCTACCGCCTCTCGCGCAACCCCATGTACCTGGCCTATTTTCTCATTTTTGTCGGCTTTGCGGCCCTGGGCCGGTCGCCGCTGCTGTTGGGGCTGACGGCGATCTTTCAGGTTTCGGCCCACTGGATCATCCGCGCGGAGGAGCGGTGGTGCGCCCAGCGCTTTGGCGAGGCGTACAGGCAGTACGCGCGCCGGGTCAGGCGGTATTTGTAGCGGTTTTTCGCCCCTGTGGGGGCGGAGAGAGGAGGAGAGAGCGATGGAACGGGAGTTGCTGTTTGGCGACCGGGCGGCCTTTCGCCGGTGGTTGGAGGAGAACGGGCGGACGTCGGAGGGGGTCTGGCTGGTGTTTGGCAAGGCGGGCGGGCCGCAGACGGTGAAGGCGGGGGAGGCGTTGGAGGAGGCCCTCTGCTTTGGCTGGATCGACGGGCAGATGCAGCGCATCGACGAGGGGCGCTACCGCAAGTACTTTGCCCCCCGCCGGCCGGGCAGCAACTGGTCGGCCAAGAACCGGGCCCTGGCCGAGCGGCTTTTGCGGGAGGGGCGGATGGACGAGCGCGGCCGGGAAGAGGTGGAGCGGGCCCGGGCGGACGGCCGCTGGGCCGCCCCCGCGCCCCCGGCCATCACCGCGGAGCAGATGGACGCGCTGGAGGAGCTGCTGCGGGGACGGGAACCGGCCCACGGCAACTTTTTGGGGATGTCCCCCTCGGTGCGGCGGACCTATGCCCGGGGCTATTACGCCGCCAAGACCGAGGCGGGCCTGGCCAAGCGGCTGGCCTGGATGATCAAGCGGCTGAACAAGAACCTGAAGCCGATGTAGGCGGGACGGGCCTGGCGAGGACGCCCTTCCAGCGCGGCCAGGTCGGCGCGCTGGTACTGGCGGCTGCCGGGAAACTGCTTTTTGTAGTTCCAGCAGGCAGGCCTCCTGCAGGGTCCGGCCCGGGTTGTCGGCAAAGAAGGCGCGGACATAGGCGTTGTACTCGAACTGGCTGTCGATGGGGGCCGGCCGCTCCCTCTTTGCGGGTAGGATGGCGCGGTAGGCGGCCACCACCTCCCGGCAGGTCTTGTCCGGGTCGGCCTTCAGCCAGCGCTGAAAGGCCACGTTGAAGGTGAAGCTGGGGCCGAGCTGCCCCTGAAAGAAGGCGCGGCGGGCCTGGGTGCAGGCGGCATTCGGCCCGATGACGGCATCCTCTCTCGGGGGGGCTGTGGCGGCGGCGCGCCGGGGAGCGGGCGGCGGGGCGGTATCTCCCCGGTGTCGAGGAAATGGGCGACCCTCTCGGTGAGGGCCGCTTTCCCTTTTCTCTTGTTTTTTCTGTCAGTATACCCTGCCTTTCCCCCGCCGCCAAAGGCGGAGGGGAGAGGCAGGACACAGAGGAGGAATGCACTGTGATCTTTGAAACCCAGCGCCTGGTCCTGCGGCCCTGGCGGCCGGAGGACGCGCCGGCGCTCTACCAACTGGCAAAGGACCCCCGGGTCGGCCCCGCCGCGGGCTGGCCGCCCCACACCAGCGTGGAAAACAGCCGCGAACTCATCGAGGGGGTGCTCTCGGCCCCCTACACCTTTGCGGTGGTGCTGCGGGAGACGGGCGAGCCGGTGGGCAGCATCGGCCTGCTGTTCGGCGAGGGCAGCAACCTCCCCTTGAAGGAGGGGGAGGCCGAGATCGGCTACTGGCTGGGGGTGCCCTACTGGGGGCGGGGGCTCATCCCCGAGGCGGTGCGGGAGCTGCTGCGCCACGGGTTTGAGGAGCTGGGGCTGGAGCGGGTCTGGTGTGGGTCTTTCGAGGGGAACGAGAAGTCCCGCCGGGTGCAGGAGAAGTGCGGGTTCCTCTACTGCCGCACCGACAGGGACGTCCCCTGGCCGCTGATGGGGGATGTTCGCACCGAGCACATCACCTGCCTGAGCCGGGCGCGCTGGCTGGCGAGCTGCGCCGACAAAAACTGAGCCAATCTTTGAATGGACTGTCACAACCGGCGGCGCGCGCCGTCTAACTATGTATAGGAGGTGTGCGCATGAATGATTTGACCGCACTGGAAAAACAGACCATTGAACGGGCCGTCGCCGGCGACCAGAAGGCGCTGGAAGAGGTGTTGGCCGGGGTGCAGGACTTGGTGTTCAACCTCTCCCTGCGGATGCTGGGGCTCCTCCCCGACGCGGAGGACGCCACCCAGGAGATCCTCATCAAGGTGATGACCCGGCTCTCCTCTTTCCGACAGGAGTCGAGCCTCTCCACCTGGGTGTTCCGCATTGCACTCAACCACCTGCGAGACTACAAAAAGGGGATGTTCACCCAGCGCCCCCTGAGCTTTGAAATCTACGGCGAGGACATCGCCTCCGGCCGGGAGCGGGATGTCCCCGACCTGGGCGGCGGAGTGGACCAGGGGCTGTTGGAGCGGGAGCTCAAGCTCTCCTGCACCAACGTCATGCTCCAGTGCCTGGACGCCGAGAGCCGCTGCATCTACGTGCTGGGCACCATGTTCCGCCTGGACAGCCGGGTGGCCGCCGACATCCTCGGCCTGAACCCCGCGACCTACCGGCAGCGGCTCTCCCGCATCCGCAAAAAGGTGGGCGCCTTTTTGGGGGAGTACTGCGGCCTGGGCGGCGGGAGCTGTTCCTGCAAGCGGCGGACCAACTACGCCATCGCCACCCACCGCATCGACCCCGGGCTGGAGGAGTGCAGCTACCGGGACATCGCCCAGTTCACCGACGCCATGGAGGAGCTGGACGGGCTCTCCCAGGTGTTTGCCGACCTGCCCGCCTACCGCACCCCCGAAGAGGTGCGCGACTGGGTGAAGGGGCTGCTGGCCTCGGGCAGTTTTGCCACCGTGATGCAGACAGAGGGGGCGAAGGGATGAAGATGGAGGAGATGCTCTCCTTTCTGCGGGAGCTGGAGGAGCACAACGACAGGGACTGGTTTCACGCCCACGAGGAGGAGTACCGGCGGGCCACCGCCGCCTTTGAGCAGCTGGTGGGGGAACTGAACCTCGCCCTGCATCGGGGGGATCCGGAAATCCCCCTGGCCGCGCCCAAGACCCTCACCTTCAAGCTGATGCGGGACACCCGCTTCAGCCGGGACAAGTCCCCCTACAACCCGTCTTTCCGCGCCCACATCGGCCCCAAGGGGAAGCTGCCGGTGCCGGTGGGCTACTACCTCTTTTTGCGGCCGGGGGGGCGCTCTTTCCTGGGCGGGGGGCTCTTTGCCGACATGTTCCGGGACGCCACGACCCTGGTGCGGGACGCCATTGCCGCCCAGGGGGAGCGCTGGGGGGAGATCCTCGACGCCCCCGACTTTCGGGCGCATTTCACCGTGGGCGGCAGCGCCCTCAAAAACGTTCCCCGGGGCTACGACCCGGATCACCCCCAGGCCCAGTACCTGAAGAACAAGAGCTGGTACCTGGAGTACCCGCTGGGCGACGAGCAGCTTTTGACCCCCGACTTTGTGGACTTTGCCGCCGCCCTCTTTTTGAAGATGCGACCCTTCAATGCCTTTTTGAACGAGGCCCTGGCCCCCTTTGAGATGCCCAGCCGATGAGACAGAAATGAAAAACGAGCCGCCGGCAGCGTTGCCGGCGGCTCGCTTTGGGGGATGGGGGCTACATGGTCTCCTTGAGGGAGGTGACGGTGACTTCCAGTACCCGGCTGAGCCAGGGGAACTGGGCGACCATCTTCTCAAAGTCGGGGCCGGAGGTGAGGAAGCGGGCGGTCCCCTCGAGGCGGAAGCCGGCGCCCATGGAGCCGCCGCTGCCCTCCACCTGGTTGCTGCCCAGGGCCAGCAGCACCTTGTTGTTGGCAGACGTGTCCTTTTCGATGCTGGTCATCCCCCCGGCGGGGATGAGCAGGCGGTCGTCCTCGGTGATGTTGATATAGCTGTGCCAGGTGTTGACCACGTGGGGTTCGTTCTCGCAGCAGGAGACGATGGCCACCACCCCTTCGTGGGCGAGAATGTCGAGCAGTTTTTTGTCCAGCATGTTGCGGTCCTCCTCATTGGATTGCGGTGTGATTTGCTTTCTGGCACCAGTATAGGATATAATTGGCTTGTTAGAAAGAGCCAATTTGAGAGAAATTATAGGAGCCAGTTGGAGGCGATGTCGGGTGCTCATCCTGCTTGAAGAGAGGGGCGGCGAACCCCTGTACGTACAAATTTACCGCCAGATCAAAGAGATGATCGCCGCCGGACAGCTGCGCCCGGGGGAGCGGCTGCCCTCCACCCGGGCCCTGGCCGCCACCCTGGCGGTGGGGCGGAACACGGTGGAGAACGCCTACGCCCAGCTGGTGGTGGAGGGATATGTGAGCAGCCGCCAGGGGAGCGGGTACGAGGTGCAGCAGCTGGTGGAGCTGGGGCCCTGCCCACCCCCGGCCCCCGCCGAGAGGCGGGAAGCGCCGCCCCCGCCCCTGGGCGAGCGGGTGCGCATCGACTTTCAGTATGGGCAGCTG
Organism: Acetanaerobacterium sp. MSJ-12; assembly: GCF_018917875.1. Taxonomy (NCBI): domain Bacteria; kingdom Bacillati; phylum Bacillota; class Clostridia; order Eubacteriales; family Oscillospiraceae; genus Acetanaerobacterium; species Acetanaerobacterium sp. MSJ-12. Next base: position 292,983 of record NZ_JAHLPK010000004.1, on the reverse strand, counting down.
GATCCCCGCGACTTCCCCCTGGGGCTTTGGCGGAGGTGGACGGCCCAGGCCCTGGACGAGCTGCAGCCGGAGGAGCTGGTGGGGTACAGCAGCGGCAAGGGGGCCTACGGCCTGCGCCGGGAGGTGGCCCGCTACCTCCGCCGCTCCCGGGGGGTGGTCTGCGCGCCCGAACAGGTGCTCATCTGCGCCGGGACCACCTACGCCCTGAGCCTGTTGGGGCAGATGCTGCGCCCCCGGTGGGGGCAGGTGGCGATGGAGGACCCGGGCTACCCCAACGCCAAAGAGGTGTTTGCCAAGTGCGGCCTCGGGCTGCTGCCCATCCCGGTGGAGGGGGACGGCCTCTGCGTCGACGCCCTGGCGGGCAGCGGCGCGGGGGCGGTTTACACCACCCCCTCCCACCAGTTCCCTGGAGGGGCGGTGCTCTCCATTCAAAAGCGGCACCAACTGCTCAACTGGGCCCGGCAGACCGGCGGGATCGTCATCGAGGACGACTACGACAGCGAGTTTCGCTACCACAGCCGGCCCATCCCCTCCATCGCCAGCCTCAGTCCCGGGGACAACGTGGTCTACATGGGCACCCTCTCCAAGATCCTCTCGCCGGGGCTGCGGGTCAGCTACATGGTGCTGCCGCCCCTGCTGACCGAGGTGTACGACCGCGGGTTCGCCGAGTACCCAGCCTCGGTCTCGATATTGGAGCAGAAGGTGTTGGAGCGGTTTTTGGGCTCGGAGAGGTGGGAGGCGCACCTCCGCCGGGTCTGCACCGCCAACCGCAAGAAGCACGACCTGCTGGTGCGCTGCCTGAAGGAGGAGCTGGGCGGGCGCTTTGCCGTGCAGGGGGAGAACGCGGGGCTGCACCTGCTGGTGCAGTCGCTGGAGGGGCGGGGGGAGGAGGAGCTCATCCGCCGCGCCCTGGCCCGGCAGGTGCGGGTCTACCCGGTCTCCCGCTACTGGATGGAGCGGGCGCGCTACGGCGGGGACACGGTGCTGCTGGGGTTTGCCGGCCTCTCGGAGGAGGAGATCTGCGAGGGGGTACGGCTGCTGGGCGAGGCCTGGGGGGAGGAAGGGTAGTCACCTGGCCCGGCCCCGGGGGAGGGGCCGTCCGCCGCCGCTGTTTGAAGGGCGGATACAGGTGGAAAGGGGAAGGCAGCGCCTTCCCCTTTTTTGCTTGTGATAAGGGGACTGCCCGGCGCCGGTTTCCCCTGGTGGAGGGGCGAGGGGGCAATGGGGCAGTGGGGCAGGTTTCCCGAGCGGAAGCGAGGGGGCGTTTCTGGTTGCCCCTGCGAAGGCAGAAGGGGAGGGGGGACCTCCCGGTCGGGGCGGGGAGAAAGGGGGAATGTTCCGGTCGGGGCGGTTGCGGGTGGCTGCGCGCCTTTTTGCCCGGAGGTCTGTCTGGGTGTAGGAGAGTGGGCCCTGGCGGGCAGAGAAGGAGCGACGTTGGGGGGTGACGTCCCCGCCAGGGGACGACCTGTGGCGGGAAGGTCGGCTGCTTTTCCGGCGTGAGTTCGTGCTGTGGGGGAAAAGCGTCGGCGCGGGTCTGCCCTGGCTGAATTGGTTGCGGCGGGGGCTGTGTCCCCTTTTTGATTGGGGGTCTGTCTGGGCGGGGAATTGGGTCCTGGCGGGCGGGGAAGGGACGGGATTTGGGTTGCGGCGATTGGGGGCGGAGGAGACTGCCTTTCAGGGCGACGACTCGCGGCGGGAAGGTCGGTTGCTTTTCCGGCGTGAGTTCGTGCTGCGGGGAGACAGGGGGCAGACTTTTGAGTGACGGGGCTGCCCTGCGTGGGGAGGAGGGAGCTGGACTTCCGCCCGGTGGGGTCGGCCAGCGGGGGCGGCGGCCGAATGCCCTTGCCACCCCCTGCGGCTTTGTGCTACACTGGAGGCAGGGAAAAAACCTGTTTCTGGAAAAAGGAGGAATTGTTATGTCCGCTGAAATTCGCCTTGCCGACATCGTGGTCGACTGCGCCGACGAGGGGCAGCTCTGCGCCTTTTACGAGGGCCTTCTCGGCTGGAAGCGGGGGGAGATGTTCGGTCACCCCACCCTCACCAGCGCCGCCGGGGTCACCCTTCTCTTTGTGCAGGAGGAGGACTACGTCTCCCCCGTCTGGCCGGAGGAGGAAGGCCGCCAGCAAAAGCAGGTCCACTTTGACTTTTTGGTGCCCGACGTGGCGGAGGCCGTCGCCAAGGCCGAGGCATTGGGCGGCAGAAAGGCCGACGCCCAGTTTGGCGGCGAGGTGTTCACCACCGTTCTCGACCCCGCGGGTCACCCTCTCTGCCTGGTGAAAGAGGGATAGAAAAACAGGGTATTTAAAGGAGGGTCCTCCGCTTGGGCGGGGGGCCTTTTTTTGTGGCTTCTCCTTAAAAAGTCACGAAATGAAAATACAGGAAAGAAATTGTGACCAAACGGCACAGGTGCGGGTTGAGGGCCATTTGACAAGGTTTCACAAGAGGGGATGCGCCGATTGTTTTCCCCATTTGCCGCTGATATGATGAAAAAAGAAAACCCGAACATTTGGGAGAAGAGAAAGGATTGCGGCAACATGGAAAAACACCCGGAAAAACGGCTGGTCAGCCTTCTTCTGGCGGCGCTGCTGGCCTTCCCGGCCACTGCGGCCCTGGCGGCGGGACCGGCGGGCGAGAACATCGAGGTCTTTGCCAGCGGCGAGACCGGCAGCGGCGGCGGGGCCGACCTGACCAACACCGAGGACAGCCCCTTTGACCCGGTCAAGTTTGCAGACCCCAAACAGGGGGTCACCTCGGCTCAACTGGTCATCTACGCCTACGACGTGGACGCCCCGGACGAGATCGACGAGGTCTTTCTCAACGGGCACTCGGTGGGCATCCTCACCGGGATGGACGAGGAGTGGAACACCAGCGTCCTCGAGGTGACCGGCGACGCCCTGAAGTCCCTGTGCGATGGGCAGGAAAACAGCATCGCCGTCAAGACCAACAGCGGCTGGATCGTCTTTGTGCGCACCGTCACCCTGGTCGTCAACGGCGGCAACGCGGGCGGCCAGTTCGACAGGGGCAGCTCCACCGTCACCGCCGCCCTCAACGGGCAGGAGATCGTCACCTCGGTCTCGGTCACCTCGGTCAGCGGGGGGACTTTTGGGGTGGAGTACGCCGTCAAGGAGCTGGACAGCGAGGGCAACCAGGTGCGCCAGGTGGCCAGCAAGAGCGAGCCCAGCGTCTCCTTTGCCGCCGGCACGGTCCACAGGGAGGAGGAGACCTTTTCCCTGCCCGAGGCCCCCAAGCCGGGGACCGCCTACCGGGTGGACTACGTCATCAAGGACAGCTTGCAGATCCCCGTCTTCACCCTGAGCGCGGTCGTCGGCTCCACCGTGGAGGCGGGCGTTGCCGTCGAGAGCGGTGAGGTGGCCGCCGACGCCATCTCGGTGCAGGGCCTCAAGGGCGCGGCGGCCGCCCTGGCCAGCCCCACCGAGGGGAATGCCACCTCGGTGACCCTGACGGTGAGAGAGGGGAAGGAGGCCGCCGACTACGGCGACATCCTCACCCGCGCCGAGGGCGACGGGCACGCCGTGGGGTTGGCCCTGGAACTGACCGTCGACAAGGAGGTCAGGGATGCGGCGGGCCAGTTGGTGGCCGGCGAATCCGGCCCGGTGGCGCAGTTGGATCGGCCCATCCAGATTTCCATCCAGCTGCCCGCGCCGCTGCAGGGGAAGACCGGTTACGCGGTCTACCGCTCCCACCAGGGGAAGGTGGACATTCTCACCGAGACGGCCAACGGCGAGGGGGAGGGGATCGCCCTGAGCGCCGACGGGAGCGCCCTCACCCTGACGGTCGGCAAGTTTTCCACCTACGCCATCACCTATCAGGGGGAGAAGGGCGGGACCCCTGTGGAGCCCGGTCGGTTGGACGACGAGCCCAACACCGGCGCGCCCGCCCAGACCGCCGGTTGGGCCGTCGGTCTGGGGACCCTGTCGGTGGGCGCCTTCCTCTTCTGGAAGCTGCGCCGCGGTGTGGGTCCGACCCGCTAGATCCGCTTTGATCGCGCGGTGAGAAGCCGCGGAGAAAGGGTGTGAGTCGATCACATCCTTTCTTTTGCAGAGAGAGGGGGTGGCGGGATGGACCGCGGCGAAAAATCGGCCCTGCGGCCCACTGGGGTGGGGCGGGTCTCCCTTTTGGCGCGGGTGGCCCTGCTGGCTCTCCCCGCTTTGGGGGAGTGGGCGCTGGAGCGGCTGGCACTGCTCGGGCGGGCGGCGGGCTACGGCCTGCTGGCCCTGGGGGAGTGGCTGGGAGAGCGCTGTCTCGCCCTGCTCCGCCGAGCGGGGGACGGTCTGGGACGGGTGGGGGAGCGGGCTTGGCGCGGCGGTGGGACCGCGGGGGCGGCCCTTCTCTGCCTGCTGGTCGCCTCTACCCCGGCTCTGGCGGGGCTTCTCCCCGCCGCCTCCCAGGCGATGGCGGCGCCGCACCTGCAGGCGGCGGGGGAGGCTCTGGCCGCCCCACCGGAGGACCCGCTGGCCTATCTGCAGCCCCTTTACGCCCAGAACAGCGACCTGGTGGGCTGGATCGCCGTCGAGGGGACGGGAATCGACTTTCCGGTGGTGTGGGAGCGGGCCGCCCCCTACTATCTGACCCACAACTTCGCCCGCGAGGAGGACCGCTTCGGCACCCCCTTCATCAAGCATGAGATCTCTTTGGAGGACCGGCCGGACAACCTGATCGTCTACGGCCACAACATGCCCCACAGCGAGGAGATGTTCGGCCCGCTGGAGGGATACCGCGACGCGGCCTTCTGCCGGGCGCACCCCACCCTGCGCTTTGACACCCTGACCCAGGCGGGGGAGTACCAGGTGGTGGCGGTGCTCCTCACCCGGGTCTACCGCCAGGGGGAGGAGGGGTTCCGCTACTACGCCGAGACCGATTTCCCCGACGAGGCGTCCTTTGCCTATTTCTACGAGAACATCAAGGAGGGGTCCCTCTACGACACCGGGGTGGAGGCCAGCTGCGGCGACAGCTTTCTCACCCTTTCCACCTGCGTGTACGACTGGGAGAACGGCCGCCTGGCGGTGGTGGCCAAACGGGTTTCCCCGTGACCTTTGAGGCGGCGGGCCGGATGTGTTCCGGCCCGCCGCTTTTTTGTGGGGAGGAAGTGTGGGGCAGAGGGCGGTGGGGGGCGTTTGGAGGGGGAGGGGCGGCCCCCTTTTTGCCCTGGCGCTGGAGAGACGGACGGGAGGTGGATCGAATTTCCCCGGGCTCGGGCGGGCTTTTCAGAGGCTGTGCGCCCCTGCTTGAGAGCCAGGCCCGGTCGGACTGGCGGGGGAAGGGGGAAGGGCTGTTTTGTCGCCCGCCGGCGGGGTGCTTACGGCGGAGAGCGGCCCTCGCTCTGTCCCCGTGCGGGAGGGGGCGGACCGGCAGTCGACTGGACGGTTGCGGCGGCGAGGAGGGCGCTGCCGGGGACGTGCCGGCGGGCGGTTTGCCGATCGGGCCCAGGGTCAGAGGGAAAGCAAAATCGTTTGCGGGCGCACATGCTCCTCTGCAACAGGAAGGGGAGCTGTGCGGCCAGACAAGGGGGGACCCGTTTGCGGGGGCGTGTGCTCTCCTGCAGCAGGGAGGGGGACTGTATGGTCGGACAAGGGGGGCCGCTTGCGGGCGCGCGTGCTCTCCTTGCTTTGCAGCTCTCCGCGGGGGCTGCGCGGACACCGCCTATCCCCTGCGCCGCTCCCACCTGTGGGGGCGGTTTCTCTGCGGACCAGCCCCGCCGTGGCGCGCCGACTGTCTCTCCGCACAGGGGAGGGGGCTGAAATTTGTGCAGGAATTTGTCGGCAACCCATTGCAATTGCCGGACAATTTCTATATCATTAAAATATATAATGTATGTAAAAAGAATGTAAATTCTAAGAAAAGTCCAGCGAATCTTGCGGGGAGGGGGACCTCCCTAAAATTACGGTAAAGTGGGTTTGTGTGACGATGGGAATTGGCAACATTCTGGCCCTTTTAGGGGGCCTCGGCGCATTTCTGTTTGGCATGAAGTACATGGGCGACGGGCTGGAGGCAGCCGCCGGGCCCAAGATGAGCAACCTGATGGAGACCTTGACCCGGACGCCGGTAAGGGGCTTTTTGTTGGGGATGCTGGTGACGGTGGCCATTCAGTCCTCCTCCGCCACCACCGTTATGGTGATGGGCTTTCTCAACGCCGGCATCCTCAACCTGGCCCAGGCCACCGGCGTCATCATCGGCGCCAACATCGGCACCACCATCACCAGCGTCCTCATTGCGCTGGACATCTCGGCCATGGCGCCCTTTTGCATCTTCATCGGCGCGGCGGCCCTCCTCTACTGCAAGAAGCGCACCCACAAGCACATCGGCCAGGTGGTGCTGGGCTTCGGCATCCTCTTTCAGGGGCTGGACACCATGAGCGGCGCCATGGGCGCCCTCAAGGACGTGCCCGCCTTTCAGCAGTTCATCACCACCGCCAAAAATCCCATCGTCGGGGTGCTGGTGGGGGTGCTGCTCTGCGCGGTCATCCAGTCCTCCTCCGCCGCCGTGGGCGTGTTGCAGGCCCTGGCCCTGCAGGGGCTGATGCCCATCCACTTTGCCTCCTTCATCATCTGCGGCATCAATATCGGCTCCTCGGTGCCCCCCTTCCTCTCGGCCATCAGCGCCAAGAACAACGCCAAGCGGGCCGCCTGCATCTACTTCATCTACAACGTCATCGGCGCCCTTCTCTTTGTGCCCATCACCCTGTTCACCCCCTTCACCGACTGGATCGAGATGCTCACCGCCGTGCCCATGGTGCAGGTCTCCCTCTGTCACATCGCCTTTAAGGTGGTCACCGGCCTGGTGCTGCTGCCCTTTACCAACGGCATCGTCAAGCTGTCCTACAAATTTGTCCCCCGCAAGGCCCACGAGGACGAGCGCCGCCTCCTCTTCATCGACAAGAACCTGGCGACCTCTCCCAGCGCGGCGGTGGCCCAGATCCAAAAAGAGGTGGAGCGGATGAGCCGGGTCGCCCGCAACAACTTTGTGCGGGCCGCCGAGGGGCTGCTCAAGTCGGACGTCTCCCAGGCCGAGTTGATCCGCGACCAGGAGGACTTGATCGACTATCTAAACCACGGCATCACCGACTTTCTGGTGAAGATCACCAAGCAGGAGATGCCGGGGCGGATCTCCCTCTACGTCAGCCGCATCTTCCACGTGGTCAGCGACATCGAGCGCATCGGCGACCACGCGCTCAACCTGCTGGAGCGCACTGAGATGTTTGTGGACAGGGAGCTGCTCTACTCCCCCATGGCCATCCAGGAGCTGGAGACCATCTACGAGGCCGACCTCTACCTGTTTGACCGCTCCATCGGCGCCTTCCTCCGCCAGGACTTGACCGACGAGGAGGAGGGAGAGCTGCACGATTTGGAGGAGCGGGTGGACGAGCTGGTCCTCACCTCGCAGGACAACCACGTGGCCCGGCTGCGCCGCAACGAGTGCCAGACCGAGCCCGGCCTGGTCTTTGACGAGGTGCTCAACGATTTAGAGCGCATCGGCGACCACTCCTTCAACATCGCCCAGGCTGCCAAAAAGGGGAAGGCCGTGCGGATGGTCTGATTTCCGCTGGATTTTCTGAGCTGGGAGGGCCCTCCTTTTCTGCGAGTGGTATCGTGTTTTCTCTGCGCCCCCACTGCCAAAACGGCAGTGGGGGCGCTTTTTGTGGTGTGGCGGGAGGGGAGGCATTCTCCGCGGCGAGAGGGGGGCGCGGGGGAAAGGGGAAAAGGGGGGCTGTTGCGAGACGGCGGGGTGTGGGCGACCGGTTGGAGCGATTGGGGGGCAGGAGAAGGGGGCGCTGTGGTGGGGCCACGGCGGGGGCGAGCTTCTCTTTGAGATTTTGTCACAGATGGCCGGCGGCCAGCGCTGGGTGCCGGCGGTTTTGAGGGGGGAGGCCGACGGCGGTCCGTTTTGCGCTGTTTTTCGGCGGCGGCTGGCGGGGAGATACGCGTGGGCGGCGCGCGGGGGAAAGGCGGGCCGGCGAGGGGGGGAACCATTCTGTTTGGCAGTTGTCGCCACCCCCCGGGCTGTGCTAAGATGGGGGAGGAAACCAATTGAAGAAGGAGTGGTTCGCTGTGGAAAGACCCCGCCTCAACGAGGCGCTGAGCATTCCCAACTGCATGTGCTACTTTCGCATCCTCCTCATCCCCCTTTTCGTCTGGCGCTTTGCCACCGCCGAGACGGCGGCCGACTACTATCTGGCGGGGGGGATCGTCGCCCTATCGGGGCTGACCGACCTCTTTGACGGAAAGATCGCCCGCCGCTTTCAGATGGTCACCGAGCTGGGCAAGTTCCTCGACCCCCTGGCGGACAAGCTCACCCTGGGGGCGCTCCTCCTCTGCATGGCGCTGCGCCGCCCCGCCCTCTGGCCGCTGATGGCCCTCTTTGCGGTGAAGGAGGGGTTCATGGCGGTGATGGGGCTGCTTTTGCTGCGGCGGGGGCGCAAGCTCGACGGGGCCATGTGGTTTGGCAAGGTCTGCACCGCCACCCTCTACCTGGCGGCGGCCGTCCTCCTCCTCTTCCCCGAGCTGCCGGGCGGGGTGCAAAACGGCATCGCCCTCCTCTGCGCGGCGGTGATGGCGGCCACCCTGGGGCTCTATGTCCCGGTCTTTCGCCGGATGTGGCGGGAGAGCGCCCGATGAGCCGCCGACTGGCCCGGGCGGCGGGCATGGCCCTGGGGGGCTACCTGGGTTACGCCCTGGCGGGGGGCGTGCTGGCCTACTGGTTCCCCCAAAAGGCGGCCCCTGCCCTGTCCCCCGACGCCTTTTGCGGCGACGGCGAGGGGGTGGACCGGGTGCTGCTGGTGGAGGAGCCGCGGGCGGGGTTTGCCCGCCGGGTAGAGGTGATGCGGGCGGCGCGGGAGACCCTGGATCTTTGCTGCCACTGCGCCAAGGCGGGGGAGAGCGTGGAGGCCTTTTTCGGCGAACTCATCCGGGCCGCCGACCGGGGGGTGCGGGTGCGGGTCCTCTTTGACGGCAAGGTGGGGGGACTGAAGGGGGAGCACCGCGCCATCCCCGCGGCCCTTTTGAGCCACCCCAACATCCGCTTTCGGCTCTACAACCCCATTGACCCCCTGCGCCCCTGGCGGTGGAACGCCCTGCTGCACGACAAGTTTTTGGTCGCCGACGACCGGCTGATGCTCCTGGGCGGGCGCAACCTGGGGGACGAGTACTGCGACCCGCCCGGGTACGCCGGGCCGGTCACCTACGACCGGGACGTGCTGGTGGAAAACACCGCCGCCAGCACCCTGCGGGGTGGGGAGAGCGCCGTCTCGCAGGTCAAGGGATACATGGACGCCCTCTGGTCGGCCCGGGAGACCGCCGTTCCCCCCGCGGCCGACCCTGCCAGAGGGCGGGCCGCCCAGCGGCGGTTGCGGCAGATCGCCGCCCGCTGGGAGGCGCGCTGGCCCGACTACTACCGCCCCGCCCGCCCGGCGGGGGAGGAGACCCTCCCCACCAACCGGGTCACCCTGGTAACCAATCCGGTGGTGCCGGGGCCCAAGCCACCGGTGCTGGGGGCCACCCTGGCCGCCCTGCTCAAAGGGGGGCGGCAGGTGGACATACAGACCCCCTACGCCACCGCCAACCCCCGGCTGCTGGAGGAGCTGCGGCAGATCGCGGGCGGGGCCCAGCGGGCGCGGCTGCTCACCAACTCGGCCTACTCCTCCCCCAACTTCCCCGCCTTTTCGGGGTACGAGTGCGCCAAGGGGGCCTTTCTGGACACCGGCTTTGCCCTCTGGGAGTACCAGCGGGCCGACTCCATCCACGGCAAGGCCTGCACGGTGGACGGCCGGATCGCCGCCGTGGGCTCCTTTAATCTGGACGACCGCAGTTTTTACATCGACACCGAGACCGCCCTGGTGGTGGACAGCCCGGCCTTCTGCCGCGCCCTGCAGGGCGAGTTTGAGCGGCTTTTTGCCCAGTGCGCCCAGGTGGGGCCGGACGGCGGCTACCTGTCCGGCCCGGTGGAGCCCGTGCCGGTGCCGCCCAAAAAGCGGGCCACCATGGCGCTTGTCTCCCTCTTCTCCCGGGCGGTGCGCCCGCTGATTTAGGGGCTGCGACACCGGCGGTGCAGGGAGGGGGAGACCTCTCCCGAGGGGCCGCCCGGCCGGGGCGCTGGGCGGGAAGAAACGACCTTTTGGGGCGGTGGGGCGGATTGCCGGCCCGGCTGACCCACGGCATTTTGAAACTGGCAAACAGACATCAAATGGAGGGAAATACAATTGGAAAAGATGACTTCCAGCAGCCTGCGCGAGATCAGCTTTGTCTCCGCGCTCCGCCACTCCCCGGAGGGGGGACACGCCGCCGCGGTGGTGAGCCGGGCCAACGGGGACAACGGCTATGACAGCCGCCTCTGGCTGGTGGGCGAGGGGGAGGTCCGCCCCCTCACCGCCGGTGGGGAGGAGCGGGCCTTTCTGTGGGAGGACGAGGGGCACCTCCTCTTCCCGGCGGCCCGCACCAAGGCCGAAAGGGAGCAGACCGACGCCACCACCTACTACCGCCTGCCGGTGGACGGGGGCGAGGCGGCGCCCGCCTTCACCGTCCCCCTCAAGGCGGTGGAGTTGCAGCGGGTCGAGGGCAGCCGCTACCTGGTGACCGCCCTGGGGGAGCGGGACGACCCCACCCCCGCGGAGGAGGACCGCTGGGCCGGCGACTACCAGGTCATCGACGAGCTGCCCTACTGGGGCAACGGGGCCGGGTTCACAAACGGCAAGCGCCGTCGCCTCTACCTCTTTGACGCGCAGACGGGGACCTGCGAGCCCATCACCGCCCCCGCCCAGCAGGTCTGCCAGGCCCGGGTCGCCGGGTGCGGGCGGTTTGTGGGCTACACGGTGCAGGGCTTTGAGGGGGTGCAGCCCCTGCATCACACCTTCTGTCTCTACGACCTGACCAGCGGCGAGACCCGCACCTTTTTGGAGGGGGACTACACCATTTTGCAGTTTGCCATGGCCAAAGAGGGGATCTTTTTGGTGGCGGCGAAAAATGACCGCTGGGGGATCAACCAGAACCCGGAGATCCTTCGCCTGGACACCGAGACCGGGGAGGTGGAGACCCTGCTCGACCGGGACCGCAGCCTCTGCGACGCCGTGGCCAGCGACTGCCGGCTGGGCGGCTGCACCACCTTTGCCTGCGAGGGGGGCAAGCTCTACTTCACCGGGCTGGACGGCTACTCCTCCCACCTCTACACCCTGGAACTGGAGAGCGGCGCCTTTGCCGAGCGGGTGCACCTCTCCGGCTCGGTGGACGGCTTTTCCGCCTGCGGCGAGCAGCTCCTCTGCGTGGCCATGGTGGGGCAGAACCTGCAGGAGGTATACCGGGTGGAGGGGGACCAGCTGCAGCCGGTGACCGCCTTCAACCGGGCCTATTTGGAGAAGTACCCCCCCATCGCCCCCCAACACCTGACCTTTGCCGACGCCGACGGGGTGGAGGTGGACGGCTGGGTGCTCGTCCCCCGCGACTTGGCGGAGGGGGAGCGGCGGCCGGCCATCCTCGACATCCACGGCGGGCCCAAGGCGGCCTTTGGCGAGGTGTACTACCACGAGATACAGCTCTGGGCCAGCCAGGGGTACTTTGTGTTTTACTGCAACCCCCGGGGCAGCGAGGGCAAGGGCAACGCCTTTGCAGAGCTGCGGGGGGCCTACGGCACCTACGACTACGATGATTTGATGCAGTTTTGCGATTTGGTGCTCGAGCGCTATCCCGCCATCGACGAGGGGCGGGTGGGGGTCACCGGCGGCAGCTACGGCGGCTTTATGACCAACTGGATCATCGGCCACACCGACCGCTTCCGGGCCGCGGCCTCCCAGCGCAGCATCTCCAACTGGCTGAGTTTCACCTACATCTGCGACATCGGCTACTGGTTTGGCACCGACCAGATGGCCGCCGACGCCTGGTCGGACGCGGAGAAGCTCTGGTGGCACTCGCCCCTGAAATACGCCGACAACTGCAAGACGCCCACCCTCTTCATCCACTCGGACGAGGACTACCGCTGCTGGATCCCCGAGGGGTACCAGATGTTCACCGCCCTCAAACTCCACGGGGTGGAGACCCGGATGTGCGTCTTTCACGGGGAGAACCACGAGCTCTCCCGCTCGGGCAAACCCGAGCACCGCATCCGCCGGCTCGACGAGATCACCGCCTGGTTTGACCGGCATTTGGAAAAATAGATACCCGAACAGGCGAGAGGGGGCGCATTTGCGTCCCCTCTCTTCTTCTGCCATTCGCCAATAGACGCCGGAAAACGCCCGTCAAATTATACAAATAGTTTTATATTCATAAAATACAACAAAAATCTTTATAAAATGCCCTTGCATCCCACTGAAAAGGGGCCATAATGGGGAAAAGAGTCCCTTTTCGGGAGGAGGAATTTTAATGACTTACGCCGTCGTTTTTGCCAGCCAGACCGGCAACACCCGCCGGGTGGCCGAGGCCATCCGCGACGCTCTGCCCGCCGACAGCTGCCTTTCCTTTGGCCCCCCGTCCCCCGCGGCCGCCGGGGCCGAGCTGCTGTTTGTCGGCTCCTGGGCCGACAAGGGGGACTGCGCCCCCGAGGTGGCCGCCTTTTTGGAGGGGTTGTCCGGCCAGCGGGTGGCCCTGTTCGGCACCGCTGGGTTTGGCGGCTCCGACGCCTACTTTGACCAGTTGGCCGCCCGTTTTGCCGCCCACCTGCCCGGCGGCTGCCGTCTCACCGGACACTTTTTCTGCCAGGGGAAGATGCCCCTCTCGGTGCGCTGCCGGTACGAGCAGATGCAGGCCGAAAACCCCGGCGATCCAAAGGTCGAGGGGATGCTCGCCAACTTCGACGCGGCCCTCGCCCACCCCAGCGCCGCCGACCTGGCCGCGGCCGCGGCCTTTGCCAGGGAACAGGCGGAGAGGTAAAGCACCGCACCCTCCTTTTTTGGATCTTGGCAGGGAGAAGAGGACGGGTTTCCGCCATTGGGCGCTCCTCACCGTTTGAAGCAGTATCTTCCCCTTAAAGAGGGAAAGGACCGCCCGGACGCTCTCCTTTCAGGGGGAGCGCCCATCTCTGACTGGGAGTGCGTTTTACCGGGGTGGGGCAAACTGGTGAGAAACTGCTCCCCAGGCCAGCCGCCTTGCGCCCCCTCTCCTGGCCCGGTTTGAAGCCGAGGGGGAGGGGTGCGGGCAGGCCATCCCCCCCTCACGCAAAAAAGCCCTCTCCAGGACGGGAGAGGGCTTTTTTCGGTACGGGGAAACCCATTTACAGCAGGGCGAAGTGCTCGCTCTCGATGACCGGCTTCATGGCGCAGAGGCAGAAGGGGTGCCCGGCGGGGTCGAACATCACCCGCCAGCCGTCGGAGAACTGCTCGGCCGCCTCTGTCGCCCCGCAGTGAAGGGCGTATTCGACCGCGCCCTCCAGGTCGTCCACGGCAAAATCCAGGTGGGCCATCTGCTGTTGGGCCGCCGGTTCCTCCGGCCAGACGGGCGGCAGGTAGGCGGGGTTTTGCTGAAAGGTGATGCCGGGATAGGCCCCCTGCTCGACGCCCGCGGGGCCGATGCAGGCCCACTCCTCATTGGAGAAAAAGAGCTCCCACCCCAGCAGCCGGGTGTAAAATGCCGCCAGGGCGGCGGGGTCCTGAGAGTCTATGGTAAAGGCGTACATCTTGATCGTCGGTTTGTTGTCCATGTAAACAGTCCCTTCCAATTCATTGAGAGGCGTCAGCGGCAGTCCTCCGACCGCCTGCGGCCTGCGCCCTGTTTTTGGCCGTTCAAGTTGGCCTGCAGCAGCCGGGCCAGCGCCGGGCAGCCACAGTCAGACGCGAGGGCGATGCCCCATTCCAGCAGCCGGACGGCGGTTTCCGGCGGCAGCTCGTCGGCATTTCCCACCGCCCACCAGGGGAGCGCGGCGGCGGGCTTTTCCGGCTTTGCCGTCAAAAACAGGTAGCCCACCAGCTCTTCGCCGCGAAAGACAAAGCCAAACTGGGGCAGCTTCCCCCTCTGCGAGCAGTCCATCTCCCGCCGCAGGGCCGCCTGCCCCCCTTTGGCGGGGCAGAAGCCGAGCTGCGGCAGCCGCTCCAAGACGGCGTCCCTGTGCGGTTGGGGGATGTCCAGGTAATTGACGATTTTTTCCATGCCGGTCTCTCCCTCTCCCCGTCTGCCGGGGCTACTTCTCCAACAGCCGCTCCTCAATCAGGCAGCCGGCGATCTCAAAGGCGCGAATGCGCCGGGTGGCCAGGGTGAGCTGCGAGCGGTACCGCTCGGGGCGCTCCTTTGCGGCCAGCGTTTTCACCGTCTCCCGCAACTTGTGCAGGGTCGAATCGATTTGTCGCTTGGCTTCCGTCAGCTCTTCTCTTGAAAAATCCACCTTGTACCTCCTCTGCCGGTCAGCGGGTCTCCTCGTTTTTTGGGGGGGAAGCAAATGCTTCCAATCGGGCGGGGGAGGCGGTGGGATGCCCGCAGCTGTGATTGCCGAGGAGGGGCTGATGCGCCTTTCGCACTGTGTGCCGCTGACCCCGCGGTCCTTCCAAAACCGGTGACTGCTCCGCCCGGCAGTGCTTGCAGTTGCCGCGTTCACCGGGAAAGGCGGCCTGCGTGTGGGGGAGGGGGCACAGATGTGGCCGGTCCGCCCGGCGGAATGGGGACATGCACTTCCCCCAGCGCAAGGCCGCTCCCAATCTCGCCGCCGCAGGTGCAGTCCCCCGCGTGGGGTGCGACTTAAACCACCGCAACAAGTGGGGGCAGTTCGGAGAATTTCAATCCACGCACCCGCGTGGGGTGCGACAAAGGAACCACCAAAGGCCACATTTTGAGGTATAGATTTCAATCCACGCGTCCGCATGGGGGACGACATGTGCTCCGACGGCCAGGCCTTACCGCCCAGCAATTTCAATCCACTCGCTCCGCGTGGGAGCGAGACCAACGTGGGGATCGGACGCCGGAAATTGACGTCCTCATTTCAATCCACTCGCTCCGCGGGGAGCGAGACGAGGCGGTCATGGAACAGGCACGGGAGCTGATTATTTCAATCCACTCGCTCCGCGTGGGAGCGAGACGTTGCCGGTGGCCTCGCGGGGGTAGGAGACGCGGGATTTCAATCCACTCGCTCCCGCGTGAGAGCGAGACTATTTTGGCTTGGCTTTGTATTTTCTGTTGTCTTATGTCAATTTCAATCCGCGCTTTCCGTGGGGGAAACGCGGCGAGCAGCCGGGGTGAATGGGGACTGGTGCGGGGCGGGATGCAAGGCAGATAGGCGACTCAAGAGTTCTTATCGCGGCCTAGAATAAAGTCAGTAGTCCTTTGGTAATAATCGGCGAGAGCGACAAGAAGGCGTACGGGGATTTCGCGCTCTTTTGTCGGTACGGGGGTACGGATGGTAAGAACCAAGCGGGATGGACATCAGTATAAGGACAAATGACTGTTCACCGAATTTCAATCAACTCGCCTCGCGTGAGAGCGAGACCCATAAATAAATTCTTTATATTTGGCTTTTAATCTATTCCTCTCACATGGGAAACGAATTTCTATAAGCTGATTTTACGGTGGCCTGCCCACAAAGTCAACGGCAAGATGGGGGAAATGGCTGCCGGTTTTTCAGATGACCTAAGGGAAGTGGTCGGCAGGCGGCGGTTGAGGGGATATTTTCGGCTGAAAAAGAGGGATGCATACGGGACGTGGGGATTTTAATCATCTTGTTTTTTTACAGCGTTGAGCGTATCCTAACTCTGCGAGAGAGGGAGGGCGACAAAAGGATTTCGCGGTATGGGTTTGCGCAAATCGCCTTTTTACTATCGTGAAATAGTAAAATCAATACGGCAATAGAAAATAGGTGTATACTGTTTTTCCGCGGGCAGATAGGAGGACTTTCGCCGTCCGCAAGCCGGATTTTCGATAAACAAATCATCCGTTGGAGGAAGGGAGCCGCAAACCAGTGCGGTGTTTTCTCTCCCCATTTGCACCCCTAAAAAGGGGTGCAAAAATGAGGTGTTTATTGGGGGTGCGACAGACACTACAATGGATGTAAGGAAGATGGACGGTGATTGCGGTGTTTGAAGTGAGAAAAGAGGAGTATGTCAGCAAGACCTTCCGGCTGAAAAAAGAGCTGGTAGACGAGCTGGCAAAGTGCGCTTCAGAAAACGGCATCTCGGTCAACGAGCTGGTCTCCCAGTGCTGCCGCTACTCCCTCGACAACATGGAGGTCAAGCACCCCGCAGGGGCTTGCGGCGCCTTATGAGGGCCGGGCGGACAAGGGAGGAGCGGGCGGTGCGCCGGCTCTACTGGGGGTTTCAAAAAGCCGTCCTGCGGATGGACAGGGAGATGTCCTACGCCTTTGACCAGCTGGCAAGGGTGTGGAAAGAGCCGCCGGGGGTGCGGGAGGCCCGCTTCCACCTCCGCCTCCCGGCACCGGCGCTGGTCTGCCTGGCCCTCGCGCCGGTGCTGACGGCGGTGCTGGCCGGGGCGGTGCGTGCGCTCGTTCTGGGGGCGGCGGCCCTGCCAGTGGCCCTCTCGCTGGGGGTGGAGTGCTGGCGGCGCTGGCGGCTGCGGCGGACGTCCCTGATGGACATCCATGTGCGCTGTCAGTGCATCCTCCGCACCGCGCGGGAGCTGGACGGCGCGATCTACAACGCCATTGACAGGGGTGAGGGGTGACCTTGCGCCCCTTTGTATAAAAAGAGCGCCGTCCCGGTCGGCTGACTGGGGCGGCGCTCTTTTGCCGGGAAGGACGGGCCGGGCGGTTGGGGCGGCCGTTTTTCCGCCGGAATCGCCTTTTGGGCGGGGAAATGCGCTGGGTGTATGTGCTTTCAGAGGGCGGTTTGGCGGGCGGGCACCGGCTGTTCCCCCTTGCCGAAGGCGGGCGGGGAGGGGGCCGGCGTCTCGGCACAAAGCGGGCGGTCGGGGCGGCCCCCGGTACGGGCGGGAGCAAAAACAGGGGAGGGCCCCTTCGGCGCGGCTGCCGGAAGGGGCCCTCCCTTTTGGGCGGGGGTCATCTGCGGTCGGTGCGGTACTTTTCCAGCGCCCGGGCGATGTCGCCGTGGATGAGGATGCTCAGGCGGCCGACAATGGCCTGGGGCTCGTCCTTCATCCCGCGGCGGATCCAGTCCAGCAGGATGCCCACGAAGGCGTACTTGTAGAAGTCGGCGATGAAGCGCTTGTCCTCCTCCCGCACCGGCAGGCCGACGGCCTGCTCCTCCACCACGCCGATGAGCAGGTCGTAGGTCACCTGGTAGAGGTAGCGCTCCACCTGTTCCCGGCTGATGGAGTGGTAGGCGTTCATAATGAGGGGCTTGTTGGCCAGGGCCATCTGAAAAATCTGCAAAAAGCCCTGCTGCCAGGTGTCGTAGGTCTTTTGGCCGCCGATGGCCGCCTCTGCCTCCGCCAGGAAGATCCACTCCACCAGGTCGTAGATGTCCTGAAAGTGGTAGTAGAAGGTCTGGCGGCCGACCCCGCAGTCCTCGGCGATGTCGGTGACGGTGATCTTGTCCAGCGGCTTTTGCAGCAGCAGCTTCTTCAGCGAGGCGGCCAGCGCCAGCTTGGTGGTCTGTGACATGGGCAGTTTCCTCTCCTTCTTCGGTTGGCGGGGGTCAGAGGGACGCGATCAGGGCCCGGTAGCAGTCGGCCGCGGCGGCCACCTCTTCCAGGGGGATCCGCTCGTCCCGCTTGTGGCAGAGGGCGTCGTCCCCGGGGCCAAGGATGACGAAGGGCAGCCCCGTCTGGGGGATGAACTGGGACGCGTCGGTATAGAAATAGAGCCCCTTTTCCCCGCCGGGCAGACCGCAGGCGGCCAGGGCCTCCCCCACCGCGAGGGCGAAGGGGCTGTCGGGGTCGGCCGCCACCGAGGGGCGGTCGTTTTGCACCCGCAGGGAGAGTTTCAGCCCCGGCCGCTGGGCCTCCAGCGCCCGGGCCACCTGGTCGGCCCGGGCGAGGACGTCGTCGCTTTTCAGGCCCGGCAGGGTGCGGATGTCCAGGGTGGCGGAGGCGGCGTCTGGGATGACGTTGGTCTTGACCCCGCCGGAAAGGGTGGTGAGGCTGACGGTGGTGCGCCCCAGGAGGGGGTGGGTCTCGCCGCTGTCCAGGGCGGCGCGCAGCCCGGCGGCAAAGGTGGTCACCCCGTCGATGGCGTTGACCCCCAGTTCCGGCCGGGAGCCGTGGGAGGAGAGGCCGAGGGCCTCCACCTCCAGCCAGAGGCAGCCCTTTTCGCAGCTTCCCGGGTGCAGGCCGGTGGGCTCGCAGATGACGGCGGCCACCGCGCCCGCAAAGGCCCCCTCGTCCCGCAGCAGGCAGACCCCCATGCCGCTGGTCTCCTCGTCGGCGGTGAAGCAGAGGCGCAGGTCCAGCGGGGGAAGGACCCCTTCCCGCAGGAAGGCGAGGGCGGCGGCGACCATGGCGGCGGCCCCGCCCTTCATGTCCACCGCGCCCCGGCCGTGGAGATAGGCGCCGTCGAACGCGCCCCCAAAGGGGTCGCGCTGCCAGAGGGGGGCGTCGGGCACCGGCACGGTGTCCAGGTGCCCCACCAGGCAGAGGGCGCGGCTGCGGTCCCTGCCCGGCAGGGTGATGACCATCGAGTCCCGCCCCGGGCCGTGGGGGTAGCGGCGCACCTCCACCGGCAGGCCGGTGAAACACGCCTCGATGCGGTCGCAGACGGCGGCCTCGTTCTGCCCGTCCGAGCGGATTTGGACGAGCTCGCTCAAAAGGGTTTTCAGTTCCTGCATTTTCATGGGCAAAGGCTCCTCTCGGTTGGCGCGCGGCCCCGGCAGAGGGGCAGGGACGGCGCGCGCGTGGGTTTTGGGGGAAAGGGGGGCGGGTGCATTGGCCCGCCTTTTTTGCGGGTCGGGGCGGCAGGGGGAGGGCATTTGGCGCGTTCGGCGGGGGCGGGCTCACCGCCCTGCGGGGGAGTGAGGGAGTGGGGGAGAGCGGCGCTCCTGCCCGGCCGCGTTTTGGCCTGGGCGCTGGGGTGGGGAGCGGGGAGGAACGGTGTTGGCCCTCTTCTCGATGGCAGGGCGTCCGCCCATTCCCGCCTCGTCCCGCCCCGCGCAAAAAATGCTCCCGTGTGGCTCTAAGTGATTTGGCCTGTCAGGCGGGAAAGGGGGATTTCTGCCGGGCGCGGTGGGCCGATGGCCGGCGGGCCGGCGGAGGCGGCTTCTCTACTCCGCCCTGTCCCAGAGGGGCAGGTTCCCCACCCCAAAGGGGTGCGCCTCCCCCAGGTGGGAGAGGAACCGTCCGGCCCCGGCCCCGCTGCGGACACACCGCCCCTCAAAGGCGGCTATCTCGCCGTTGACGATGGTGCAGACCGCCCGCTTGGCCCCCTGGTCGCAGAGCACCACATTCGCCCGCGCCCCGGCCCCCAGCTGCCCCAACTTCTCGGCGAAGAAGGGGACGCCGGTGATTTCGCTTAAGTAGGCGGCGGGGTTTTGCGTCATGGTGGCCACCGCCCGCGAGAGGGGGAGCACCCCGTTTTCCGCCAGCTCCAGGATGGCGGGCAGGTTGTCCCGGGTGTCGCCAAAGCCCTTCATGGTGCAGTCGCCCTGTCCGTCGGAACAGAGGATGGAGACGGTGCCCTCGGCCAGGGCCTCAAAGCAGAGCGCCTGCGCCTGTGGGTCGATGCGCAGCCCCTCCCGGTTGCCCCGGCCGGGCCGCAGCATGGAGGAGACCAGCTCCCCGGTAATGTTTGGCTGGCGGCAGAGGGCCAGCACCCGGCGCATCCCCTCCGCCCCGCCGGCGTGGGTGCTGCAGCCGGCGGCAGAGGCGTGCCCCAGATAGAGGGGCCGCCCTTTCGAGAGGGCCGCCATCCGCTCGGCGTGGGCGGGGTCCTGGGTGTGGCTCATCAACAGCAGCCGGGCGCGGGAGGTGACGGCGAAGAGCCGCTCGATCTGCGCGTCCGAGAGGATGAGGTGGCCCATGTGATCCTTCACCCCCATCACCAGCGCCCCGGTGGCGGCGGTCAGGGGGGCGCGGGAGAACTTTTGCAGGGCGGTGTCCCAGGGCAGGTCGCCGGCGAAGTAGGCCGCCAACTCATCGTCGTCCAGCTGGCAGGCCAGTAGACTGGCCGCCCCCAGGTAGCAGCCCCCGCTGAGGGGGAGGCCCCGGTCAAATTCCCCCCCAAAGAGGGCGGGGGCCATGAAGGTGTTGCCCGCCCCGGGGGTGAAGGCGGCGGTCACCCCGTGGCAGACGGCGTTTTGGATGGGGGCGGTGCTTACCTCGAAGAGGTCGCCCATGTGCAGGTGCATGTCGATGAGGCCGGGCAACACCAGCAGCCCCCGGCAGTCCACCACCCGGTCGCCGGGTTGGGGGTCGATGTGGGGGGCCGCCTCGGCGACACGGTCCCCTTCCAGGGCCAGGTCAAAGGGGCCCTCCCGCCCATTTTTGGGGTCGACCAGGTGGCCGCCTTTCAGGAGCAGCCGCCCCTGGGCCGCCGGGGCGGGACAGACCCGCCCGCCTGCGGCGGTGGCCACCCCCTGGGGCCGGGGGACAGATGGGTAGAGAGACATGGAAAACCCTCCTTTTGAAAAGCGCGCTCGGGCGGGGCCCGGCGCGGGTGTGCGGGTGGGAGCTCGATTGAAACTGGTGCGGGATCTGTGCCGTTCCCCTGTGACATCTCCGCACCCATGCTGGGTGTGGGGATGGGATACGGTGAGGGGGGCGTCACCGCCGCCGAAAAATGGAGACCGCACCTCATTTGGGCGCGGGGACTCAAGCGGGCGAAGCGCCTGAGGATGTCTCACCGCGCCCCGTGTGGGGGCAGGGGTCGAGAGCAAAAGGCGCAGATGCAAGCACTGTTCGGTCGACGGCGCTCTCCACAGGGATGCGCGAATTGGCCATATGGCAGCGAGGTCATGACCGATGGTGAAGGTGGGGACGCGCCCCGTGCGGGCGCACAGGGGCAAATGGGCGCGGCCTTTCCGTTTGGCCCCACAGACAGGAGTGCACTCCATTCGGGTGCGGGGGCTCGACCCCCGCGAGCCCTCCCAATATGCCGACGGCGGGCAGTTGGCCCCGGCGCGGGCGGGAGCGGGCGGGGCCGGTTAGACGCGGATGACCGAGGCCGCCGAGGAGAGCCCCCCGCCAAAGGCCACCAGGCAGACCAGGTCGCCCTTTTTCAACTGCCCCGAGCAGTTGAGGATGTCCAGCGCCACCGGCACGCTGCCGGAGGAGGTGTTGGCCACGTGGTCGATGTCCACCACGAACTTCTCCATGGGGATCTTCATCAGTTTGGAGGCCGACTGGATGATCCGCAGATTGGCCTGGTGGGGGACGAAGTAGGCGATGTCCTCCACCGCCACCCCGGCCTCGGCCGCGGCGGCCCGCACCGCCTTGGCCAGGGCCTTGACGGCAAAGCGCATCACGGCGCTGCCCTTCATGTAGAGGTCGGTGTTGTGGGGCGCGCCGGCCTTGCAGAAGGGGGTGTCCTTGCGGGGATAGTGGCAGGTGAGGACGTGGTCGGTGTCGGTCACGCAGTCCACATAGCAGGAGAGAAGACCCGCCTCCTCCCCCCGGTGGAGGACGACGGCCCCGGCCCCGTCGCCGAAGAGGACGCAGGTGGAGCGGTCGCTCCAGTCGATGAGCTGGCTGTTGCAGTCGGCCCCCACCACGATGGCGTTGGCAAAGCCGCAGGTCTCCATCATCCCCCGGGCGGCGGCCAGGGCGTAGAGAAAGCTGGAGCAGTTGGCGTTGACGTCAAAGGCGGCGGCCCGCTCGATGCCCAGCCCCCGCTTGACGTTGGCCGCCACCATGGGGACCGAGGTGTCGGGGGTGACGGTGGCGCAGACCACCAGGCCGATCTCCTCCGGCGCGAGACCGCTGCGCTCCAGCGCCTGGGCGGCGGCCTTGGTGGCCAGGTCGGTGGTGGTCTCCTCCTGGGCGATGTGGCGCTGGTGGATGCCGGTGCGGCTGACGATCCACTCGTCGCTGGTGTCCAAAAACTGGGTAAAGGCATCGTTGCCGACGGTGAAGGGGGGCAGATAGCGGCCGGTGGAAAGCAGGGAAATGGGCATGGCGGTACGCTCCTTCTATGGTGCCGGGCCGGGCGGGCAGGTCCGCGGCGGCCCGTTTTTTTGTCTTTATTTTACCATATTGGGAGGGGGAGTTCAAACGGGGGGAGGGGGTGGACAGGGCCTTTTACAAAAGGCCGGCGGCGTGTTACTATGGGGACAAAAGGAGATGGAAAATCGTGGAGAGACAGGAAAAGCGGACGGAGTGGAAGGACATGTTAAAGACGCTGGCCGCCGTCGTGCCGGTGGCGATCACCCTTGCGGGGGGGCTGTCCTTCTTTCACAGCTTTGGAAGGGCCTCCTATTACGGGCTGGAAAACAGTCTGTCCCACTTCTCTTTTCTGTTGGGTGACCGCTTCGTATTCTGGGGGACCCTGGGTGCGTTTGCGCTGGGATTTGTGGTCTTTTGGGTGGTTCGGGCCTGCCTGCATGCCTTTTGCAGGCAGGTGCAGAGCCAGTACAATGAGCGAAGGCAGTGGACGGTCAGGCTGTACCGCCTCTTTTTTGGCAAGAAAAAGAAGGTGGTGCGCACCCTTTTGGCCTTTGTTCTGGTGTTTCTCTTTTCCTTTGCCGCCTATCTCTTTCCCTTTGGTGTCTTTTCAGAGATTGCCGGCTTGGGGTGGAGTGCGAAGACGGCCCTCTCCTTTGCCTCGCTCCCCTCGGTTGTGGCGGGGTATTGCTGGCTCATCTATCAGGAGATGGACGCCACCGTCAACAGGCGCCTGCTCATCCCGCTGGCAGTGCTGGTGGTGGCGATGTTTGCCGGAGTCCTCTGTATTTTCGAGTACGGAAGGGGCCTGGAAGAGGCGTCCGAGCAGAAGACCTACCTCATTTTGTACGACCGCGAGGCCGAGGAGACAACCGGTGAAGAGCAGTGCTATGCGGTGGCCTATGTGGACGACCTCTACTACGCCTTTTCCTGCCGGCGGGAGGGGGAGGGGCGGCTGGTCATCGAGACCGCCCGCCCGCGCAACTTTGAGCGGACCCACCCCCACTGCGAGCGGGTGACCTTTGGCGAGGTCGCCGTGATGGAATAGAGAAGAGGCCGCCTGTTTGGGCGGCCTCTGTCCTTTTATCCATTTGTCAGCGCCTCCAGCGCACGGTAGTAGGACATCGTCTCCTCCTGGGTTTTGCCGTTTAAAAAAACGTACTTCCCGCCCACCACCATCTGGATGAAGGGCGGGTTTTTCTTGTAGATGTAGAACTTGCACTGGCCGTATGCGGTGGAGGAGTAGTTGCCCATGTCGTACTCGCTGGTGCTGCCGCCGCCTGTCCGCACGGCGCTGCCCTCGATTTTATCCACCAGGGCGACAGACTCCAGCTCGGCGGCGTCGAAGCGGTACCCAAAGGCCGGGGCGGCGATGCGCACCTGCGCGCCGTCGATTTGTAGCCGCAGGGGGGTGAAGTCCAGCCGCAGCAGCAGGCCAAAGGCCGGGATGAGGATGAGGGCCAAAAAGAGATAGGGCGCCCGCGCCTTCCACCGCCCCCTGGGGTGGGCGCAGTTGTAGGGCGAGAGGAAGGGGTCGCGCTCCTCCGCCCGGTCCCTCGGGTCGCGGGAGTTGCAGTAATAGCCTGCGGCCCAGTACTCGTCGTCATCGGCGAGGAAGGGGCCCCCCACCTCCGCCGTCGCGGCCTGCTGCACCTGCTCCAGCCGGGCCTGAAAAAAGAGGGCGGCCCCCGCCCCTGCCAGGGCAAAGAGGGGGAAGAAGACCCAGAGGGGGAAGCGGAGGGGCTGCGAGGGGAAGAGGACGAAGAAGAGGAGGAGGAAAAGTACCCCTTCTCCAAAGGCGGTGCTCGCCCAAAAGGCCGACCAGAGCCGGTAGACCCGGCGGTTGCAGCGCAGGTTCACTTCGCTGTCGGCGCAGTAGGTGCGCACCCGCCCCGCCCCTTTGCCCGAGCGCCAGAGGCAGAAAAGACAGGTCGCCAGGTGGAGTGCCGCCAGCGAGGCTGCGGCGGGACGCATGGAGGGGCGAGCCAGGGGGAGGAGGAGAAAGAGGGCGACACAGAGCCCCAGCGCCGGCAGGAACCAGAGGGGGGAGAGAGGCAGTTCCTGGCGGGCGGCGACAGCCCGCAGGTCCACCGGCAGGGTGACGGGGGTCCCCAGACACCAGCCCCGCCGCCGCTTCAGTGCCAGCAGGGACCGAAAGGCCCCCACCCGTAGCCGGGAGGTGAGGAAGAGGCAGCAGCCGTAGACCAAAGCCATCTGAAGCAGCAGGAGGGAGGGCCAGCGCTCTAGCAAAAAGAAGGGGGCCGCCGCCAGCACTGTGAGGAGGAAGAGGAGGTCGATCTGTCGGCGGTAGCGGCGGAGGATGGCCTGCACCTCCGCGTCGTCCCAGCGGGCGCAGGAGAGGGTGGTCCCCAGCAGCCGCCCCTCTTTGCCCACCCGGCGGGCGTTTGCATAGGTGGTGCCGATGAGGATGAGGTAGGTGAGGCCGAAAATCAGAGTGAGCATCCCGACCCCTCCTTTGCTGTTCTGGCCCCCGCGCCAAAGCGCTGGTACTGCTTGCGGCAGAGGGCCAGAAAGGTCTCCTCGTCGATCCCCCGCAGCCCCGACTCGGCTGTCAGCAGGGAGAGGTCGCGCTCCAACTTGGCGGTGAAGTCGGCGGCGGGGGGGAAGTGCTCGGCCACGGCGGTCCCCGCTCGCCGGTCCTGAACCAGGTATCCCTCCTGCTTGAGGAGGGCGTAGGCCTTGTTGACGGTCATGGCGTTGACCCCCAGCTGGGCGGCCAGTTCCCGCACGGTGGGCAGCCGCTCCCCCGGCTGGGCCAGCCCTTCGCCAATCTGCAGGACGATCTGGTTTCGCAGCTGTAGGTAGAGGGGGACGTCGCACTGCAGGTTGAGTTGAACGATCAAGGGGATACCCTCCTTTTCGCGTTAGGTGGCACAGTTTATGTATTATTTGTATTATATTAAATAATGCAAAGTTGTCAAGGGGGATTGCCTGATGGGTGGGGAGCTTATGCGGGCTGGGGCGCGGGACTTCAAAAAAGAGGTGGGGAATGCGGGAGAGACGCTGCCGAGTAAGATGAAGGGGGGTGAGGATTTTAAAAGGAGAGCCGCCCTGCAAGTGTTTGGGAAGGGATACTGCAGGGTAAAAAGGAGGGCATCGGGAGAGGTACTACTGGAGAGGGGAGAAGAGGCAGGTGGAGGGACTTCAAAAAAGGGCTGCCCTGTCGGCTTTGGGGAGGGGTGTACGGGACAGAGGGGAGACGCGAAAGGGGAGAACAGGAAATTTAAAAAAGCCGCCCTATCGGATTTGGGAAGGGGGTGAATGGGGAAGCGGCGGGGTGCGGTCGCCCGCGAGAGTGCAGCGCATCGGCCCCTTGTGCCGGTTTGTTGCCCTGCCTGTGGGAACGCCTCGGGCGGGGCGGCCTGTCCCGTCGGAGAACTGGCGTCGCCGGGAAAGAGGAGTGGCGGCCCGCAAAGGGGCGGCAATTGTGGTATACTGGTTGCAGACAACCATGGCGCTGCGGTATAGGCGGGCAACTGGGCCCGGCCGCACTGCGCCGTGCGCGCGGAAAAGAGGGACAGACGCCCGGTGGGGCGCTGTCCGCCGCGAAAAAAGGAGGGGATCGCCGTGCAGATGCAGCGGCTGTTTTCAGAGCTCTGCCTGCTTTTGCGGCGGGAGCGGGTCACCTGCGAGGAGATGGCCCGCCTCTACGAGGTGGCGCCGCGGACCATCTACCGGGATATGGATGTCTTGAGCGGCGCGGGCATCCCGGTCTACACCCAGCGGGGCCGGGGCGGCGGGGTTGCCCTGCTGCCGGGTTTTGCCCTGCCCCGCACCCTGTTGACCGAGGCCGAGCAGGGGGCGGTGCTGGCGGCTTTGCAGGGGGCGGCTGCCGCTGGGGCCGAAGGGGCCAGCGCCCTGGACAAGCTGTCGGCCCTCTTTGCCCGGGGGGAAGAGGAGGAGCACTGGCTGGCGGTGGATTTCTCCCCCTGGGGCGGGGATCGGGCGGCGCAGGAGACCTTTTACCTGCTCAAAGAGGCCATCTTGGGGCGGCGGGTGCTGGCCTTTCGCTATTACAGCGCCCGAGGAGAGGCCACCCAGCGGGAGGTGGAGCCCCGGCAGCTGGTCTTCAAGGGGCAGGCCTGGTACCTCTGGGCCTGGTGCCGCAAGCGGGAGGACTGGCGGTTTTTCAAGCTGCTGCGGATGGAGGGGGTGCGGGACACCGGCGAGCCCTTTTCCCCCCGCCTAGCCCCGCCCGAACTGGCCGAGGTGGAGCCGGACGGCTTCGGCCGCCCCGTTTCCCTGCGGCTGCGGTTCGCCCCCTCGGCCGCCTTCCGCCTGGCGGAGGAGTTTGCCCCCTCCCAGCTGTGGCGGCAGGCCGACGGCAGCGCAGTGGTGGAGCTGGATTTCCCCGAGGGGGAGTGGCTGTACAGCTACCTCCTCTCCTTTGGGGAGGGGTGTCTGGTGGAGTCCCCCGCCCCGGTGCGCAGGGAGTTGGCCCGCCGGGCGGCTGCAGTGGCAGCGGCGGCCGGGTGGACGGACGGGAAGAAAAATTGAGTTCCCACCGCGCCGCGGGGGTGAAAAAGCAAAAAGCCCTCCCCAGAAGGGGAGGGCAGCGCTGTCTTTGTTGTGCGCTCAATAGGCCTGGCGTCGGCGCTCACTGCGGAGGGCCCGGCGGCGCTCGGCGGCCTGCCACTCCTGCTGCTCCTCCTCGCTCTCTACCGAGAGAGGGGAGAACTTGGGGGTGAGGGTTCTCTTTGCCTCGTCGCGGGGGTGAAAAGCAAAAAGCCCTCCCCAGAAGGGGGGGCAGCGCTGTCTTTGTTGTGCGCTCAGTAGGCCTGGCGTCGGCGCTCGCTGCGGAGGGCCCGTCGGCGCTCGGCGGCCTGCCACTCTGGCTGCTCCTCCTCGCCCTCTACCGAGAGAGGGGAGAACTTGGGGGTGAGGGCTCTCTTTGCCTCGCCGCGGGGGTGAAAAGCAAAAAGCCCTCCCCAGAAGGGGAGGGCAGCGCTGTCTTTGTTGTGCGCTCAGTAGGCCTGGCGTCGGCGCTCACTGCGGAGGGCCCGGCGGCGCTCGGCGGCCTGCCACTCCTGCTGCTCCTCCTCGCTCTCTACCAAGAGGGGGGGCACTGGGGTGGGGTTTCCCTCTTGGTCCAGGGCGACCATTACCAGGTAGGCGGTATTGATGAGACGCCGCTGCCCGTCCAGGGATTCGACAAAGGTGTCCACCCGCACCTCCATCGAGGTGGTGCCTGTGTGGGTGACCCGGGAGATGAGGACCACCATCTCCCCGGCGTAGGCGGCCGACTTGAATTGCAGGTTGTCGATGGCGGCGGTGGTGACGTCCCGCCCGCTGTGGCGGCGGGCGGCCACGGCGGCAGCCACGTCGATCCACTCCACCAGCACCCCGCCAAAGAGGCGGCCCGCGCCGTTGATGTGGCCGGACATGACGATGTTGGTCTGCTCGGAGCGGGAGAGGGACGAGGGTTTGGGAGTTCGGGGCATGAAAGCGCCCTCCTTTCTGTTGGCTGTATGTCAAACAGGTTTTAGTATACCACGTTTCGGCGGGGCGGGGCGAAAAATTTTTGGTGGGCAAAAAATTTACAGGGCGGTCACACAACCGGGCGAATCGGTGGTAAAATAGACCGGAAAAAAGACGCAGGGGGCGAAGAGGATGAACAAGTCCAAGCGGTGGGTGCAGGTGGGGGCGCTGGCCCTGGCGATTTTGCTGGGCCTGGGGGCCATTGTGGGGGCCTGCATGCCCCTGTTTTTCTAGGGGGCCGTCGTGTTTGCCCAGTCACAGGTGAAAAGAGAGCCGCAGGGTGCGGCTCTCTTTTTGTCTGTTTGACACGCTTTCGTGAAACGGCGACCCCCGACTAAGCCAGGGAGGGCAAAGAAACTTTAGACTTAGACATCAGGCGAAGCGGGAAACGAATGGGGATCACGCCACATCGAAACACGTTCTCAGGGCGCAATTGTCTGTTTGCGGGCTGAGGGGCAAAGGGCAAGGGAGAAGGGATACAAGGGGAAGATTTTTCGGTGCCCCTTGAGGGACTTGTCGGCATTATGCCCTTTTTAGGGCTTTCTCGAGCCCTCGGCTTTGCCAGGGGGAGGCGCCTGTCGGGGGTTGAAGCGGCGCAGCAACGGCGGTGGGCGGATGGGGGTACCTGCTGCCAGCCGGGTTTCTGCTGACGGGCGGGGGAAAAGATGTCGGGGATTGAAGCCCCTGTTGTCGCCAAACGACAGGTCAAGCTGCGCCGCCAGCTTGCCAAAGAGAGGGGGCGGCGGCGCCGATTTGCGGGGGAGAGGGGGGCTTTGGCGGCAGGAGAGCAGCGGCATTTTCAACCGTGGCCGGTTTTGACGGCGGGGAGAAGGCGATTTGTCCGGCGGACCCGGCGGCAAGCGGTACCCCCCCTCGCTGCTGGAGAGGGGGCCTGCTGATGTGATAAAGGCACTTTTGGGGAGGGGAGAGTCCATTTGGGGTGCAGGGCCCCGGTCGGGAGAGGGGCGCGCCGCGCTCTTGCCGGGCGGGGCTGTCAGCGCCGCCCCTGGGTCAGGCGGTAGCTCATCTCCAACAGGTCAAAGACGGCCTCCTTTCCCACCGACCCGTTCAGGAGGATGCTGATCCAGCGGTCCTTGTTCATGTGGTAACCCGGGAGGATACCCGGATTTTGCCGCAGGGAGCCGACGAGCAGCGGGTCGCACTTGACGTTGAGGATGTCCACCCGCCCCTCGCCGGGGAGGCCGAGGGAGCGCGCCGGCACCTCCATGAGGAGGGCGTACCAGCGCCGGTTCCCCCGGTGGCGCAGCACCAGGTGGTTGGGAAAGCGCGCCCAGAGGGCTTCCGGCTCGGTGCCGTAGCGCTCCCTGGCGCGCGCTAAAATGGCCGCTCGATTCACTGGGTGCACGGCAAACGCTCCTTTCGGGTGGACACAGGCCGCCTTTTTAAAACGAGTATAGCGGGAGGGGCGGATTTTGGCAAGGGCAGGCGCAAAAAAGGAGCCGCGAAAGGGCGGCTCCTTTTTGACTTTGGGGAGATGGGTTTATTTGCGGCCCTATTTCGCCATCGCCGGTTAGCGCTGCAGGTGCTTCCAGTCGGCAAAGTGGCGCTTGCAGAGCGCGGCGACGAGGAGCGAGGTGGCGAGGATGGCCAGCCAGGTGGGCAGGGCGGAGGCGTCCCCTGTCTGGGAAGCGCCGTCCTCCGGCCCCTGGGCCGGGGGCGCGGCGTCGCTGCCGGAGGGGTCGCCCTCCTCCGGGGCCGGGGTCGGGGGCGTCTGCCCGCCGTCGTCCCCGGCCGGCGGAGTGTCGTCAGCCGGTGGCTCGGGGGTCACCGGGTCGTCGGGCTCAGGGGTCACCGGGTCATCGGGGTCGGGCTCCACCGGGGCTTCGCGGTAGAGGGCGCGAACGGTGGCCTCGGCGCTGGCGGTAAAGGCGGTGTTGGCGTCGGTGGCGTCGGCAAATTGGCCCTCGCCCGACACCAGCTCCCAGCGGTCAAAGACCATCCCCTCGGGGGCTGGGTCGGCGGTGAGGTAGGCGGGCTGGCCGATGAGCTGGCTGCCCGAGCCGCACCCACCCTCCACTGTGAGGGGGTAGAGGGCGGGCTCGACAGAGACCAGCACATCGGTGGCGGGCCGATTGCCGACGCCGAAGGTGTGGCCGCCGCCCTCCAGGGGAATGACTGCCCCGTCCTGGGGGCGGGCAATGGTGGGGAGAGGGGTGTCGGCTGTTTTCAGCGAGAAGTCGATATCGCCGCCCACCCGGACAGCGGGGGCGCCGCTGCAGGAGAGGGCGTAAAAGAACCAGTTCTTTCCGAAGGAGAGGTGTGTCCCGTCGAAGAGGAGGAGGTCGCCGCTGGTGACTACGGCGGGGATGGGGGTGTTCTCCCCCTTGACGGGAAGGGCGCAGGCAGTGACGCAGGAATCGCCTGAGACGACGATCTTTTTGTCTGACTGGATGGGCGTTTCTCCCACCGCGCAGACGTTCAAGCGGGAGGAGTCGATGGAGAGTTGGTGGCTTTCGTCTTGCGAGTGAAGGACAATGGGCCCGTTTGCCTTGAGATCGCTGCCATTGCGGAGGCCTATGCCGCCGTTGGTCGACTCGATCCCGTCGCAAAGGACGGTACAGTTATTAAAATTGACGCTTGGAGCAGAGATTTTTTTGCAAGTCAGGTTCTGAATATTGGTCACATTGATTGAATCGACAGCGGCTAGGTCCCCATCTACCGTCAAGAAGCCATTCTCCAAGGCATGGGCTTCCTTTACCAGGAATAGGGAACCCGCGCTGCTGGACAGAGTGGTGAGATGACTTGCCCCATCAAGACCAATAAAAATGTCGACTGTCTCCCCCTCTTGGCGGACAAGGGGTTCCAACGTGACACAGTGCTCTCCCTGGTCAACTTTGTTCAGCTCTATATATCCGGCCCCGGACGTAACTTTAATGTACACATCTCCCTGTGCCGGCCCACCGAGCCGACAGTTGTTCTCGAGAATGAGGACGTGGGAGACAGGGTCATAGGTATACTGGGCCTGCCCCGTTCCGGCAGTATGCGTCATGCCTATCGACAGTGGGGGCGCATACCTCACCCGCAGCAGGTCAAAGCCGGCAGAGGCGGTATAGGTGGCGCTGCCATTTGAGAAAGCTAGGTACATGCCGTTGCGGGTGATGTTAAGGGAGTCGCTGCCGGTGGTGGTGAGAGTGACCTGATCCCCCTCTTTGCAGTAGAGACCGTTAAAGCCCCCTTGGCCAGAGATATACTTGCCCGCCGGGGCAGAGAGAGTGACCGCCTGGGCGGCATCGCCGGTGCGCTCTACCCGGCGGTAGACCGCGCCGACGGTGTCGGACCCCTCTACCGTGGGCTGGTTTTCCCCGGCGGCGGCGAGGTACAGTTCGGCCGCCTGCAGGCCTTTGGCGCTGGAAGCGCCCATCAGCACAGCTGTTTGCACCTGACAGCTGCTGGTCTGGGGGCATTCAAAGTTCCCCCCGTCCACCAGCAGGACCGCTGTGGCGGGGGCGGCGGATACCGGCCAATCGGCGATGCGGAGGGTGGGACGGGCACCCTCCTCCCCTTTGATCGTCACAGTGCCCGCGATGGTGTGGACACTGGCACTGCCCAGAGAGAAGGAGTAGTTGCCTGGCAGCAAGGTCAGGTTGTCGATGCGGCCGGCAGCACAGGTGAAATCGGGGATCTGGCCGCAGGAGCGGAAGGTGAGGGCGGTAAAAGAGCCGCTCTCGGAGCAGGAGAAGCGGATGTTTTGCAGGGCGGCGGCGTCCATTGCCTCAAAGGTGCAGCGCGCGATATGTCCGCTGTTGACGAGATTGGCAGAGTGGATCGACACCTCTTCGGCCTTTGCACCGCCTTTGCAGGTGAAGGTGGCCGTCTCGTTTTGCACGGTCATTCGGTTGAGCTGACCGGTGAGGGTAAAGTTGCCGCCCTGCTGGAGGATCTGTCCATTTCCTTCGGCCGTGAGGGTGCCGGCACAGGTCATTGCCTGTTCGAGAACCAGTTCTCCCCGCACGACTAGGGTGGCCCCCTCTTCGACGGTGACAGGGCCGGCGGGAGAGACCCGCTCGCCCGCCGGGACAAGGTAGGTGTTCCCCGCGGTCAGGGTGGCCGTCTCGGGGGTGAGGGGGATTTCGTCCCCCGCCGCCAGGGGCGAGAGCCACAGGATGCCGGCGAGGGCCAATAGGGCGAGAGCAGCCCCTGCGGCGCCGGTCCAGTGCCGCAGGGTGAGGCGCGCGTGTTTCACGTGAGGTATCCTCCTTTAAATACAGGGGGAAAGCGGCCGCACAGCCAGGCTGTGGGAAACGGTCATCTTTCCCCATTTCGTGCCAGGGGGCATAAAAAATTGCCCAATGGATCGGCCGATCCACTGGCCCGGTCGACATTTGGTCGCTTTTTGCCCTCTTATTTGTGGATTTTCGCCCAAATACATCAAACGAAAAAGCACACTTTTTATACAGTATACAAGATTCGCCAAAAGTTGACAAGGGGGGTGCCAAACAAAAACCATTCGCGCGCATTCGGGGCGTCTGCGCCCCTCTGTTTGCATCTGCCTATCCTTTTAAATTTTTCCGCTTTTTGCCAGTGAAAAAGGGGACAAAAAGGCACAGGGCGGGCCCGGAGGCCCGCCCTGTGCCGGCGGTCGATTTTAAAAGAAGGGGTTACAGCACCACGATCTCGCTGTCGCGGATGTGGGAAGAGCCCTCGGGGGTGCGCCAGACGGCCCCCTCGTAGGCGCGGAAGGGGGGAGCGCCCTTGAGCTCGGAGATGAAGTCGCCGATGAAGTCGTAGGGCAGGTGACTGACAATGGGCCGCACCCAGGTGTGTTCGGGGGTGGGCAGGGCGATGATGTGGGCCCCCTCGGCAAAGGTGCCGGGGGCGCAGTCGGTGATGACATAGACCTTGCGGCCGATGTTCACCGCGCACTGCACCAGCTCCCTGGTGCGGGAGAGGGAGGGCGAGTCGGCGAAGATGGTGATGAAGGTGCCCAGGGTGGAGGGCTCCTCGGTGAAGTAGTTGATGTGGCACCAGTCCTCGCAGTCGTCCCCGGTGACGAGGCCGCCGAAGAACTCCACCATCTTGGCCTGGCCGAAGACGGCGGTGGAGCGGCTCTCCCCGTCGGAGACAAAGTCGAAGGCGCGGCAGTCCTGCAGGTCCTGGGCGGCGGCGAAGCAGGCCTCCTCCATTGCGGGCAGGGCGGCGGCCGCCTGGTCGAGATGCGCGGTGATGCAGGCGGTGAACTGCTCGTGGGTGAGATTGTTGGAGCCGTTGACCCGGCCGATGTGGTGGGCCAGGCAGAACAGCGCCAGGGTGGAGGCCACGTAGGAGCAGACCCCGGGGGCGGGCTCGAGCTGGGGCATCCCCAGGGGGAGGACGTAGTTGGCGGAGGTGGCCACCGGCGACTCGGGGTTGTCGGAGATGGCCAGGGCGACCCCGCCGTGCTTCACCGCCCGCTGCAGGCACTCGGCCACCCGGCTGACGGTGCCCGAGATGCTGATGCCGATGACCAGGACCCCCTCGATCTTGCCGGCGGGGAGGTGGCGGGCAAAATCGGTGGCCTTGATGGCGGTGCACTTGACCCCCGACAGGGCCTGGAAGGCCGGCAGGGCCGAGAGCCCGGCCAGGTAGGAGTCGCCGCAGCCGGTGATGTAGACCCTGTGAACGGCCAACAGCTCCTCCGCGGGGATGACCTCGCTGATTTTGGGGGCGGCCATGTTCTGCAGGATCACTCTGCCGAATTCGGGGGTGTAGCGGCTCTGGCGTGCGCCGGCGCTGTCGTACTGTTTTCTGTCCATGGTGGCGTTACCTCCTAAAAATTCCGCCGGGCAGCGGCGGAGATTGGGTTCATATTCCTAAACAGTATAGCACAGATAGAGGGGAGAGGGTCTCCAAAAATTTGGCCCTCTTTTTGTCGATTCTGGTGGGGAGAGGGGAAAAAGAGCGACAAAAAGCGGTTGACATTTTGGAGGATCGCGCATAAACTAATAATTAGTTGGTTAATGGTTAACTGATTTATATTTAGCTGGCAAAATAGTGGCGGCGCGGCGATCCCCTTCTTCCATCGGCTGAAGGGGGAGGCGGCCGCTCTGCCAGGAAAGGGGAGACTCATGGGAGACGAACTCAGGAACATTGTCTGGCGGATCAACCGGCTGCACGTGCTCCACCGCATCTACCTCAGCCGGGCCGCGCTGGAAAACGGCCTCTACTTCGGGCAGCTGCCTATCCTCGAAAACATCATGGACCACGACCTCTGCACCCAGAAGGAGCTGGCCTCGTGGATGCGCATCTCCGCCCCCTCCATCGCCACCTCGGTGAAGCGGCTGCAAAAGCACGGGCTGGTGGAGAAGCGCAGCGACCCCGAGGACCTGCGCTGCACCCGGCTGCACGTCACCGAGAAGGGGCGGGCTTACGCCGCCTCCAGCCGGGCGGCCTTTGACCAGGTGGACGAGCGGCTGTTTGCCGGCTTCACCCCACAGGAGCTGGAGGAGCTGCAGGGCCATTTGGACCGGATGATCGACAACCTGGGCAGCGAGTACCGCGACCGCCCCTGGCGGGAGCTGATGGACACCGCCCGCTCCCTGCGCCACCAAGTACAACAAGAGGAGGAAAAGGATGGTTAAACAACTGACACCCTACACGAAAAAATATCTGTTATACATGATCCTGGCACCCATCTCGGTCATCTTCGAGGTGCTGCTGGAGATCCGCATCCCCTACTACATGTCCAAAATCGTGGACGTGGGCATTGGCACCGGCGACATGGACTACGTGCTGCGCACCGGGGGGATGATGGTGCTGATGGCGCTGCTGGGGCTCTGCTTTGGGGCCACCAGCTCCCGCTTTGCCTCCATGGCCGGCATGGGCTTTGGCAGCGAGCTGCGGCGGGGGCTGTTCGAGAAGGTGCAGTCCTTCTCCTTTGCCAACGTGGACAAATTCAGCACCGCCTCCCTCATCACCCGGCTGACCACCGACGTGCAGACCATCCAGATGGCCTTTATGATGACCATCCGCATGTTGGTGCGCGCCCCGGTGATGCTGGTGGGGGCCACCATCATGGCGGTGCAGATCAACGGGGAGCTGGCCCTGGTGTTCCTGGTGGCCATCCCCATCCTCGCCAGCCTGCTGGCCCTGATCGCCGTCAAGGCCTACCCCCAGTTCCGCAAGATGCTCGACCGCTACGACAACCTCAACGGCTCGGTGCAGGAAAACCTCATCGCCATCCGGGTGGTGAAGGCCTTCGCCCGCTCCGAGTTTGAAAAGGGCAAGTTCAAAGACGCCAACGACGCCCTCACCGCCGCCCAGCGCAAGGCCGAGCGGATCCTCAACTGGAACATGCCGGTGATGCAGCTGACCATCTACAGCTGCATCGTGGCCATCCTCTGGTTCGGCGGGCAGAAGATCGTGGTGGGCAGCATGCAGACGGGCGAGCTCATCAGCTTTGTCAGCTATGTCAACCAGATCCTCATGTCCCTGATGATGATCGCCAACGTCTTTGTCGGCCTGGTGATGAGCCGGGCCTCCCTGCAGCGCATCTCCGACGTGCTGGCCGAGGAGCCGGACATCCGGGACGGCAGCGGCGAGGTGAAGGCGGCCGACGGCTCCATCGACTTTGAAAACGTCTCCTTCAAGTACAATAAAGACGCTTCCGAAAAGGTGCTCGAGGGGATCGACCTCCACATCTCCTCCGGGCAGATGGTGGGGATCATCGGCGGCACCGGCAGCGCCAAGAGCACCCTGGTGCAGCTGATCCCCCGCCTCTACGACGTGAGCGAGGGCCGCATCCTGGTGGGCGGCCGGGACGTGCGCGACTACAAGATCGCCGATCTGCGCCAGGCCGTGGGGATGGTGCTGCAGAAAAACGTCCTCTTCTCCGGCACCATCCGCGACAACCTGAAGTGGGGCGACGGGGAGGCCAGCGACGAGGAGATCGTGGCCGCCGCCCGGGCCGCCCAGGCCGACGACTTTGTGCAGTCCTTCCCCGACGGGTACGACACCGATCTGGGGCAGGGGGGCGTCAACGTCTCCGGCGGGCAGAAACAGCGCCTCTGCATTGCCCGGGCGCTGCTGAAAAAGCCGAAGATCCTCATTTTGGACGACTCCACCAGCGCCGTGGACACCGCCACCGACGCCAGGATCCGCCAGGCCTTCGCCACCGATCTGGCGGGGACCACCAAGATCATCATCGCCCAGCGGATCACCTCGGTCTGCGACTGCGACCAGATCATCGTCATGGACGGCGGGAAGATCGCGGCCGTGGGGACCCACGACGAACTGATGAAGACAAGCGACATTTACCGGGACGTCTACGAGTCCCAGCAGAAGGGGGTGGCCTAGGATGCCAAGACCGCGCACCAATTTTCAAAAACCCAAAGACGCCAAAAAGACCCTGGGCCGCATCTTCGGCTACATGCTCCACCGCAAGTGGATGCTGCTGTTGGTGCTCTTCACCGTGGCCGTCAGCTCGGGGGCCGGGGTGGTGGGCAACTACCTGCTCAAGCCGGTCATCAACGAGGGGATCATCCCCCTCATCGGGGCGACCAACCCCAACTTCGGCCCTCTGATCCGGCTGCTGTGCACCATGGGGGCGGTCTACCTCTGCGGGGCGGCCTGCACCTTTGCCACCAACCGGATGATGATGCTGGTCTCCACCGGCACCCTCAACGAGATCCGCAGAGACCTGTTTGAGCACCTGCAGGACCTGCCCATCCGCTACTTTGACACCCGCACCCACGGCGAGACCATGAGCCGCTTCACCAACGACGTGGACACCCTGCGGGAGGCCCTCACCATGGGGGTCACCCAGCTCATCACCTCCACGGTGACGGTGGTGGGCACCTTCACCATGATGCTGGTGCTCAGCCCCCTGCTGACGCTGCTGATCGTGGCCATGCTGGTGGTGATGTTTCTGGTTATCAAGTTCGTCACCAAGCGCAGCGCCCACTTCTACAAGCTGCAGCAAAAGGAGCTGGGAAGCGTCAACGGCTACATCGAGGAGATGATCGAGGGCCAGAAGGTGGTCAAGGTGTTCTGCCACGAGGAGGAGGTCAAGGGCGAGTTTGCCCGCCGCAATGAGAACCTCCGCCAGGCGGCTACCAACGCCAACACCTTTGCCAACATCCTGATGCCCATCATGGGCAACCTCTCCTACGTCAACTACGCCATGACCGCCGCGGTGGGCGCGTTCCTGGTGATCACCGGGGGGATGGATCTGGGGTCGGTAGCCTCTTTCCTGCAGTACACCCGCTCCTTCTCCCACCCCATCACCATGATTTCCCAGCAGTTCAACGTCATCCTCGCCGCCCTGGCCGGGGCCGAGCGGATCTTCGAGGTCATCGACGAGGAGCCCGAGGCCGACGACGGCTATGTGCAGCTGGTCTTTGCCGAGGAGGGGCCGAACGGCGAGATCGTGGAGTGCGACCACCACACCGGCAAATGGGCCTGGAAGCACCCTCACGGCGACGGCACCCTGACCTACACCTGGCTGCGGGGGGACGTGCAGTTTGACGACGTGACCTTTGGCTACGACGAGAAAAAGACCGTTCTCAACCACGTGAGCCTCTACGCCAATCCCGGGCAAAAGCTCGCCTTTGTGGGCTCCACCGGCGCGGGCAAGACCACCATCACCAACCTCATCAACCGCTTTTACGACGTGCCCGACGGCAAGATCCGCTACGACGGCATCAACATCGGCAAAATCAAGAAGGCCGACCTCCGCCGCAGCCTGGCCATGGTGCTGCAGGACACCCACCTGTTCACCGGCACGGTGCGGGAGAACATCCGCTACGGCAACCTCCACGCCAGCGACGAGCAGGTGGAGGAGGCGGCCAAGCTGGCCAACGCCGACGGCTTCATCCGCCACCTGCCCCAGGGGTACGACACCATGCTCCACTCCGACGGGGCCAACCTCTCCCAGGGGCAGCGGCAGCTGCTGGCCATCGCCCGGGCGGCGGTGGCCAACCCGCCTGTGCTGATCCTCGACGAGGCCACTTCCTCCATCGACACCCGCACCGAGGCCCTGATCGAAAAGGGGATGGACCGGTTGATGCAGGGGCGCACCGTCTTTGTCATCGCCCACCGGCTCTCCACCGTCCGCAACTCCAACTGCATCATGGTGCTGGAGCACGGCGAGATCATCGAGCGGGGCAGCCACGACGAGCTGTTGGCCCAAAAGGGCAAGTACTATCAGCTCTACACCGGCCAGTTTGAGCTGGAGTAGAGGGAGAAAACAAAAAAAGAGAGAGCCCTTCCCACTGGGAAGGGCCCTCTCTTTTGCGAGGCAGGAGGGGTTAGACGGGTAGAACGTCTTTTGAGCGGTCCGACGGTTGGGGAAGAGGAGAATCGGCAGCCAGATGGGGGAGTCTCTCCGCTGCGGACTGCGGGAGAAACAGGTTTTCGCCCGACCCGGCAAGACGAAAATGGACAGAACGCTGTCTCGGGCGGGAGAACGGTCCCTCTGCGATGGGGGGAGCGACCACCGGTCCGCCTTTGCACCGGCTGCGCGGGAATGACCTGTGTTGCCCCTCCCTCCCGCGGCTGTGCCCACATCGCCGCTGCTCTTCGCAGGGGAAAGGGGGGACACGCGTCTACAAAGGGGTGAAATGGTGTCTTTTGCAGACGAAAACAGCGAAGGTGTTGGTCCGGTTGGCCCGCGGAGTGCCAGAAGGGCAGGGGAAGCTTGGGCTTTTCTGTGACTGTCCGCACAACTGGCGGAGATGCCGAAGCCGGCTGCTGAGCAGGGAGCAGATGAGTCGCCGTTCATGT
This sequence comes from Acetanaerobacterium sp. MSJ-12, assembly GCF_018917875.1. Lineage (NCBI taxonomy): Bacteria > Bacillati > Bacillota > Clostridia > Eubacteriales > Oscillospiraceae > Acetanaerobacterium > Acetanaerobacterium sp. MSJ-12. The sequence continues at coordinate 254,845 of NZ_JAHLPK010000004.1, read as the reverse complement.
AGGGAGATGGATCCAAATGCCGGGGACAGATCGGTCGTATGCTGTGCGCCGGAGTGTTCCCCGGGAGGGGGGAGAGTGGCGAACAGAGGGTCAAGAGGGCTGACAGCGCCCCCTGCGCCCGACTCGACTTTGGCGGAGGGAAGGACGCGGGGATCGGGGCGCATTTGATGAGAGAGGAGCTCACAAAAGGGGGAAAGGACAGCGGGAAAATGCCCGTTCGACACCGGCGCCGCGCGCCGAAGAAGGCTGTATCGGAAATCCGATTGGCGACCCTGCCCTTTTACCCCCTTTACAGGCGGGGCAGAGCCAGCCCGGTGAGGGGGGAGTTCAGCGCCATCTGGGGAGGCAGCGCGGTTGTTGCCGTTTGCGGCCCAACAAAGGACGGGTGCATCCGCAATCGCTCCTTTTTTGCCGATGCCCGGGTCCGGTGCTAAAAGTGCAGCTGCTCCGGCCCCTCTTCGGCCAGGTTTTGGATGGGGACGCCCTTGCTCTTGGCGTAGCGGACGGTGTAGGCGGTGCCGCCGGGCACCCCGCAGTGGTAGCAGATGAGCAGCCCGGCGTGGTCGATTAGCCAGCGGTTGCGGGCGTGAAAACAGCCGGTGAAGTAGCGGGGGGAGAGGGTGATGACCGCGCTTGCCTCCCGGCAGAGGTGGTCAAAGGCGTACCGGTCCGGCCGGGGCCAGTGGTCGGCCACCCCGGCATAGGGGACGGCGCAGACCAGCTGCGCCCCATACCCCGCCCCCCGCGCCTTGAGGACCTGCAGCCCCGCCAGGGTGTCAAAGCCGGTGGCCATCCCGCAGAGGAAGGTGTGCTGCCCCCTTTGACAGGCGGTGGTCACGGCGCGGTAGAGGCCCTCCCGCAGGGCGCGGTAGGCCGGGCTGTCGGGGGTGTAGGGGAAGGGGAACTTCTCCGGCCGGTAGCCGGAAAAGGCCGCCGCTTCGGCGCGGTCGATGGACGGTGTCACGGGACGGTCTCCTCCCCTCTGGGGCCGGTGTGCGGGCCGGCACTGGCGGTGGGTGTTGTCGGGGCGATTGGCTGCGCCGCTGGCGGGGCGGGCCCTCTTTTAAAGGGGGGTCAGCGGTAGACGTCGATATTGCCGCTGGCGGGCCGCAGCGCCCTGCCACAGGGGGCAAACACCTGTTCCAGCGGGCAGCCGGCCAGATGGTTTTCCAGCGGGGCGCGCAGGTCGGAAAAGCGGTTGCGGATCACCGTGGGGCTGACCCCGTAGCGCTTTGCCAGCAGCCGTTCCAGGGCGGGGCGGTCCTGGGTGTAGAGGATGCGGCGGCGGGCCACCTCGGGCAGAAAGCTCTGGTAGGGGACCAGCAGCTGGGCCGCCCCCTCGTTGGCCTGCCACTCGTCCCACCGGCTGCGGGGGGCGTGCGGGCGGATGTGCAGGAAGAGGTGGATCATTTCGTGGGCCAGAGAGAACCGCTGGGCGGTGCGGGGGTAGGAGGAGTTGACGAGGATGCAGTCCTCCCCCATGATCATGGCGCCCAGACAGCGCCCGTCAAAGGGGTGAAAGTAGACGGGGATGAGGGTTTGGGCGGTGTAGAGCAGGTCCCCGGCGGGGAGTTGGCTGCGGATCTCGTCCACCCGGCGGTAGAGGCTCTGGCGGCCGCGAATCGCCTCAGGCCCCGGCATCGCCGCCACCCTCGCCCTTTTTGCGGGCGATCTTCTGGGCCATGGTGACGAGAAAGTCGATGTCGTCCTCGGACAGGTCCAAATCTTCGGTCATGGATTTGAAGTGGTAGTAGAGGTTGCTGTCTTTGCCCTCCCACCCCATGAGATAGCCGGGGGAGAGCTGCAGGACCCGCGCCAGGGCGGCGATCTTGTCGGCGCCCATGTTCTTGATCTCCTCGGTCTCATAGCGGTAGACGGTGCTCTTGGCGACGCCCAGTTTCTGGGCCACATCCTCGAGGGAGAGGCCGAGTTCCAGACGCCGGTTTTTGATTTTTTCGTTGATGGTCATAGGACACTCCTCCAAGGGCGGGAACAAAGCCCGCCGGGAATGAGGGGAACGCTTTCTTCAATTCCCCCAGGATACCCACAGTGTAGCAGGTTTTTTGCAAATATGCAACGATTTTTCGTATGTTTTTGCAGAAAAGCGAAACGAAGTGGGAAGGGGGACGGGTTTGCAGGGGGAGAAAGCGGTGCAGGGCGTCCAATGCTCTCCGAATCGTTGACTTTAAGAAACGATAATGGGATAATATAGTTGCTTAAAAGAATTAAATTTTTGGTTTTTGTTGCGGGGAGGGAGATGCTGCGGCGGGATGGTGGGGCAGGTGAAGGCGCCCCCCTTTTGTGAAGGTGGAGAGTTGCGCGCCGGGTGCGAAAGGGGCGACGGTGCGGTTTTCAGAGGGTGACTCTGGGGGGAGGGGCGAGAGGGCGGTTTTTGCGGGCTTTTTTGTTGGGCGATTGGCGGGCGAGGGGTTGGTATGGGGGCGGGGAAAAAGCATTTTTTCAACACAGGGGCATCCTCCCTTTTACAAAAATGAGAAGTCCTTGCGGTTGGGATGGCCGATATTGCCACTCCAAGGCGGCAGAGAGTATAGGTGCGGGCGGGCGATGACTATGCGCTTTCCGTCGAGGAGATGGAGGAGGGAACGCAGAGGGGGAGGGAGCGCACCTTTGCGCCTTATCCGTCTATTTGGCTTTTGAGGGGCGAGGTACAGGCTATTTTGAAAGGGCCTGCCGGGCCGTTCGGTGCGGAGAGACTGCGGCTCTCTTTAAAAGAAGGCGGCCGGTTTTGCAGGGGCGCGCGGCGACTGGGACACGGCGGAGAAAGGATGCTCGTTTTGTGGTGGATATAGTCTCTGAACGGCGCGGCAGGGAGATATGGCAGCGGCGGGAAAGGCCCGGCGGAAGGGGGCGGCACAGCTACTCGAGGAAAAGAGAGGGCAGTTTTTCTGTGGGTGGTGCGCTTTGCTCAGGGAAATCGCGGATAAGCGGGTCCCTTTTTCAGAGCGAGATGCCGCTGCCCACCGGAAAGAAGGTGCAGTGGAACAGGCTGATGCGGTTGCCCTGCGGGGGGAAATAGCTTTTTCTGCGGGTCGCGCGCTTCTCTTGGGGGATCGCGAACAAATCGGCCCCTTTTCTTGGAGTGGATCGCTGTTGCCCACCGGAGAGAAGGCGCATTGGGGCAGAGAGATGGAGGAGCGATCTGGGCGGACGGACAGCGGGTTTTGCGGGGGCGCCGGACAGACCTTGAAAAGCCCTCGCCGTCTTTTGGAGAAGAGGGGAAGAGACCCTTTTTCGCCCGGGGAAAGACGCCCTTTGGAAGTTGCGGATCGGCAATAAATCGAATGGGTTTTGTTTTGTAGTGGACAGAGGAGGGGACGCAGTGGAGAACGCGCCAGAAGGGCAGGGGCAGGAGGTGGACCTGCGGGCAGTCTGGGGGATGGCCAGCCGGGGGGCGACGCTGGGGGAGATCGCCCGTGCTCTGGGGGTGGGGGAGAAGGCCCTGCGGTCCCGGGCGAGAGGGGACGCCGCCCTGGGAGAGGCCCTGCGGCAGAACCGCCGCACTGCCGAGGGGCGGCTCTTTCAGGCGGCGATGGAGCAGGCCACCGGCCGCTGGGTGGAGGAGGAGCGCCCGGTGACCCTGAAAGAGGTGGAGTACGAGGGGGGCAAGAAGGTCTTTGAGCGGGAGCGGGTGGAGCTTGTTCGGCAGCGGCGGTACCTGCCCCCCAGCGAGAAGATGACGACCTTTCTGCTGGGGGCTTTGTTGCCCGACCTCTTCGGCGGCGGGGGACGGCCGGGCGGGGTGGAGGTGGTCCACCAGGTGCCCCGGCCGAAGGAGGGGAAATGCAGCTGACGTTGGACTACCGCCCCACCCCCAAGCAGGCCGCCTTTCACCGCTCGGCTGCCTTTGAGGTGCTCTACGGCGGCGCGGCGGGCGGGGGAAAGACCAAGGCCATCGCCATGGAGGCCCTGGTGGACGCCCTGGAGCACCCGGGGGTGCACAGCTACCTCTTTCGGCGCACCTACCCAGAGCTGCGGGACACCCTGCTGCGGGAGGTGATGGAGTCCCTGCCGCCGGGGATGGGCAACCTGCGGCAGACCACCCACGACCTGGAGCTGCCAAACGGCTCGGTGCTCCACTTTCGCCACTGCCGGAGCATGGCCGACTGCTACCGCTACCAGGGGGCGGAGATCAACCGCCTCTACATCGACGAGCTGACCCACTTCACCGAGGGGGAGTACAACTACCTGAAGACCCGGCTGCGGGCCAAGGCCAGCTTGGGAGTCTCCCCCCGGGTGCGGTGCACCGCCAACCCCGGCGGAGTTGGGCACGCCTGGGTGCGGGCCCGGTTCATCGACCCCATGCCCCCGGGCGAGGTGCGGGCCTTTGGCGGAAAGGACGGGCGGGGGCAGGCGGGACAGACCCGCCAGTACATCCCCGCCACCGTGGCGGACAACCCCCATCTGGCTGCCGGATACCGGGAGGAGTTGGAGCAAAAGCCCCCGGCTTTGCGGCGTGCCCTCCTGCTGGGGGACTGGAACGCCTTTGAGGGCCAGGTGTTCGAGGAGTTTCGGGACGACGCAGCGGGGTACCGCAGCCGGCGGTTCAGCCACGTCATCGACCCCTTCGACCTGCCGGCGGGCTGGCCGATTTACCGGGGATTTGACTGGGGGTACACCCGCCCCTTTTCGGTGGGGTACTGGGCCAAGTCCCCCGACGGGGTGCTCTACCGCTTCTTTGAGATCTACGGCTGCCGCCCGGGGGAGGCGGACCGGGGGTTGCGGATGGACCCGCGGACGGTGGCCCGGCAGGTGGCGGCCTTTGAGCGGGAGAACCTGGCGGGGCGGCGGATGGTGGGGGTGGCCGACCCCAGCATCTTCGACGAGAGCCGGGGGGAGGACGGGTGCGTGGCCGCCCTCTTTGCCAGGGAGGGTCTCTACTTTGAAAAGGGGGACAACCGCCGCCTGCCGGGGAAGATGCAGCTGCACGCCCGGCTCCGCTTCGACGAGCAGGGGCTGGCGGGGCTCTATGTCTTCTCCTGCTGTCGGGCCTTTATCCGCACCCTGCCCGCCCTCTGCTACGACCCCCTGCGGCCGGAGGACGTGGACAGCGACCAGGAGGACCACGTCTACGACGAGGCGCGGTATGTCTGCATGGCAAACCCCCTCTACACCCCGCCGCCCCCCGCCGCGCCCCATCCGCCGGGGGGCGGCCCGCTGGAGATCGACCCCGCGCCGCTGCGGGGAAACAGCCCCTACGACGCGATGATGATCGGCGGGACGCCGGTCTGGCCGGGGTAGTGTCGGCCGCGGTGGGAGCAGCGCGGTGTGGGAGGGCATTAACCGCGTCTCTTTGCCGGCGCTGCGAGGAAAAGGGGCTGGTGGGCTGTCTGCCTTTGGGGGGTCAACAGCCGCCTTTTCCCTGCGGAGAGGCGAGTTTTTTTCAGTGGGCTGTGTGTGCGGCGGGCCGAATGGTGGAGGTGAGCTGTCTTCGCTGTCAGCGGCCCTGAACACCCCTTTTTGCGAGAGAGGACAGAGTGGATGCTGTCTTTCAATATTGAATAGGTCCTGTCTGCCGCCGGGTTGGGTGGGGGGGCGATTTTCTCGGCCCCTCCGCTGAGAGAGAACATTTACAGAGCGGCCCTTCCCGGCGCGGGAGGCGCTCTCTGCGGGTGCTGATATCAGGTGCGCGATGCCCTTGTGGAGAGGGGAAGGTCGCCGCGGTGGGGAAACGGCTCTGTGATGAGGGTGTACTTTGTCGGAGGTCCCTTTTGCCGGGCGGACCGCCCAGCTTGGTAGGGAAAGGCGGACCTGCAAAGGGTGGTTCTGGGCCGGCTGGCGGACGAGAGGTTGTCTCGATGGGGGGAAGTTTTGCCGGCGGGGTGTGTCGGTCCTGCCGCAATCACTGGGGCGGGGCTGACGCCTGACAGCGGAGGAGGCGGCCCTCTGCCGGTGCCGAGATCCCCACCCGTTCCCGCGACGAGGGCGGCTGGCGCTGACGGATGAAAACGTCCCTCCGGGTACCGGGTGGGCCGAGAAAGAGGAGAGGAACGGAGAAATTGGAGAGATTGCAGGAGATGCGCAGGGCGCTGCGCCGGTATCGGGACGGCCTGGAGGGGTTTCACCGGGAGGTATTGGTCAACGAGGACTACTTTTGCGGCAACCACTGGAAGTACATCAAGAGGGGGCAGCTCAGCGGGCGGGAGCCCAAGACCCCCTTCCTCCTCAACGCCATCTGGAACAAGCACGCCGACGCCATGGACAACTACCCGGTGCCCCTCTTTCTGCCCCGGCGGCCGGAGGACAGGGAGGGCGCTGAACTGCTGGGCCAGGTGGTGCCGGTGCTGCTGGACAAGCTGGGGTTTGAGGGGGTGTACAGCGACCTGTGGTGGTACAAGCTCAAGCAGGGCACCGGCTGCTACGGGGTGTTTTGGGATCCCGAGCGCGAGGAGATCCAGGTGAAAAACATCGAGTTGATGCGGCTCTATTTCGCCCCGGGGGCGGCCAGCATCCAGGACTCGCCCTATCTCTTCTGCCTCTCGCTGCTGCCCCGGGAGGAGGCGCAGCGCCGCTACGGGGGGGAGTGGCCCCAGTCCGCCCTCACCTGCCGGGACTACTTTGCCGGCAAGGGCCAGCGGGAGCTGGAGGGGAAGGTGGTCCTGGTGGACTGCTATTACAAGCGCCCCCTGCCGGGGGGAAAGACGGCGGTGCAGCTGGCCAAGTTCTCGGGGGAGCGGCTGCTCTACTGCTCGGAGGACGAGCCCGCCTACCGGGGGCGGGGGCTCTACGACCACGGGCAGTACCCCTTTGTGCTCGACCCCTTCATCCCCCGAGCGGGCACCCCCCTGGGGATGGGGATGGCCGAGATCGGCCGCTCCACCCAGAGCTACATCGATCGGCTGGACTACCTCATCGAGGAGAACGCCCTGATTGCCGGGCGGCAGCGGTTCCTGGTAAAAAACGGGGCCGGGGTGGACGAGGGGGCGCTGGCCGACCTCTCCCGCAACTTCATTGGCTGCGACCTGTCGGTGGACGACAATGCGGTGCGCCCCTTACAGGCGGTCCCGCTGCCCGGCTTTGTGCAGGCCCACCGGGACCAGAAGATCGCCGAGCTCAAGGACGTGCTGGGGAACAAGGACTTTATGACCGGCGGGGTCGCCGGGGGGGTGACCGCCTACGGGGCCATCGTCGCCCTGCAGGAGGCGGGAAGCAAGCTCTCCCGCGACCTGATCGCCGGCAGCTACCGCGCCTTTCGGGAGGTGATCGGGCAGATGGTCTGGCTCATCCGCCAGTTCTACACCGGGCCCCGGCTGTTCTATGTGGGCGGGGCCTTTCTGACCCTGGAGGGGGCCCGGGTGACCCCCCACCTGGACATCAAGATCACCGCCCAGAAGAAAAATCCCTTCACCACTGCCGCCCACAATCAGCTGGTGTTGGACCTGTACAAACAGGGGGCCTTTGAGGCCGGGCGGGCCGAGGGGGCCAAGGCCTGTGTGCGGGCTTTGGCGCTGGAGGGGAAGGAGGCTATCCTCCAGGCGCTGGACGGGGTGGGGGCGGCGGATGCGCCCCCGGCCCCGGAGGAATCAGCTGAGGAGCAAATTGCCCTCTAGTGTCTCTTGGCCCCTTTTTTAAAAGAGGGGCGGAGAGGCGGGGAAGGGCCCTTGTCCGGTGTGGAAAACAGCTTTTGGGGATTGATCGCGCTCTGCGCCATTTGGCGGGCGGGGGGAGAGGACCCGGCGACAAATGGGAAAAGAGGCAGGGAGAAGAAGGCGAAAGCGCGGTGCGCGTGAAGGCGTGCCCTGTGTCCCACCCCCTTCGATAGGAGGGTGAAGGGCCCTGGCGGCGGGCGGGGGAAGAGTGCCGCAAGAGAGAAGACGCAGCGCCCGAGAGAGAGCATTCCCCGCCCCTCGCCCCTTCGACGGGCGGGAGAGGGGCTTTGACGGAGGACGAGGGAAGGGGTCGGCGGGTGGGAGAAGGCATAGTGCCCGAGAAAGTGTGCCTTGTGCCCCGAGCCCCCCAGCGGGCGGTGAGAAGGCTCTGACGGCGGGCGGAGGAGAGAGGACCATAGGGGGAAGAAAGCGCCCCATCTGAGGGAGCGTGCTCAGCGCCTCATGCCCTTTGGCGGGTGGGGGGAAAGGCCCTGGCAACAGACGGAGAAGAAGGTCAGATGAGAGAAGGCACCCCACCCTCTCCGGCAGGCGGAGGGGGGACCTGACGGCAGTCGGTGAAGAGAGGGCAATAGGGGGAAGAGAGCGCCCCACCTGAGGGAGCGTGCCCAGCGCCCCCCGTCCTTTGGCGGACGGGGGGAAAGGTCCTGGCAACAGGCGGGGAAAGAGGCTGGAGAGAAAGAAAAAGCGTGCCGCCTGGGATAGTGTACCCCGTGCCCCTCGTCCTCCGGCAGACGGGGGAGAGGCTCGCCGGAGGGTGTGGGAAGAATCCGTGAGAGAGAAGGTGGGGTGCCTGAAAAGAGCGTGCCCTGCGCTGGACCCCGCCCCGGCGGACATTGACAGAGAGAGCCCCGGTCCCGCCCTGTGCGGCGGGCCGGGGGAGAAGGAGGAGAAGATGGACGAAGAGAGAGTGACCCAGACGGCGGCCCCGGAGGGCAATGCCGAGGAGGGATTGCAGGGGAGTGCCGCCCCCTACCGGGTGTTTGGCAGCGAGGAGGAGTTTGCCAAGGAGGTGGATGCCGCCCTGGAGCAGGAGCGTGCCCAGTGGGCCGCCCGGGGGGAGGAGGTGGCCCGGCACCTGGGGGTGACCAGCCTGGACGAGGTGCTGGAACTGCCCAGCCCCCAGCTGGTGGAGGAGTTCAAGGAGGCCTTTGCCGGCGAGTGGGAGGCCGTCTGCCGCCGGGCCCCCGCCCTCACCGAGGGGGTGGGGCTAGAGGAGCTGGCGGGCAACCGGCAGTTTGTCTCCCTGCTGGCCCAGGGGCTCTCCCCCCTGGCGGGCTACCTGGCCTGCTACGCCGAGCGGGTGCTGGAGAGGATACAGCCCCCGGCCCGCCCGCGGGAGGGGGCCTTGGAGGGCGACCCCGCCGGGGTCTTGGGGGAGGATGTCGCCGCCTTTACAGATGAGCGGCTGGAGGAGATCAGCCGGGCGGTGAAGCGGGGGCGGCGCATCCGCCTCTAGCGCCCGCCGAGACCGAGGAGGGGAGGGGAGCGCCATCTAGATCGCAGGGGGACGAACGACAACCGGGCGGGCAGCCGCCCAGACACGAGGAGGAAGACGACATGGAGCAACATGTGAACACCACGGCGCAGACCGGGGAGGGCCAGGAGATCCTCTCGGCCCAGATGAAGACCTACTACGACAAAGAACTCATTCGTAACGCCAAGCCGTGGCTGGTGCACGACCAGTTCGCCCAGAAAAAGCCCATCCCCCAGAACCGGGGGAAGACGGTGGAATTTCGCAAGCTGAACCCCTTTCCCCCGGCCAAAAAGCCCCTGGAAGAGGGGGTCACCCCGGCGGGGCAGAAGCTGGACTGGTCCACCCTCTCGGCCACGGTGAGCCAGTATGGCGACTACGTCAGCGTCTCGGACATGCTGGATTTGACCGCCATCGACCAGAACCTGCTGGAGGCGCAGGAGATCTTGGGCGACCAGGCCGGCCGCACCCTGGACCAGATCACCCGCGAGGTCATCTGCGGGGGGCACAACGTCCTCTACGCCGGGAAGAAGCTGGCCCGCCACACCCTGGTGGGCGGGGCGGAGAGCGGGAACGACTACCTCACAGTAGAGGACGTGAAGCGGGCGGTCACCGCCCTGAAAAACAACCTGGCCGCCCCCATCCAGGGCAGCTACATCGCCATCATCCACCCCAACGTGGCCCACGACCTCACCGCCGACCCCCTCTGGGAGCAGGTCAAGAGCTACGACCCCAAGGACCTCTACGACGGGGAGATCGGCCGCCTCTTTGGGGTGCGGTTTGTGGAGACCACCGAGGCCAAGGTCTTTCAGGCCCCGCCCCTGGACGGCCGCGAGCAGCTGGAAGTCGCCAGCGCCAGCGGGACCGCCCTCACCGTCAAGGAGAGCCTTGTTGACGACCTGACTGGCCGCCAGATCCTCGTCGGGGGGGAGTGCTACACCGTCCGCTCCCAGAGCGGCAGCGCCCTCACCCTGGATAGGGCCTGCACCGCCGCGGCCGGGACCCCCGTCTTTGGCGGGGAGGCCGGGGCCGGCGGGGCCGACGTCTACGCCACCCTCATCTTTGGGGCCAACGCCTACGGGGTGACCGAGGTCGAGGGCGGCGGCCTGCAGACCATCATCAAGCAGTTGGGCAGCGCCGGCAGCGCCGACCCCTTGGACCAGCGGGCCACCGTGGGCTGGAAGGCCACCAAGACCGCCGCCATCCTCAGCGAGCCCTTTTTGGTGCGGGTGGAGAGCTGTTCCTCCGCCGCCAGGGAAGGGGAGATGCTGTGATGGCAAAGCGGGATTTTCTGCGGGAACTGGTGCCGGTGACCCTCTTTCGGGACGGGGGGGAGTACCGGGACGACGCGGTGGTGATCGTCAACGGCAAGACCTGGATCATCCGCCGGGGAGAGTCGGTGATGGTGCCCCGGTTCGTGGCCCTGGCCCTGCGCGACGCCGAGCGGCAGCGCCAGGCGGCCCGGGCGCTGATGGGCCGCTGTGAGGGCTCGCTGCGGTGACGGCGCGGGAGATGATCGCCCGGGTGAAGGAGGCCTACCCCTCCACCCTGCCTGACAGCGCCATCCTCGCCCTGCTGCAGGAGGCCGAGGCCCGCCTCTGCGCCGAGGACCCCCTGCGCATCGCCTGCGAGTGGCTGCCGGTAAACGGCGAGGGGCGGGTGGAGCTGCCCGCGGGGGTGCGCCCCTACATGGTACAGCAGGTGGACGGCCTCCCCCTGGCCCTGACCCCCGGCACCGGCCGGGCCTGCAAGTCGAGCGACGGGGTCTTCCTCCCCGCGGGGCGGCGGGCGGAGAGGGCCCGGGTGGTCTACCGCCGCCCGCCCCCCACCCTTGCGCCCGAGAGCGAGCTCACCCTGGACGACGGCTACGCCGGGTGCTACCTCTACTACGCCCTGGCCAAGTTGGAGCTCTGGCGGGGGAACATCGGCGGGTACAACAACTACAGCGCCCTGCTGGAGAGTTTGACCGGGCAGTACACCCGGGCGGCGGTGCAGACCCTCAGCGGGTCGCGGCAGCGCTTTGTGTCGGAGGTGTGAGGGATGAGGATGCCCCATCTGCGCCCCCTCTCGGGGGAGCGGCGGGCGGTGCGGCCCTTTCGGGGGCTGAGCGCCCTGGCCCCCGCCGGGGGGTACCTGCAGCGCTGCCGCCGCTGCGAGATCACCCCCCAGGGGCACCTGGTGGGGGCCAGGGGAAAGGTGGAGGCCCGCCGGGCCCCCGGCCTGACCCAGTGCGGCGAGGGGTGGATGATCGCCCGAAACCGCTTTTATTGGCAGGGCGTCGACCTGGCCGCCCCCATCGCCGCCGGGGAGAAGTCGGTGGTCCCCTTTGGCGACCGGCTGCTCCTCTTCCCCGACCGGGTCTACATCGACCGGGTGCGGGTGGAGGCGGGGAATTTCAACGCCCCGGCCATCGACTGGGCAACGGTGTTTTTAAACCGGGTCTTCGGCATCCGCGGGGGGACCCTGCTGGCCAGCTCGGTGGGCAACGAGAACTGCTGGGACGACTTTCAAAACCCCGACGGATCCCCCAAGGAAAACGGCGCCTTTACTCTGACGCTGCAGGACGCCCCCTTCACCGCTCTGCTCCCCTTTCAAAACCACCTGATGCTCTTTCGGGAGGGGGATTTCTTCGAGCTCTACGGCACCCGCCCCTCCAACTTCGCCCTCACCCAGGTGGCGGGGCTGGGGGTGAAGGAGCCGCGGCACCTGACGGCCTTTGACGACCGGCTCTACTTCTTCTCCCAAAACCGCGTCTGGCTCTACCAGGGCGGCGGGGTCAGCGACCTGCTCGGACACCTGGGCTGGCGGTTTGAGGACTGCGCCCTGCAGGCCTTTGGCGGGGGGCTGCTCATCGCCGCGGGGGAGAGCGTCTACCTCTGGCAGGACGGCTGTCTGCTGGAGCTGGAGGAGGGGCTGCACTGCGACCGGCTCTCCTGTGAGGGCGGCCAGGTCTACGGCCTGGACTGGGGCGAGGGGGTCTGCTGGCAGTTTCTCGCCGGCCCCCGGCAGGCCTACGAAGTCGGGGTCAAGACCGGCCTTGTCGGCGGCAGCTGGGAGGAGTACCGGGTGGAGTGCCGGGGCGAGGTGGCCGCCGCCTGGGAGGGCCGCCCCCTGGGCGAGAGCCGCAGCCGGGAGTTTGCCCTGCTGCGCTGCTTTGTGGCCCGGGGCGGCAGGGAGCCGGGGCTCTTCACCCTGCGCTGCGGCCCTGACGCCGAGGTGGCGGGGCTGGCCGTGGAGGTCAAAGGGGGGGAGAGCGGATGGTGAACCTGTCGCCGGCGCGCCTTTCCTCCGGCGGGGCGGAGGAGCGCATTGCCGCCCTGGAAAACACGGTGCTGCGGCTGCGCAAGGAGCTGGAGTACGCCCTGCAAAACCTGGATGCGGGGAATTTGAGCCCCACCCTGGCCCAGACCTTAAACGGCGGGCCGGTGAACCGGGCGGCCGCCCGCGCGGCGGAGGCGGCCGGATACACCGGCGAGCTGCGGCTGGGCGGGACCCGGCTGCGAGTGGAGGAGGGGCGGATCGTCGAGGTGATGGAAGATGGGATATAAAGAGGATTTGAAGCGGGTCCTCAAACAGTTGGAGGAGACCAAGTTCACCTATGTGGTGGACGACGACCCCGCCTACATCCGCCGGCGAAAGGCGGGCAAGGAGCAGACCGCCGCCCGGCAGGACGGGGCCACCGCCGCCGACCGGGCCCGGGCCGCCGGGGCGGACACCAGCTACGGCCGGGCCATGCGCGTCTATCTGGAGCGGCAGCGGGGCGAGGCGGACAGCGCCCTGCGCCAGCAGTACGGCCAGCAGGCCAAAAAGGCCTACGACGCCCGGGTGACCGGGCTGGAAAAGGAGCGCGACGGGCTAAAAGACAAGGTGCTCAAAGAGGAGCAGAAGGCCGCCGCCGAGCGGGCCGCCGCCCAGGAGCGGGCGCGAAAGGAGGCCCAGCGCCAGGAGGAACTGCGCATCAAGGAGGAAAACAAGCTGGAAATCGAGCGCATCCGCGCACAGGCCAAGGTGGAGGCCGCCCGGCTGGCCGCCAGCAAAAAGAGCGGCCGCTCGTCGAGCGGGGGGTCTGGCTCTGCCAAGAAGAGCGCCGGCTCCAGCGCCGCCAAGAAGGGCTCCAGCGCCGGCCAAAAGGCGCCGGCCGCCTTTGATGAGACCAGCGGCAAGTTTCGCTCCCTGGCCGCCGAGAGCCACAAGCAGTACCTGCTGGGCTACAGCCGCGGAAAGGAGAGCGGAGGGGAGGAGCGGGGCAGGAGTTTTGGCTACCAGCAACAGGTGCGCTGGCTCTACGCCCAGGTGGACGGGGACCCGCAGAAGACGAGGGCCCTGGCAAACTACCTGAAAATACCGACAGCTTATACCAGTGAAGAGGCCCTGGGACGGCTCTACTGAGTTGCAGACAGGGGAAAGGGAAGGGGAGACGAGATGGACTACCAAATTGCGGTGCGGGAGGACAAGGGCTTGGAGGTGGGGACGCCCCCGCCCCTGATTCAGGGGGAGAAGGGGGTGGACCGGCTGGTATTCACCCTGCCCGACCCCTACCGGGGGATGGCGCTGGACGACTTCTCCTTCACCGCCAACCTGGAGAGCGCCGCCGGCTGCCACAAGCTGGCCGCCGCCCGCTCGGAGCGGGTGGCGGGAGCGGTGCGCTGTGTGCTGGAGCTGGACTGCTCTTTGGAAGGGCTGCGGGACGAGGTGCTCCTCTCCTTGGAGGGGCGGGACGGGCAGCGGGTGCTGGCCACCCGCAAGACCGCCCTGCGCTTTGTGCCCGGGGCGCGGACCGAGGCCATCGCCCAGGCGGGGGAGGGCTTGTTTGAGAGCTTTTTGCAGTCTGTCAGCGCTGCCCAGCGCCGGGCCGAGACGGCGGCGGAGGCGGCCTCCCTCTCGGCGCTGGAGGCCGAGAACGCCAAGCAGGCGGTGGCGAACGTGGGCAGTTTGGCCAACCAGTCGGCCGCCCGCGCCGCCGAGAGCGAAAACCAGGCCCGCCAGTACCAGCAGCTCTGCGCCGACGACCGGCAGGAGGTGGTGGCCGCCGCCCAGGCGGCCCAGACGGCGAAGACCCAGACGGCCACCGACGCCCAGAACTGCGCCGAGGCGGCCGAACAGAGCCAGCTCTGCGCCAACTCCGCCCAGGCGGACGCAGCGGCTGCCCAATCGGCGGCCACCGCTGCCTGCACCGCCGCATCCGCCGCCGAAAGCGCCGCCGGGGCCCTGGTTCAGGGCAGGGTCCTGCCGGGCAATCTGCTGCAAAATCCCAGCTTTGAAGAGGGGGAGGAGGGCTGGACGCTCACCGAGCGCAGCGAGCAGCCCAGCCCCCTGCACGGCCGCTACGGGGCGGCGGTGGGGATCGGGCACACCCTGGAGACGGCGGCCGACCTGGACTGGCAGCCGGGGGACTACCTGGTGGCGGCGGTGGCCCGGGGGGTGGGGCGGCTCTTTGCCGCCGCGGGGGACTGCCAGGTGGAGATGGGGCGGATCAACGCCAAGTTCACCCTCTACGCCGGGCTCCTCCACCTGGAGGCCGCGGCGGCTGCCCCCCTGACCTTTACGGTGGTGTCGGGGCGGGGATACCTGGACTGCGCCCTCCTCTTCGCGGTGCCGGCGGACTGCGCCGGCCTGGATGCCGCCCAGTGGCTGCAGAAGCTGCAGCACTACCCCTACACCTGGGGTGCCGGACCCCAGGGGCCGGTGCTGGAGGGCGCGCGGCGGGCGACCGCCCTGGGGGCGGACGTGGAGGGGCTGGCCCGGTTTTCCGCCGGCGTCCCCCTCCCGGCCCGGCCGGGGGTGGACTATGCCCCGGCCGCGGGGGGCGACTGCGCCTTTGCGGGGGAGGGCTGCCGGGTGACCGGGCAGTCCTGCATCTGGCGGCGGCAGGGGGACTTTGTGGCCCTGGCCGGGGAGGTGGAGCTGGATGACTGCCAGCCCGGCTTCCGGCTCGTCGGGCTGCCCCTGCCCCCCCGCTCGGCCCCTGTCGGCGGCGTCTGGCGGTGCGATCCCCCCTGTGGGGAGGAGCTGGCCCTGGCCGGGGAAGTGGGGGCAGACGGCCTGGCCTTTGCCGTGCGCCGCGGGGGCAGCAACCAGCCAGCCCCCGCCCTGGAAGGGGCGGCGAAGTGCTGGATCTGGGTATGGTACCTGGTGTAGGGCCGCTCTTCTAGATTGCTTGTCCTCATTTCTTGTCCTCCCATCGGCAGCTTCTGGCGGTAAAATTTCTCCTGTGGGGAGGAGCTGACCCTGGCCGGGGAGGCGGGGGCAGACGGATTGGCCTTTGCCGTGCGCCGCGGGGGCAGCATTCAGCCGGCCCCTGTTCTGGAAGGGGCGGTGAAGTGCTGGATTTTGGTGTAGTATCTGGTGTAGGGTCGCTCTTCTAGATTGCTTGTCCTCCCATCGGCAGCTTCTGGCGGCAAAATCCCCCCTGTGGGGAGGAGCTGGTCCTGGCCGGGGAGGCGGGGGAGGACGGCCTGGCCTTTGCCATGCGCCGCGAGGGCGGCAACCAGCCGGCCTCTGTTCTAGAAGGGGCGGTGAAGTGCTAGATCTGGGTGTGGTATCTGGTGTATGGTCGCTCTTCTAGATTGCCTGTCCTCATTTCTTGCCCTCCCGTCGGCAGCTTCTGGCGGTAAAATCCTCCCTGTGGGGAGGAGCTGGCCTTGGCCGGGGAGGCGGGGGAGGATGGCCTGGCCTTTGCCGTGCGCCGCGGGGGCGGCAACCAGCCGGCCTCTGTTCTGGAAGGGGCGGCGAAGTGTTGGCTCTGGGTGTGGTACTGGTATAGGGTCGCTCCCCTAAAAAATGCGCCCCCGGCCCCTGTGTGAGGGGACTGGGGGCGCTGCGCTCCTCGCCGAAGGGGGCGGAGAAAAAGCAAAAGGAAAAAGGCCCCGCGGAGTGGGGCCTTTTTCCCTGTGGGATGAAAAGATAAAAGTATGAAAAGAAGGTGAGAAATAGGAGGATTCCGTTTCATCGGAATCTGTTTCTGCATCTGTAGTATAGCAAATTTGCGGGGTATTGTATATGCACAAAAGAGCTAAAGAAATACATTTTGATTTAGTGATAGTGCTCTATTACAGGTCGTCGGCGTCCTGCACCGGTATCTCGTCCGGGTTCAGGGGAACGCCGGTCCAGGAGCCCTGGGGGTCGGTGATGATGCGGCTTTGGGCGGCCTTTTTGCGCCGCTCCTCCCGCTCTCTCTCGGTCATGCTCTCACCTCCTCTCCCCCAATAGGCCGCCGTTTTGGACGGGTGCTGCGGCGGCCTTTGCAGATAGCTTGCCCCCCTTTGGCCGGGGTATGATTGCCGCCGGAGGGGACAAACTCTCCCCAGAGAGGGCCTGGTGCCGGTCGAGGAGGGGATGGACGGATGAAAAAGAGGGGGCGCCGCCTGTTGGCTTGGGGCGCCGGGGTCGGGGGAGCGGCCCTGCTTTTTTGGCGGCTGGGGGGCGGCCAGTCCCCTCTGTCCCTCGCCGCGGCGCAGCCGATCGGGGCCGGGCTGCTGCTGGCCCTGCTGGCGCTGGCGGCCCACGCCGGGCGACAGGGGGGCTAGCGTGGCTTTGCGTCCGCGCCGCAACTGGGCGCGGACAGCGGTGGTGTCGGCAAAATCGACAAATTGTGACACCCCTTCAGGACAAAGCGCTGATTCGGGGCAAAAGAGATACCCTTTTGGAAAAAATGGGTATATACTGAAGCTAGGGACCCACGGACAACAGCAGTTTGCCCAGATTGGCGGGAGGTGTTTCGCGATGAAGGCAAAAAAGTGGATCGTTCGGTCGGCATTGGCCCTGGTGGCGCTGGGTGCGCTGACGGGCTTTGGCTACCTGCTCTACACGGTGCAGCTGGAAGAAAACCGCGGCGTCCCCCTGAGCGGGGAGCAGTGGCGGTACCTGCTGGGGATCGTGGCGGGCATCGGCGGCATCCTGCTCCTCCTGCTGGTCATCGCTGGGCTCATCGGCCGGGCCACCCAGGGCAGGGAGCTGCCCGCCGGCAAGGCCGCCAAGGGCGAGGGCTGGTCCTTTTACGGGTACGACAGCTATGCGCCCGGGCGGGTGGAGAGACAAAATAGGGGGAGACCCCATTTTGAGAAGAGACCGGAAAAAAAGGAGGGTTCAAAATGAAAAAGGCATTGAAGACAGCGGCCATTGCGCTCTGCTTCCTCTTCGGGGTGGGGCTGTTGCTGGCGCCGGCGCTCCTGGGGGAGGGCGGGGTTTCCCTCTCCTGGTTTGCCGGCCTGAGCGGGAAAGAGTGGTTCTACCTCGCCGTGCTGGTGCTGGCCCTGGTGGCCCTGGTGCTGCTGCCCAGCCTGATCGGCCGGGTCGGCAAGGGGGCGCCCCGCTCGCTGGACCGGACCGACCGGCCGGGCAAACAGCTCTTCTACGGCCCCAACTACGAGGAGCCCACCGACCGGGAAATCGACCGCACCCTCAAAAAGATGAGGGGGCAAAAGCCCGGCGGCGCCCACTAGCCCGCCCGACGGAACAGAGAGAGGAGGGGAGGCCGTGCGCATCCGCTATCGCTACAACCGCTTTCAGCGCATCTGGGAGACCGGCGGCCTCGCCTGTCTCGGCCTCTGCGCTCTCTGCCTG
Organism: Acetanaerobacterium sp. MSJ-12; assembly: GCF_018917875.1. NCBI lineage: Bacteria > Bacillati > Bacillota > Clostridia > Eubacteriales > Oscillospiraceae > Acetanaerobacterium > Acetanaerobacterium sp. MSJ-12. The sequence goes on along the minus strand of NZ_JAHLPK010000004.1, from coordinate 237,184 downwards.
GGGATCAACTGGCAGCGGGTGGCGGCCGAGGGGCTGCCCACCTCCGCCCGCATCGGCGGGGTGGCCTACCTGGCGCTGACGGTCTTTCAGGGCTTTACGGCGGTGTTTGCCCACCCCGAGCCGGAGGGCAAGCCCCAAAGGCCCATCTACCAGCGCCCCGAGCTGACCCTCTGGGGCACCCCCCTGCGCTACGATGGAAACAGCGACTGGGGCTACTATGTCCGGCGGATGGACGCGGCGGTCATCTTGCGGGCCGCGGTGGCGGCGGTCTTTGCCCCGGCCGTCATCGCCGCCGCCTTCGGCGCCCCCCTGGGCCGCTGGTACGTGACAGCGGGGCTCATCGTCATGGCCCTCTTTTTGTGCTATGCCATCGCCCGCCTGCTGGGCCCAGCCCAGCGGCGGGGCTGACTGCCGCCCGGCGCGGCGGAGAGGAGGAACTGTTGTGAGTGTTACTCTGTGGATCAAGTACGGTTTGATTTTTGTCGCGGTGATCGCCGTGGTGGCGCTGATCTTGGTGGCCCTGAGCCGGTTTCGCAAACCGCCCAAGGCCGTGGGCAAGCGGGATGAGCAGCTGGGCCTCTTCCCCTTCGGGGACGACGAGGGGGGCGGCCGGGTCTAGTTCTGTGCCGCTGTGCTGAAAGTGCTGTTGCCAAGGGAAAAATGTCCCTCGCCCGTTCGTGCAGATTGTAGGAATGGGCGAGGGCTTTTTGGTGCAACCTGGGCGCGGTGCAGGGCGGGGATGGTCTAACTGTCCAAACGGCTTTTCAGAATGGTCCAGCTGGGGGCAGGCGACTTCGCGCGGGCCACCGCCGAGTTGCGTGCCGCCTTCGAGTTGCGCACCGCGAGCTTGCGGCGATGCCTGGGAGCGGCCAATAATACGATTTCTGAACCGATTTGGCCAAAGGGTATCGCCGCCAACCCGATTCTCCTTTTCAGACAGGTTGCCGGCAGCGCGCCGCGCCTCTCCGGTCATGCCTTTATCGTCCCGCCGCCGTCAGTGGACTGGCGGGAGCCGGGTCGCCGGGCAAATCGCCTGGGAAAGCGGGGAATGGCTTTGTTTGCCTGTCGGCGGGCGAAGGAACCGAGTGGTTGCCGTGGACCCAGCGGACCTGTCGGGCCAGACCCTGTCCCCGCTCAGCTTGGGGGCGCTCGAGGCAATTCGAGCGCTGGGCAGGCGGCCCTCGTCTCGCCGCCACACCCCGAACAGCCGCTGCCCGAACACCGAAGGCCGAGCGGAAAATCAGCCCAAAGGCCGGGTCCACTTGGTCGCGGTGCACTGCGATCACCCAGAGAGAGGCGGCAATGTAGAAGATGCTCATCAAGGGGACAAACTTTTCGGGAAAGGCCCCGATTCGCTCGCTCCCCCTTCCCCCAAACAGAAGGAGAGCGGGGCTGCCCGACAGCCCCGCTCTGCATCTGGGGCCCTTAAAGCCCCTTGAGTTTTTGGTTGATGGCCCGCAGCTTTTTCCGCCAGTGGTGGGCCAGCGCCAGCCAGATGACCAGGTAGATGGCCAGAAAGAGGAGCAGGTAGCTCGCCAGCCCGGCGGCGCTCAAGGTGACCCAGCGGTTGACGGCTGCCGTGCCGATGACCGCGGCGGCGCAGCAGCAGCCGTGCAGGGCGGTCTGCCGGGCCAGGCTCCAGCGCTCGATTTCAAAAAAGACCGAGATGGCGGCGCAGACGGCCCCCAGCAGCCCGGAGGTGAGCAGTTGCAGCCCCACGGCGGCCAACAGGTCGCCCCCGAAGGCCGCCAGCAGTTCGGGGGTCACCGGCCAGTACTCCCCCACCCCCAGGGAGATGAAGTAGCAGATGGCGGTGGAGGTGCAGACGCCCCAGCCAAAGCCGACGACGGCCCGGCCGGCCGCTTTTTTTGCGCAGTTCACAGACAAGCCCTCCTCTCTCTCACAGGCCCAGCCGCTCTTTGATGCGGGCCACATACCGGCGGGAGACAAAGGCCCCGCCCCCCCTTTTGAAGCGCAGGTGGATGGTGCCGGCCGTGGACATATCCAGGCTCTCCACCCAGTCGAAATTGGCGATCTCCGAGTGGGAGATGCGGGCGAAGCGGCTGCCTGTCAACTGGGCCTCCAGCTCGTAGAGCCGGGCCTTGAGGAGGTAGCGCTCCCCCTGGCAGAGGGCGTACACCTGCTGCCCCTCGGCGGTGACGAGGGTGATCTCCCCGGGGTCGAGCAGGTAGACCCGCCCTTCCCGCCGGCCCGCCAGACGCCGGGTGGCGCCTGCGAGGCGGGCGGCGGCCGCCTCCACCTCGGGGGTGATCTCGCCGCAGTAGATTACCGCCCGAGGCCCTGCCAGACCGGGCTGCAATTTGATCTCCACCTCCACGGCCATCCCTCCTTTTTTGTTCTGGTACCAGTATACCCTGGCAGGACGGGGCCGTCCACCGCTTTTGCGCAGTCGGTCGGCGCAGGCGCGCAGTCGGTTGAAAAGCGGGGGTGAAAGGGGTATACTGAAAAGAAAAAACGGAAGGGGAATGCCCCATGGATCTGCACGCCATTGACTACCAGGCCGCCTTTGCCGAGGCTGCCAAACAGGTGGAGGGGAGCCTGCGCGACCTGCCCACCGCCCACCTTGACGAGTTCCCCGCCGAGGGGACCGTCTGCGCGGTGGTGGATTTGAACGTGGGCTTTTGCCGCCAGGGGGCCCTGGCCAGCCCCTACGCCGATGCGGTGGTCCCCCGGGCGGCGGCCCTGGCCCGCGCCTGCGCCGAGAGACAGATCTACACCCTGGCCTACACCGACTGCCACCGGGACGATTCCCCCGAATTTTCCGCCTACCCTCCCCACTGCGTCAAGGGCAGCGGGGAGGAGAAGGTGGTGGAGCAGATCGCCGCGGTGCCGGGCATCAAGATCGTGGAGAAGGCCTCGACCAACGGCTTTCTCAACTGGTACATCAAGGAGCTGCTCGACCGCTACGAGGTGGGGCACCTGATCGTCACCGGCTGTGTCACCGACATCTGCGTCTACCAGCTGGCGACCACCTGCAAGGCCTACGCCAACGTCGAGGGGCGGGAGCTGGACGTGGTGGTCCCCCTGGATTGCGTGGACACCTTTGACATCCCCGGGGTGCACGGCCGCGACTTCTACAACGCCGTCTTCGCCGCCTCGATGCAGGCGAACGGGGTGCGGCTGGTGGAGCGCATCGAGTGGTAGATTTGGAAAACAGAAGGAAATGAGCGTTCCCCGGCGGGTGGGTATCCCCTCCCCGCTGGGGGATTTTTATGCCTTGTTGCAAAACAGCTTGCAGGGGAGAAGGTCTCTGGTTGACGGCGATCCTTTTTTACCCCTCTGCCCTTTCCCCGCATATCCCCCCGCCCTCTGGCATATCCATTTCCTGCGCCCGTGGGCGCGGGAAGGGGACGGTCAAATGCCGTGGTTCTGGGCGGCGGAGGGAGCAGTCAACCGGTTTGTCTGGGGGCCGGTGATGCTGGCGGTGCTGGTGGGGGTGGGGGTCTACTTCACCTGGCGCACCGGCTTTTTGCAGCTGCGCAAACTGGGATACATGTTCAAGGTCACCCTGGGCAGCCTGTTTCAAAAGAAGAAGGGGGGGACGGGGCAGAACCTCTCCCCCTTCGCCGCCATGACCACCGCCCTGGCCGGGACCATGGGGGTGGGCAACATCGCCGGCATCGCCACCGCCCTCACCCTGGGGGGGCCGGGGGCCATCTTCTGGATGTGGCTGTCGGCCCTCTTCGGGATGATGACCAAGTACGCCGAGGTGGTGCTGGCGGTGCACTACCGGGAGACCAGCCCCGACGGCACCCACCGGGGCGGGCCGATGTACTACATCAAAAAGGGGCTGGGCCGGGGCTGGGGCTGGCTCTCGGGGGTCTTTTGCCTGCTGTGTGTCTGCGCCTCCTTCGGGATGGGGGACATGACCCAGTCCAACACCATCGCCCAGTCGCTGCGCCAGTCCTTCTCCATCCCCTACTGGGCCACCGGGGTGGGGGTGATGGCCCTCTGCGCCCTGGTGGTGCTGGGGGGACTCAAGCGGATCGGGGCCTTCACCGAAAAATTTGTCCCCCTGATGAGCATCTTCTACATCGCTGCCTCCCTCTGGGTGATCGCGGTGCACCGCGACCAGGTGGGCCCGGCCTTTGGGTTGATTTTCCGCTCGGCCTTCGGCGTTCGGGCGGCGGCGGGGGGCGTGGTGGGCTACACCCTGCAGGCCGCCCTGCGCACCGGGGTCGCCCGGGGGGTGTTCACCAACGAGGCGGGGCTGGGCAGCGCCCCCATCGCCCACGCGGCGGCCGAGACCGACAGCCCAGTCAAGCAGGGCTTTTGGGGGATGTTCGAGGTCTTTGCCGACACCTTTGTCACCTGCACCCTCACCACCCTGGTGATCCTCACCACCGGGATGTGGGACTCGGGGCTGGACGGGGCGGCCCTCACCACCGCCGCCTTTGACACGGTGCTGGGCCGCTGGGGCAGCGGGTTTATCGCCATTTCGGTGCTGTTCTTCGCCGTCTCCTCGATGCTGGGGTGGTGCTTTTACGGCGAGAGCGCCATGGCCTATCTCAGCCGCGGCCGGCAGGGGCCGGTGTTTTGGTACCGGGTGGTCTTTCTGGCGCTGATCATGGTGGGGGCCACGGTGGAGCTGCGGCCGGTCTGGCAGCTGTCGGACACCCTCAACGGCCTGATGGCGGTGCCCAACCTCCTGGCGCTGCTGCTGCTCTCCCCCCAGGTGTTCCGCCTGACAAAAGAACACTTCGCCACCGCCCAAAAGGGCGCAAAAGGGCGGCGCAAAACCGGTCCGCGCCGCCGATAGAGGGAGCGTACCCCTCCGGCTTTTCCGGGCGGGTCGGCTTTGCGGGCGGGCCTTTTCCCCGCCCCGGGCGAGGGGCGAGGCTCTGCCGGCTGCGCCCAAGAGAGGGCCCACCGACAGGCCGGGGAGGGGGAGCGCCGCTTTCCAGCCTGTTCGAGGGCTTTGTTTGCCAGCGCCCGGGAAAAGTGGTGCCCTCCCAGGGAAATTCCCGCGCGGCCTTTATCCAGGGGGCCTCCCCCCTTTAAAAGCGCCCTGTCCCACGGGGGAGAGGGGACAGGGTTTTGCCGCAAAAGCAGGGGGCGATGGCCACCCATTGTCGGGGGAGGGTGCCCCGGACGCCGACCGCTCGCCGCTGCGGCCTTGCTCCGAAGGCGCACTCTTCATTGGAGAAGATGCCTTTTGCAGCGGGGTAGAAATGTCCCAGTGGGGCGGCTGACCTCCAACCGAAACGGGGGCTTTCGCCCAATGGAGACGCAAAAAAGCCCCCCGCTTTACGAGGAGCCTTTCTGGCCGGGGACGATCTGCAGCAGCACCACCTCGGGCGGGTCAAAGAGGCGGGCGGACACCTTGGTGACCCCCACCCCGCTGGTGACCTGAAGGAAGCGGCCCTCCCCCAGGGGGTAACTCCCCTTTGCGTAGGAACCGGAGCCGGGGGGCAGGAGGAGGCGCCGCACCAGGGGCAGCCCCAACTGCCCGCCGTGGGTGTGGCCGGAGAGGATCAGGTGGGCCCCGGGGACCTGCTCGGCCGCCGGGCCGGGTTCATGGGCGACGAGGACGCGCAGCCCCTCCCCCTCCAGGGAGAGGGAGAAGTCTGGGCGGCCCAGCAGGGCGTCGTCCAGCCCGCCCAGGACCAGCCCCAGGTCGGGCAGCGCCACCGCCTGGTTTTGCAGCAGGGCAAAGCCGCCCCGCTCCATCAATTCGCCGTAGACCCGGTGGGCCCCGCCGCCCCGGTCGTGGTTGCCCCAAACGGCGTATTTGCCGAAGGGCGCCTCGATCCCCGCCAGGATGGCGGCCAGCTCGTCCAGGTCCAGGAGTTCCTGGTCCCGGCGATAGGCGTCGAAAAAGTCGCCGGCAAAAACCACTAGGTCGGGCTGTTGGGCATCAATCAGCGCCGCCACCCGGCGCAGTAACTGGGCGCCGCCGTAGCGGCCCAGGTGGGTGTCGGAAAAGAGGGCGACGGTAAAGGGGCGCGCGGCGGCGGGAAGGGCGACCTCCTCCCGGCGCAGCACCAGGCGGCTGGTCTCCCCAAAGCGGGCCCAGCAGGCGGTCCCGCCCACCAGTGCGGCCAACCCGGCTGCCAGCAGCCCTTTCCAGTGGCGAAACACAGACATTCCCTCCTTTTATTGGCCGGTGGCCCGGACCGCGTGCCCGGGCCAAATTTGGGACAGTATAGCACACCTTTTGGAAAAATGCCAGGGGGAGGGAGGGCAGGGAAAAAGTTTACAAACTGCCCTTTGACCGCCCCTGGCGGCGGTAGTATACTAATATAGTAGAAAAAGCCGAGAAGGCAAAGGAGGAAATTGCTGTGAACGAAGTGTTGAAAGCGATTTTGGAGCGGCGGAGCGTCCGCAAATTCACCGGGGAGCCAATTGCCCGGGAGGAGATGGAGACCCTGCTGCAAGCCGCCTCTTACGCCCCCAGCGGGATGGGGAAGCAGAGCTGGCAGTTCACCGCCGTCACCGACGGGGCGAAGATCGCCGCCCTCTGCGAGGCCATGGGGAAGGCCATGGGCAAAGAGGGGTATGACATGTACCGCCCGGCAGCGCTGATCCTGGCCTCCAACGACCGGGAAAACGGCAACGGCCTGGCCGACTGCGCCTGCGCGCTGCAAAACATCTTCCTGGCCGCCCACTCCCTGGGGCTGGGCAGCGTCTGGATCAACCAGCTCAAGGAGACCAGCGACGAGCCCGGCGTCCGCGCCGTGCTGAACAGCTTTGGGGTGCCGGCGGAGCACATCGTCTGGGGCGTTGCCTCCCTGGGCCACCCGGCCGAGACCCCGGCAGCCAAACCCCGGCGGGAAGGGGTCATCCACTGGGCCGACTAGGTTTGCCTGCCGGCCCCGACGCCCCCTGAACGGGGGAGAGAGGATGGGGAGCACGGATGAACAGGATCACGCCGCTGCGGCTGCCGGGCCCGGGGGAGGGGTCGCCCCCCATCTGGCCGGTGCTGCTGCAGCGGGAAGAGGGGGGCCGGGCGCTGCTGGTGGACTGCGGTTGCGCCGGGACCCTGCCCCGGCTGGAAGAGGCCTTGGCCGGGGCGGGGGTGTCCCTGGGAGACTTACAGGCCCTGGTGCTGACCCACTGCGACCACGACCACATGGGCCTGGCGCGGGAGCTGACCGGGCGCTGTCCCGGTCTGGGCGTCTACTGCTCGGCGGTGCAGCGGCCCTTTGTGGCGGGGGAGGCGGCCTCCCCCCGCTCGGTGGCCGCGGGGCGGCCCGCCCCGGTGGACGACCCGGTCCCCGGGGCCGTCGCCCTGGAGGGGGACGCCCCCTTCCCGGGCTGGGAGGGGCTTTGGGTGGTGGACACCCCGGGCCACATGCCCGGCCACATCGCCCTCTACTGCAAAGAGGAGCGCACCCTGATAGCGGGCGACGCCCTCACGGCGGAGGAGGGGCGGCTGACCGGCCCCAACCCCCGCTACACCCTGGACATGGAAGAGGGGATGGAGACGGTCCGCTTCCTGGCCCGGTTGGACTTGCAGACCGTCCTCTGCCACCACGGCGGGGCGGTTCGGGGGGATATCCCCCGGCAGTTGGAAGCGCTCTCCCGCGCCTGGCGGGAGGGCAGATAGGCAGATAAAAAGAGAGGGGGAGATCCCTCTCTTTTTTGTGTGCCTCAGCCCGCGGAGTTGGCGTCAGGCAGGGTGGTCGATGGAGATGGCGCGAACCATCTCCATCCCTGCCGCCCGCGCCGCCGCCAGGTCGTGGGGGAACTGCTCCTGTCGCCGCCGCCATTTGGCGGCCTCGTCCCAGATGCTGGCCTCATAGAGGCTGTAATCGGAAAATTCCCAGGTGTCGCAGGCGTAGAGGAGGGCGGGCGGATGGCCGAACGTGTAGGAGAAGTACCCCTCGGTGGTGGCCAGGTTTTGCGGATAGCCCGCGGCCCGCATCTCCTCTTCGGTCACATTCATGGTGTAGATCATGGCCGAGCGCAGCGGCTTGGGGGCAAGGGTGGTCTCCCCGGCCCGGAAGGAGTGAAAGGGGAAGAAGAGCCGCTCCAGCAGTCCCCGCAACTGGGCGGTGATGTCGTGAAAATAAATAGGGGAGCCGCATACGATCCCGTCGGCGGCAGCGAGGGCGGCCAGCAGCTCCCGCGCCCCGTCGGGGTAGGCGCAGCGGCCGTAGGAGGGACCGCCCTTTCGCTTGCAGGCAAAGCAGCTGCGGCAGCCGGTATAGGACAGGTCAAAGAGATGGACCAGCTCGGTCTCTGTTTCGGCGTCGGCGGCTCGGGCCCCCTCTAAAAAGGCCTCTAGCATCTGATGGGTGTTCCACCCTTTGCGGGGGCTGCCGTTCAGGGCAATGATCTTCATGGTGCTGTCTCCTCTCCGCCCCTTTACAGAGGCTGTGTTTTGAGTTTACAATGAAAGGTGAAAAAAAGGAAGTACGCACCGGTTGGATGGGTACTATCAGAAAGGATAGTGAAGATGGCGGACAGGCTGCCCAAGATCGCCGATTCGGAGGACACCTCCTTTGGCTACACCCTCTCCCTGCTCAACGGCAGGTGGAAGTTGCTGATCCTCTACAACCTGGGCAAGGGGGAAGTGATCCGATTTAACGAGTTGCAGCGGCTGTTGGGGAGGATCACCTACAAGACCCTCAGCGCCAGCTTGAAGGAGATGGAGGCCGATGGCCTGGTGTTCCGGCGCGCCTATCCCCAGATCCCGCCCAAGGTGGAGTATGGTCTCACCGAGCGGGGCCGCTCCCTGCTGCCGCTCCTGCGGGAGATGTGCCGCTGGGGAGAGACACACCGCCCTGCCGCCCCAGGACAATAGACGCGCCTGCCCCGGCCTGCGTGCAGGGGAAAGGCCTCCTTTCGCGCAAAGGGGACAGCGGACAAGCGAGCAGAAGAAAAAGAGCGCCGGAACAGGGAAGACGGCCCTGTTCCGGCGCTCTCTTTTTTGCGGGGAAGCGCGAGCTAGCGCTCGTAGACGAACTCGCCGCCGAGGACGGTGGCGTCCACCACGGTGGTGAGCAGCTCGTCGGTGGGGATGGTGAAGATGTCCTGGCTGAGGATGGCCAGGTCGCCGTAGTAGCCGGGCTTGATGCGGCCCTTCACGCCCTCTTCAAAGCTGGCGTAGGCGCTGCCGGCGGTGTAGCCATCCACGGCCTCGTAGATGTCCATGCACTCGTGGGGGTAGAAGCCGCCCTCCGGCTTTTTGTCCAGGTTTTTGCGGGCCACGGCGCAGTAGAGGTTGTTCATGGTGTTCAGGTCCTCCACCGGGCTGTCGGTGCCAAAGGAGGTGTGGATGCCCAGCTTGTTCATGGTGTGGAAGGCGTAGCTGGTAGAGGCCAGCTCCTTCCCGACCCGGCTCTCCAGCACCGTCATGTCGTAGTGCAGGAAGATGGGCTGGATGTAGGCGAGGATGTCGTTTTCGCAGAAGCGCTCGACCAGGGGGGCGTCGGTGATCTGGCAGTGGACCACCCCGTGGCGGTGGGGGTTTTTGCCGTAGCAGACGGTGTCGTAGCTGTTGAGCACCTGCTCGATGGCCGCGTCGCCGATGGCGTGGACCGCCACCTGGCAGCCGTTCTCGTCAGCCAGCTTGACCATGGCGTCGGTCTGCTCCTGGGTCAGGGTCTGGATCCCCTGGGTGGAGGGGTCGTCGGCGTAGGGCTTTCTCATGGTGGCGGTGCGGGCGCCCAGAGAGCCGTCCACAAACAGCTTCAGGGGGCCGATCTTGTTGTAGCTGTCGCCGGCGCCGGTCTTGTGTCCCTCGTCCAAAAAGGCCTGGTAGCTGGCGGGGTCCATGAAGTTGCACTGGTGGTAGACCCGCAGGGTGGGGTGGCTGGACTGGATGTTTTCATACGCTTGCAGGGTCTCGCGCCAGCCCCCGGGGCGGACGTCCATGGTCTGCACCGAGGTGATGCCCCACTCGGCGGCGTGGGCCATGGCGGTGCGCAGGGTGTGCTCGATCTCCTCCACGGTGGGCTCGTGCTGCAGGGCCATCACCATGTTGGCCGCGGTCTCGCGGAAGATGCCGGTGGGCTCGCCGTTTTCGTCCACGTCGAAGTGGGCCCCCTCGGGCTGGGGGGTGTCCTTGGTGATGCCGGCCATCTCGATGGCCAGGGAGTTGGCGCTGACCGCGTGGCCGCAGGCCCGCTCCAGCACCAGGGGGTACTCGGTGGTGATCTCGTCCAGGTCGTGGCGGTCCATCATCCGGGCCTCGTCGGTGAAGTAGTCCTGGTTCCAGCCCGAGCCGTGGAGGAAGGTCCCCTTGGGCGGTTGGGTGCGGGCGATGAAGTCGCGGGCGATCTTTTTGACCTCGGCCATGGAGGTGCAACCGTGCACGTCGATGGACTCCAGGTTCTCCCCCACGAAGTAGAGGTGCATGTGGCTGTCGTTGAAGCCGGGCACCACGGTGCGGCCCTGGGCGTCGTACTCCCGGGCGCCGGCGGGGGCGGCAGCCCGGCACTCCTCATTGGTGCCAACGGCCTTGATGATCCCGTTTTCGATGCAGACGGCCTGGGCGAAGGTCTCCCGCTCCAGGTAGACCTTTCCGTTGACGATGACGCAGCTGTCCATGTTACGCTTCCTCCTTGTTGTCGGTGGCTTGGGCCTCGGCTTCCGCCTGCTGGGCGGCCAGCACGGCCTCGCGGCTCTTTTTAAACACCAGCTCGTAGAGCAGCAGCCCCACGGCGGGTACAGACAGGCCGATGATGGAGGTGACCGGGGATTCCACCAGGGTGTTGATGAGCAGGCCGATGGTGATGAGGATGACCAGCACCACCATCACCGGGTAGCCCCACACCTTGTAGGGGCGCTCCAGATCGGGGTATTTTTTGCGCAGCCGGATGACCGCGTAGAAGGTCATGGTGTTGAAGAACATCCCGCAGAAGGCCACCAGGCTGGTGAGCTGGCTGAGGTTTTGCATGCACACCAGGACGATGGAGACCACCCCGGAGAGGACGATGGCAAAGACCGGGGTCTTATATTTGGGGTGCAGCTTGGCCGCGCTCTTGAAGAAGGCGCCGTCGCGGGCCATGGCGTAGTAGGTGCGGGGGAAGACCATGACGCAGCCGTTGAGGGCGCTGAAGATGGCCACGATCATGGTGGAGCCGACGATGATCTTGCCGGCGCTGCCGAAGAGGGTGTTGGCCGCCGCGGTGCCCAGGAAGAGGTCGCCGCTGGCGAGCATGGCGGTGATGGTCTCATAGGGCAGGGTGCGGTAGATGGCGAAATTGAAGAGGACGTAGATGAGCATCACCCCGACGATGGAGAGGATGATGGCCAGGGGCAGGTTGCGCTTGGGGTTTTTGATCTCCTCGCTGATGGTGTTCAGGTTGGTCCAGCCCTCGTAGGCCCAGAGGGTGGCCACCACCCCAAAGGCCACCATCCCGCAGATCTTGAAGAGGGAGGGGGTACCGGCGATGGCCGGGTCGGGCACCAGCGAGAGGTTGGGGGTCTGCTGGCCCATGAAGATGCCGCAGACGATGATGAGGACGATGGGCAGCAGCTTGAGGACCATGAAGAAGTTCTGGATCCGGCTGCCCAGCTTGATGCCGAAGAGGTTGATGGCGCTGAGGAGCACGATCATCCCGATGGCGATGGCCTTGCAGGCCAGGGGGGAGAGGGGGACCAGGCTGGCGATGGCCTCGGGGAAGGCCACGGCCAGGGCGGCGATGGAGCCCGAGGAGCCGAGGATAAAGTTGGAGAACCCGCTCATAAAGGCCACCCGCTCGCCGTAGGCCTCCCGCAGGTAGACGTAGCCGCCGCCGGCCTTGGGCATCATGGCCCCCAGCTCGGCATAGCAGATGCCGGAGAAGAGGACCACCAGCCCGCCCAGGGCCCAGACCAGCAGGGCCAGCCCCATGCTCATGCCGCTGCGCTGGAGCACGATGCTGCCCAGGTAGAAGATGCCCGAGCCGATCATGATCCCCCCCAGCACCGACACGCCGCCGAAGAGGCCGACCTCCCGCTTGAGCTCGGTCTTTTCAGAGGCCAGCGCCTGGGCCTTTGTGGTGTTTGGTGTTTGATTCATCTGTGTAACTCCTTTCGGTGTCGTCCCGCCCGCCGGGGCGGACAAAAAGAAAAAGTTGCACCCCATCAGTGCAACTTTCAAACGAGCAAAGTTATCACCGATAGCGCCTCTGTTAAAAAACAGGAGTCAGGGAGATCTTCTCCCCCTGCCCAACAGCGGGGCGCACCCGCCCAGCCGTTTCGGCGGTTTGGCCTTTTGCCGGGTTCCCAGGGTGTCCCCTCCCGCCGGCTACTCATCCGCACCGCGCCTCTATCAACTTTGTCCTCAGGATACCACACCGGGCCGGACTTGTCCACCTTCTCTTTACAATTTGTTGCGACTTTTTTCACAATTCGACGCCTGGGAAGACCGGGGCAAATGAGACCTTTTTCGTTGACAAACCGGGCCCCGGCCGATACACTAAAACAGAAGAGAGAGAAGGGCGGGCAGTCTTGCCGCCCCGACGATGAGGAGGAGTTCTCTATGAACGGCTACTACACCCCCCCGACCCAGCCCTACGGCACCACCAGCTGCCCCCAGTGCCGCAACCGGATCCCCGTCGGCAGCCCGGTCTGCCCCTGCTGCGGCTGCCCGGTGGCGGCGGTGCGGGAGCGAAAGTACAAAAACCTGCGCAACACCATCATCGCCGTGGCCTCGGTGGCGGTGGCGGCGGTGCTGGTGGTGTTTTTGTGCTACGGGGCGGCGATCGCGGCGGTCTTTCGCGCCGCCCGCAACGACGGCGGCAGCAACTACGGGAACGGCTACCACCACTACCAGGGGGGCTGGGACGACGGCGACAACTACGACGACTACGACTACGGCGACGAGGGAGACGGCGGGAGCTACTTTGACCAGCAGTCCCCCAGCGGCTGGAACAGCGGCGACCACCAAAACCGCCGGACCCCTGACGCCACCCACTACGCGGTGGGACAGACCGCCAGCTGGGAGGAGATGGAGTTCACCGTCACCGGGGTGCGCGACGGCAGCGAGTACGGCCTGACCCCCGACGAGGACGACGAGTACCTGGTGGTGCAGATCAAGATCACCAACCGCTCGGGGGAGGACCGGCTGCTCTGGCGGCCCGACTTCATCCTGCAGGGGGGCGACGACCTCTTTGAGTTCTCCGAGGACGACGACGCCTACATCACCGACAGCCAGGGCAATCGCCAGGAACTCTTCACCACCCAGACCTTGGCCGCCGGGCGGACCATCGAGACCACCCTCTGCTACGAGGTGCCCAAGGGCTCGCAGAACCTGGAGCTTACCTACGACAACGACGACTACCTCTACAATCCGCAGCTGCGCTTTGACCTGGGCAGATAGGGGGAGAGACAGTGCAAAAAGACGGCATCCTCTTTGATTTGGACGGCACCCTCTGGGACGCGGCGGCCCGGGTGGTGGAGTCCTGGAACCTGACCCTGCGGCACTTTCCCGAGGTGGGCCCCATCACCGAGGCCCAGATGAAGGGGGTCATGGGCAAGACCCTGCCCAAGATCGGCGAGGCCCTCTTCACCGGCGTATCGGTGGCGCGGGCCCACGAGATCGTGGCCCGCTGTTGCGACGAGGAGAACGCCTACCTCGAGCGGACCGGCGGCACCCTCTACCCCGGGCTGGAGGAGACCCTGGCCGCCCTCTCGGCGCGCTGGCCGCTCTATGTGGTCTCCAACTGCCAGGAGGGGTATATCGAGGCCTTCTACGCCGCCCACGGGCTGGGGCACTACTTTGCCGGCAGCGAGAACGCCGGCCACACCGGGCTGCCCAAGTGGGACAACATCTCCCTGGTGGCCCGGCGGGAGGGGCTCTCCCGGGTGCTCTACGTGGGGGACACGGAGATGGACTGCGACGCCGCCCACCGGGCGGGGGTGCCCTTCATCCACGCCCGCTACGGCTTTGGCCGGGCCCCTGAGGCCGACTACACCATCGACACGCTGGCAGAGCTGCCCGCCCTGGTGGCGCGCATCTGGCAGTAAACGGCGGCGGCGCCCCCGGCGAGAGGGGGGCGCCGCCGCTCGGCGTTCCCGCGGTGCTGTCGCCTCGAGGCGGTGCAGCGCGCCCGCGCCGGTCTGCGCTGGCTGCTCTCGCCGCTGCCCCTTCCCCTAGGGCCCTCTGGCCGCCGGTTTTGATGCCCCTGCCCCAAAGGGGGCGGTGCAGGCCGCCGAAGAGGGGATTTTGATGCCGGTGGGCGAGGGGGGCGTTTTGCCCGGGCAAAATTATTTCTGTTAACAATTTTGCTATCATCGGGGGCGAAATATGGTGTACAATAAATCCGAATGGATGGATCTGGGATAAGATGCATAGAGATGGGATCGCGGGTGTTTCGCCGTCGGGCGGCCCCGCTCCCTTTTTCAAAATACAGGGCGCGCTGGCGCCCGCTGGGGGCAGAGAGATGGCATTTGTCGAGTTTCAGGACGTGGTCAAGGAGTACCGGATGGGGGAGGTGACCATCCGCGCGGCGGACGGCATCACCTTTTCCATCGAGAAGGGGGAGTTCTGCGTCATCGTCGGGCCCAGCGGCGCGGGCAAGACCACCGTCCTCAACATCCTCGGGGGGATGGACAGCTGCGACGGCGGCAAGATCTGGGTGGACGGCAAGGAGGTGAGCGCCTACTCCCGCAAAGAGCTCATCACCTACCGCCGCTACGACATCGGCTTTGTCTTTCAGTTTTACAACCTGGTGCAAAACCTCACCGCCAAGGAGAATGTGGAGCTGGCCTCCCAGATCTGCCGGGAGCCGGAGGACGCCGAGGAGGTGCTGCGCCAGGTGGGGCTGGGGGAGCGGATGAAGAACTTTCCCGCCCAGCTCTCCGGCGGGGAGCAGCAGCGGGTGGCCATCGCCCGGGCCCTGGCCAAGCGGCCCAAGCTCCTGCTGTGCGACGAGCCCACCGGCGCGCTGGACTACGAGACCGGCAAGAGCATTTTGAAGCTGTTGCAGGACACCTGCCGCAACACCGGGACCACGGTGGTGGTCATCACCCACAACACCGCCCTCACCCCCATGGCGGACCGGGTCATCAAAATCAAAAACAGCCGGGTGCGGAGCATGGAGAAAAACGACGCCCCCACCCCGGTGGAAAGAATTGAGTGGTAGACGGTGAAGAGACAGCGCAAGACCGCCCTCTGGAAGGACGCCTTCCGGGAGGTGCGCAAGACCAAGAGCCGGTTTTTCTCCATCTTCTTGATCGTGGCCCTGGGGGCCGGCTTTTTTGCGGGGATCAAGGCCACCGGGCCGGACATGAAGCTCACCGGCGACGCCTATTTTGACGAGCAGGATTTGATGGACATCAAGGCCCTCTCCACCTACGGACTCAACGGGGACGACATCGCCGCCCTGGAGGCCGATGAGATGGTCAAGGCGGTGGAGCCGGCCCACTCGGTGGACACCCTGGTGCACGACGGCGAGAAATCCAGCGTCATCAAGGTGCTGGGGCTGCCGGGAGAGGGGGGGATCAACGCCCCCCGGCTGATGGAGGGGCGGCTGCCCGAGGCGGAGAACGAGTGCCTCATCCAGTACGGCGGCCACCTGAGCCGGCGGCTGCAGATCGGCGACACGGTGACCCTCTCCCCCGGCAAGGAGGGGGAGGCGCTGTCGGACACCCTGCGGGAGAGCAGCTACACGGTGGTGGGGGTCGCCCAGTGCCCCCTCTACATCACCTTCTCCATGGGCACCACCAGCATCGGCAGCGGCACGGTGGACGACCTGCTGCTCATCCCCGATGAGGCCTTTGTCCTCGACTACTACACCGAGGCCTACCTGACCCTCAAGGGGGCGGCGGAGCTGGACTGCTTTGGGGAGGAGTACGGCCAGCTGGTGGCCGACGCCAAGACCCGCCTCGAGGGGGTGGGGGAGGCCCGCGCCCAGGCCCGCTACGACGAGATCTACGAGGAGGCCGCGGGCAAACTCGACGACGCCCAGGCCGAACTGGACCAGGCCAGGGCCGACGGGCAGGCCGAACTGGACGCGGCCAAGAAGAAGCTCGACAGCGCCGCCGCCGAGCTGCAGAGCGCCAAGAGCACCCTGGACGCCAGCGAGAAAAAGCTGGCCGACGCCAAGAGCCAAATCGCGGCGGGGGAGGCGGCCATCCCCCAAAACCAGGCCGCCTTTGACGAGAAGGTCGCCGCCGGCCAGGCCGAACTGGAGCAATCCCGCAGCCAGCTGGCCCAGTTGGAGCAGGGGATCGCCGCCCTGCAGGGCCAACTGGCCGCCATGGGCGACCCCGCCCAGCTGCCGCCGGAACTGCAGGCGCAGTACCAGGCCCTGGCCGGGCGGATACAGGGGATGCAGGCCCAACTGGACGGGGGCCGCGCCCAACTGGCCAAGGGGGAGGCCGCCCTGGCCGCCGCCAAAAAGGACGGCCAGGCCCAACTCGACCAGGCCCGGGCCGACCTGACAAAGGCCAAGAGCGACTACCAGCAGGGCCTGGCGAAATACCAGACCGGGTTGGCCCAGTACCAGCAGGGCCAGCGGGAGTACCGCAGCGGCGCCGCCGAGTACGAGAGCGCCAAGGCGAGTTTTGCCACCCAGATCGCCGACGGGCAGGAGGAGATCGACGAGAACCGGGCCAAACTGGCGGACATCGCCCTGCCCAAGTGGTATCTCTACGACCGGGACGGGAACGTGGGCTACTCCGGCTTTGCCGACGACGCCGACCGCATCGACGCCATCTCCCTTGTCTTCCCGGTGTTTTTCTTCGCGGTGGCGGCCCTGGTCTGCCTGACCACCATGACCCGGATGGTGGAGGAGCAGCGCACCCAGGCGGGCACCGTCAAGGCCCTGGGGTACGGCAGCGGCGCGGTCATCTGCAAGTACCTGCTCTACGCCGTGACGGCGGCGGTGCTGGGGGCGGTCTTCGGCATCGTGGGGGGGCTGCTCCTCTTCCCCAACGTCATCTTCAACGCCTATGCCATCATGTACCGAATGACAAAGGTCATCGCCCCCATCCGCCTCGACTACCTCCTCTGGATCACCCTGGGGTCGGCGGCCTGTGCGGCCCTGGCAGTGCTCTACGCCTGCGTCAAGGAGCTGCGGGAGACTCCCTCCCAGCTGATGCGGCCCAAGGCCCCCAAGGCGGGCAAGCGGGTGCTGTTGGAGCGGGTGGGCTTTGTCTGGGACCGGCTGAGCTTCATCGGCAAGGTGACAGTGCGCAACCTCTTTCGCTACAAAAAGCGCATCGCCATGACGGTGCTGGGGATCGCCGGCTGCACCGCGCTGATGATGGCGGGCTTTGGGGTGAAGGACTCCATCTCCGACATCGTCAGCATCCAGTTCGGCGAACTGGATGTCTACGACGGGCAGGTGGTCTTTGACGAGGACACCCTCGCCGAGGACCGAGAGGACTTCGATGTCCTCCTGGCCGGGCAGTTGGGGCTGGGGGCGCACCAGTACGCCCGCGAGAAGTCGGTCACCGCCGGCAGCGACAGCCGCCAGCTGGAACTGACCCTGGTGGTGCCCGAGGAGCCGGAGCGGCTGGGCGAGCAGATCGTGCTGCGCACCCGCAAGGGGCACGAGCCCATCCCCCTCACCGACGAGGGGGCGGTCCTCAGCGAAAAGGCCGCCAACCTGATGGGGGTCTCGGCGGGGGACGAGATCTTCCTGGTGGCCGACTCGGGGGAGCAGCTCCCGGTCAAGGTGGCCGCGATCACCGAGAACTACGCCTTCCACTACCTCTACCTCTCCCCCGCCTACTACCGGCAGGTCTTTGGGGAGGAGATGCGCCCCAACACCCTGCTCTTGCAGATGGACGACCCAGGGCAGGAGGGGCAGGATGCCCTTTCCGGGGCGCTGTTGGAGCACGACGGGGTGCTGATGATCAGCTACACCAGCGGCATCAAAAACAGCTTTGGCGACACGGTGACCAGCCTCAACTACGTGGTGCTGGTGCTCATCGTCTCGGCCGGGGCGCTGGCCTTTGTGGTGCTCTACAACCTCACCAACATCAACGTGGCCGAGCGGCTGCGAGAGATCGCCACCATCAAGGTGCTGGGCTTTTACGACAAGGAGGTCTCGGCCTACATCTTCCGGGAGAATGTGGCCCTCACCCTCATGGGCACCGTGGCTGGGCTTTTGGGGGGCATCTGGCTGCACCGGTTTGTCATCACCACCGCCGAGATCGACACCATCATGTTCGGGCGGACGGTGGCCCCCCTCAGCTACCTCCTCTCGGCGGCGCTGACCATCCTCTTCGCGGTGCTGGTCAACCTGGCCATGCACTTTCACCTGAAAAAGGTGGATATGGTGGAGAGCCTCAAATCGGTGGAATAGGGTTTTCGGCAGGGAAAAGGCGGTTGTGGAAACCGCCTTTTTTTGGTATAATGAACAGAAATTCTGGGAAGGAAAAGGGGGAGGTGACTCCCTTTTGGTGCTGGCGGTGCGGCTGGCTTCAATGCTGCCAATGAGGGGGATACTTGATTGAAAGACCTGCTGAAAAAGTACAAAGACGTTCTGCTCTACCTGATTTTTGGCGCCCTCACCACCCTGGTGAACATCGTCACCTACGCGGCCTTTACCCGGCTGGTGGGGATGGGGGAGATGGGGAGCAACGTCTGGGCCTGGGTGCTGTCGGTCCTCTTTGCCTATGTGACCAACAAGCTCTGGGTCTTTGAAAACCGGGATTTCGGGGCCCGTCATCTGGCGCGGGAATTCGGCTCCTTTGTGGCGGCACGGCTCTTCTCCGGCGCCCTGGACATGGGGATCATGTGGCTGTTTGTCACCCGGCTGGCCTGCCCCGACCTGGTCGTGAAGATCGCCTCCAATGTGGTGGTGATCGTCCTCAACTACCTGTTCAGCAAGCTGTGGATTTTTAAAAAGAAGGATGGAGAGACAGCATGAGCGAGATCACCGTACTGGTTCCCTGTTACAACGAGCAGGAATCCCTGCCCTATTTTTACCCGGAAATCTGCAAGGTGGCCGGGCGGATGAAGGCCGCCTACGGGGTGGATTTCTCCTTTATCTTTGTGGACGACGGCTCCAAGGACGGCACCCTGGGGGTGCTCAAGGAGTTGGCGGCGGGGGACGAGCGGGTGCGCTACCTCTCCTTCTCCCGCAACTTTGGGAAGGAGGCGGCCATCTTCGCCGGGCTGCAGCACGCCACCGGCGACTACGTGGCCATGATGGACGCCGACTTGCAGGACCCGCCCCAGATGCTCGAGGAGATGTATCGCGGCATCGCCGAGGAGGGGTACGACTGCGTGGGCACCCGCCGGGTCACCCGCAAGGGGGAGCCCAAGGTGCGCTCCTTCTTCGCCCGGCTCTTCTACAAGCTCATCAACAAGATTTCCGACACCGAGATCGTGGACGGCGCCCGGGACTTTCGGCTGATGACCCGGCAGATGGTGGATGCCATCCTCTCCATGAGCGAGTATAACCGCTTCTCCAAGGGAATCTTCAGCTGGGTGGGTTTCTCCACCAAGTGGTTGGAGTACGAGAATGTGGAGCGGGTCGCAGGGGAGACCAAGTGGTCTTTCTGGAAACTGCTGCTTTACTCCATCGACGGCATCACCGCCTTCTCCACCGCCCCCCTGGCCATCGCCTCCCTCATGGGGGTCCTCTTCTGCTTTTTGGCGGCCATCCTGATCGTGGTGGTCATCGTCAAGACCCTGGTCTGGGGCGACCCGGTGGCGGGCTACCCCTCGATGATGTGCTTTATCTTCCTCATCGGCGGCATCCAGCTGCTCTGTCTGGGCATTCTGGGGCAGTACCTCTCCAAGACCTATCTGGAGACCAAGCGCCGGCCGGTCTACATCCTCAAAGAGGACAACAAGAAATAAAAAAGAGGGGCGACAGCAATTTGCTGTCGCCCCTCTTTTTTTATAGCTTTAGCGCCCCACTCCCCAGCCCTTCCGGGGAAGTCATATTGCTTTCGCAGAGGGCTTCCCGAAAAAAAGCGCGTGAAGACGCAACAGGAAAAGCGATTTTGGGTTATAGATGAAGCGAAATAGTCCCCGGGGCTGCCGGGCTGCCGGTGGCAGCGCGCGGAATGCGGGACTGGGATTTCGGCGCTCCTTGCGGGGCTGGGCCTGTGCGGTGCCCTTTGAGGGCTGATGCCACAGCAGAGCAGCTCTTTGCCGGTGAGGCCTCTATCATGCCCGCAAAACGGCGTCCAGGGGCCGGCCTTTGGTCAGTTCGTCCACCAGTTTGTCCAGGCGGCGGATCTCCTGCAGGAGGGGGTCCTCCACCGCCTCCACCCGCACGCCGCAGACGGTGCCGCTGATTTTTTCCCGGTTGGGGTTCATCCGGGGCGCGTTCTCGAAAAAGGCGGCATAGCTGCCCTCTCCTGCGGCCAGCGCGTCGATTTCCCCCTGGCTGTACCCGGTCAGCCAGCGGATGACCTCGTCCACCTCGCCCTTGGCGCGCCCCTTTCTCACCGCCTTGTTGACGAGCAGGGGATAAATTTTGGAAAAGGGCATCTGCGCCGCCGTCTGCCGTCCCATCTGCCGCCCTCCTTCAAGAAGTTTGCCTGTGTCCCTCTCAGTTTGTCCGGGCGGCTTGCCAGTCATTCCCGCTGGGGGAGCGCCGTTTTTTGCAGTTGCCCGGCTCTGCGGGAAGGTGCGCCTTACTCCCCCACAAACTCCCGCCAGAACTGGAGGTAGCTCTCCTTGGTGTACTTGGGGACGAAGTTCTCCTTGACCCGCAGGGCCTCTGCCGCCCCGTCCCAGAGCAGGTCGACGGCGGTGGCGGCCATCATCTTGGCGGGGAGGATGTAGGCCATCTCCTCGTCGCAGATGGCGAAGTCCTTGGCGTGGGCGCTGCCGCAAAATCCCCCCGCCACCGGGTGGATGGCCGGGATCACGTGGCTGAGATCCCCCATGTCCGACGAGCCGGCCCCCATCTTGGGGCCCACGGTGGCGTCGATGACGTGCTCCTCCCCCAGCAGGGCGCGGGCATTTTGCAGGAATACCCGGTCCAGGTCGGGGTTTTGGCGCATGGGCAGGTAGCCGGGCAGCTCCTTGATCTCGCACCGGGCCCCCACGGCGTAGGCCCCCGCCTCCAAAGCGCGGTTGACCTTGGCGCTGGCCGCCACCACCGCGTCGGTGTCCATCCCCCGCACGTAGGTCTCGATGCGCACGTCGGCGGGGACGATGTTGACCAGGTCGCCCCCCTTGGTGATGATGGGGTGCACCCGGATGCCGTCGTCGTCTTTAAAGGTCTCCCGCTGGGCGTTGACGGCCATCAGCCCCAGCATGGCGGCGTTGAGGGCGTTGACCCCGTTTTCCGGCTCCACCCCGGCGTGGGCCTCTTTGCCGGTGTACTGCACGATCTTCCCCACAAAGCCGGAGGAGGGGGCCCCCACCACCGAGGAGCGGACGTCGGGGGAGCAGTAGGAGTGGACCATCATCGCCATGTCCACGTCGTCAAAGGCGCCCTCGGCGATCAGCTGCTGCTTGCCGCCCGCAAATTCCACCTTGCCCTCGTCCCGCAGCTTCTGGCGGTACTCCAGCTCCACAAACTCCTCGGCGGGGACGGCCAGAAAGGCCAGGTCCCCGTCCAGCTGCTCCATCGCCCCCGAGAGGCAAAGGCCCATGGCCGCCCCCAACATGGCGGCGATCTGGGCGTTGTGGCCGCAGGCGTGGGCCGCGCCGGAGCGCTCGTCGGCAAAGGGGTGGGTGGGGGAGACCACTGCGTCCAGCTCCCCCAGCAGGGCCACGGTGGCCCGGTGCTCCCGCCCGGCGGCCCGGGCCTTGACCCCTGTGAGTCCCAGCCCGGTCTGGTAGGGGAGGCCCAGCTCGGAAAAGACCGTCTGCACCAGCTCGCTGGCAAAGTGCTCCTTATACCCCAGCTCGGGGTGGGCGAAGATGGCCCTGCCCGCGTCGATGATCCGCTCCCGGTTCTCGTCAATGGTTTGCAATACCCGCTCTTTCAGCGCCCTGTTGTCCATGGGTGCGCCCTCCTTGTTAAAGCGGCTGCCGCCGCAATCGATGTCCGCCTTTTGGCCCCTCTATGATACCGCGTTTTGCGGGCGGGGGCAAGCGGAAAGCCGCAGTAAAGAAAGGGGCGATAGAGTGCCGCCAATTGGATGAACTTTATCGCATTTTTGAGGGAAACAGCGAAAACCGGTGATTTTGAAATTTTATTTGAAGGGAATCCCCCAATTTGTCTCATAAAGGGGATATTCGGGGGATTTTTGTTGACGGGGGCCTGGGGGACCGATATAATGAGAGGGTGAGAAACAGGGCCGGCAGTGCCGGGGAAAGGCGGGTTGAACGTGATCGAGACCATTCTTCTCGCCGTTTGGTGGGCCCGGCGCAAGGGCTATTCCCCGGCCGGCCTCAGGCGGGCGAAGCTCCTCTACCCCGCCTATCTGCTGGAACTCTGCACCATCGCCTTTCAGGTCTGCGTCTTCTGCGGGGTCTACACCTTCATCCCCTACGCCCCCATCCTCAAGACCAGCTACATGCTGGCCCTGGCCCTCCCCCTTATCGGCTACCGGCTCTGGGACGCGGGTCTCCTGAGCGCAGGGTGCGTCTTTCTGGGCAGCTTTTTAAACAACCTGGTCATGGGCCTCAACGGGGGGAAGATGCCGGTTTTTCCCACCCTCTCCTACCTGACGGGGTATGTCAACAGCCGCAACCTCAACCTGGGCGGCGGCATCCACGTGCTGGGGGACAGCGGCACCCGCCTGAAGGTGCTCGCAGACTACATCGACATCGGCTACAGCGTTCTTAGCATCGGGGACGTGCTGGTGCGGGTGATGGGCTTTTTGGCCGTCTACGCGACCCTGCGCCACCTCTCGCAGAAGGCCGCTTCAAAGGAGTTGGGATAGATGATCTTTTTGGTGGAACTCTTGCTGCGCGACATCCCGGAGGTGCTGCTGCTCCTCTTCGGGCTCTATGTCTTTGCCGGCCAGCCGGTGGAGAGGCGGCAGTACTTCCTCTCCGCCGGGGTGCTGGTGATCACCACCATCATCACCCGGGCCCTTCCCCTGAACAACGGCGTCTACATCCTCCTCAACGTCATCGTCCTCATCTCCCTGGCCACCTATCTCTGCAAGATCGACCTGCTCACCTCCATCAAGTCCAGCCTGATCGTCACCCTGATTTTGGCCCTGTTGGAGGCGGTCAACGTCTTTCTCCTTCAGCTCTTCTTCCACGGCGATCTGGGGGTGGTCTTTGAAGACCGCCTCTACAAGACCGTCGCCGGCCTGCCCACCGTGCTGCTGTTGACGGCAGTGCTGCTGGGCGCTTACGGCCTCAAGAAAAAGCGGGCCGGGCGCGCCCGGCGGGACTGACCGGTGGGCTGGCTGGAAGGGGCCGCCCAGCGGGCGGCCGGGCGGGTGGGCAGCGCCCTGTCCTACCCGCAGGAGCGCGTCGAGGTGCTGGCCTACGGCTTTTTCGGCCTCTTTCAGACGGCGTTTCTCCTGCTGGCGGTGGGCGCGCTGGGCGGCTTGAGCGGCCGCCTGGGGGAAGCGCTGACCGCCCTGGTGGGCGGCTCCCTGCTGCGGCGGCTCTGCGGCGGCGCCCACGCGCCCAGCCCCTTTCTCTGCGGGGCGGTGAGCGCCCTCTCCTGCTGGGGGATGGGCCTCCTCTCCGGCTGGGCCCTGCCCCTGTCTTTGCCCCGCCCCCTCTGGCTGGCGGGGGTGGCGGCCCTCTCCCTCCTCTCCATCCTGGCGATTTCCCTCTGGGCGCCGGTGGATCACCCCAACAAGCGGCTGCGGGATGCGCGGCTGCGGGCCGCCTTTCGCAGGCGGGGGGTGGCCCTGGCCTCCCTTTTGGCGGCCCTCTCCCTGGCCGGCGGCTTTGCCGGCGGCGGGTGGAGGAGCTGCGGGGGCGCGCTCTGCCTGGCGATCTGCTGGCAGGCGGCCTCCCTCACCCCGGCCGCGGTGCGGCTGGCAAAGCGATTGGCGGGCGCTCCGGCGCCCGCCGGGAAAGGAGGTGACATGACGTGAAAGGGAAGAAGTGGTATGCAGCGCTGGCGGCGCTGGCAACTGCAGCCGCGGCCCTGATGGCCTCTTCGGCTTGCCTGTGGTTTTTCTACCAGCCGAAGGAACCCGATTGCCTGAACAAGTAAGATGGCAAGGACTGCGAACCGCAAAAAAGAGCCGAAAGGCTCTTTTTTGCAGAACATCTGTCCTTGACAGGAGCACGCATCGGCCATACAATCGAGAGAGCAGCGACAAAAAACGACGGATGCCCGGACGACCTGTGCGCCCGGGCAGAAAGGGGGGCTGATGACAAGGATGGCAAACATGACAAACAAAAAGACAGATCGCCTCAACATACAGGATTTTCTGTTCTCGGTCCGGCTTCTCTCCCTCTTCTTTGCCGCCATCGCCTTTTTGCAGTTTGCCTACTGGCAGGTGGATGCGGGGGCGGAGTTTGCATCCTACGTCTGGTATGTCCCCCTGGCGGCCATTGCCATCGCCGCGTCCATCTACCTCTGCCTCTTCAACCTGCGCCGGGCCACCAAGCGGCAGCAGCGCTGGGGCAAGGCGCTGGAGTGCGGGCTGATGCTGGGGGTGTTCTTCTTCGCCATCGCCGTCACCGGCCTCTGGGAGAGCCAGTACAAGATCCTCTTTCTCTTCCTCATCATCAGCTACACCTTCGAGTCGGGGATGCGCGTCGGCCTGGGGCTGGCGGCCTTTTGCTCCCTGGCGATCGTGGCCATCGACGCGATCTGGGCCCCCACCCAGGGCGGGGTCAACCTGCAGATGCAAAACGACCTGCTCCTCTGCGGGGCCTTCATCGTCACCGCCTGGGCGCTGGGCTTTTACTCCCAGATCCGGCAGGAGTACATCGCCAGCTTGGAGAAGCAGGTGCGGGTGGACGGGCTCACCGGCCTTCTCAACCACCGCAGCTTTTACGACGCGGTGCAGGCGAGTTTTGAGCGGGCGGTGAAAGAGGACCAGCCCCTCTCCCTCATCTTTGCCGACGTGGACTACTTCAAGACCTATAACGACTGCCACGGGCACCAGGCCGGCGACACGGCCCTGGCGGCCATGGCGGGGCTCTTCACCCAACTGCTGGGGGGCGGGGAGCAGATTTTTCGCTACGGCGGGGAGGAGTTCTCCCTCATCCTCCCGGGGGTGGGGGAGGAGGAAGCCCGCGCCCTGGCCGAGCGGCTTCGCGCCGCGGTGGAGGAGCACCCCTTCCCTGGGGAGGAGGTGCTGCCCGGCGGGCGGCTGACCATCTCCTGCGGGGTGGCTGCCCGCACCCCCCAGCAGGCGGACTACAAGGAGCTGGTGCACAGCGGGGACGACGCCCTCTACCGGGCCAAGTTCTTCCGCAAAAACCGGGTGGAGGTCTACGTCTCGCTGCTGGAGCAGTTCCCCCGGGAGGGGAGCGAGGGGGTGGAGGAGGCTCTGGCCTCCATCAGGGCCCTCATCGCCGTGGTCAACTCCAGGGACATGTACACCTTTGGCCACACCGAGCGGGTGGTCTACTACGCCGACATGATGGCCCGGCAGCTGGCCCTCCCGCCGGAGGAGGCGGGGCAGTTGGTCTACGCCGCCTACGTCCACGACGTGGGGAAGATCAACATCCCCAAAGAGGTGCTGCTCAAGCCCATCGGCCTCACCGACGAGGAGTGGGGGGAGATGAAGCGCCACCCCGAGGAGGGGGCCTACATCCTGCAAAACCTGCCCAGTTTGGCCTTCACCGCCGAACTGGTCCGCCACCACCACGAGCGCTATGACGGCAGCGGTTACCCCGACGGCCTGAAGGGGGAGGAGATCCCCTATCTGTCGCGGGTGCTCACCCTGGTGGACAGCTTTGACGCCATCCTCTCGGACCGGCCCTACAAAAAGGGGCGCACCTTTGAGGAGGGGATCGTGGAGCTGGCGCGCTGCCGGGGCACCCAGTTTGACCCGGTCCTCACCGACCAGTTCATCGAGGCCCTGCGCACCGTGCGCTGATGGGGGAGATGCGAAGATCGCCCAAAAGAGAGAGGGGGGACGACTGGTCCCCCCTCTCTCTTTTTCATTCTCTGCCCCTCACCCCTCCTGGGGCGGGCGGCAGACGGCGTAGAGGTAGTGCAGCCGCTCGCCGCTGTAATAGCGGGTGAGAAAGGCCCGCTCCCGCTCCATCCCCAGGGCGCGGGCCACCCGGATGGAGGGCAGGTTGTCGGCTTTGATGACGGCGTGCACCTTCTCGGCCCCCAGGACCGTGAAGGCGTAGTTGACACAGGCGGCGGCCGCCTCCCGGGCGTAGCCCTGGTGCCAGCACCGGCGCTTGAGGAGGTAGCCCACCTCCAGCACCTCTGTCCCCTCGCAGGGCTGCCACGTCAGCCCTGCCTGGCCCACCATCTCGCCGCTGTCCTTTCGGCAGGCCGCCCAGAGGCCGTAGCCGTACCGGGCGTAGCGGCCCCGCTGCCGGTCCAGCCAGTCCTGCACCTCCTCGGGGGTGAAATCGTGCTCGTAGGCCAGCATCCCCTGCGGGTCCTGAAGCATCTGGGCCAAGTCGTCGAGATCCCCCTGCTCCATCTCCCGCAAAACAAGCCGTTCGGTCTCCAAAACAATGGCCATCCACCGCTTCCCCCTTCCAGTTTTGTCCGCCTATTTTACCAGTTTTTTGGCGGAGGGGCAAGGGCGGGGTGGACTGCGCTTGTCGGTGGGCCCCTCTTTCTGGGGGGAGGAAAACGCCCCGAGACGGGTCTGCCGCGGCCTTCGGGGTGGCCCTGCGGGCAGGGGCTTTTTCCCTGGTCTGCCCGCGGGGTCCTTCCCGGATCCCTGTACGCGCCCAAAAAGGCGCCCGTCGCCCCCCGAAAAAAGGGGGGCGGCGGGCGCCAAAGGGCGTTGGATGTTTTACTGGGCCTTGACGAATTCCCGCCAGAAGGCGAGGTATGTCTCCTTGGTGTAGGTGGGCTTGTACTCGGCCTTGACCTGGCAGGCGGCCTCGGCCCCATTGCAGAGCAGGTCGACCACAGTGCAGGCCATCATCTTGGCGGGGTTGATGTAGGCCATCTCCTCGTCGCAGACCAAAAAGTCCATGGCGTGGGCGGTGCCGCTGAAGCCGCCGGCCACCGGCTGGATGGTGGGGATGACCAGGCTCAGATCCCCCACGTCGGAGCTGCCGCCCCCGGCGGGGATGGCGCTGGCGTCCACCACGTTTTTCTCCCCCACCAGCGCGGCGGCGTTTTGCATGAACAGGGCGTCCATCTGGTGGTTGGTGTCGATGGGCAGGTAGCCGGGCAGCTGCACGATCTCCACCTCGGCCCCCACGGCCATGGCCCCGCCCCGCAGGGCCCGGTCCACCTTTTTGCTGGCGTCGACGATGGCGTCGATCCCCCGGCCCCGCACATAGGTCTCGATGCGCACGTCGGCGGGGACGATGTTGACCAGGTCGCCCCCCTTGGTGATGATGGGGTGCACCCGGATGCCGTCCTCGTCCTTGAAGGTCTCCCGCTGGGCGTTGATCCCCATCAGCCCCAGGCAGGCGGCGTTGAGGGCGTTGATGCCGTCGTGGGGGGCGGCCCCGGCGTGGGCCTCCTTGCCGCGGTATTTCACCAGTTTGCCCACAAAGCCCGAACAGCCCGCGCCCACGGCGGTGAACTGGGGGGTGGGGGCCCCGGGCATCGAGTGGACCATCATCGCCATGTCCACGTCGTCAAAGGCGCCCTCGGCGATCAGCTGCTGCTTGCCGCCCAAAAATTCGATCTTGCCGTCGCGCAGCAGCTTCTCCCGGTACTCCAGCTCCACAAATTCCTCGGCGGGCACCGCCATGAAGACCGCGTCCCCGTCCAGCTGCTCCATCGCCCCCGAGAGGCAAAGGCCCATGGCCGCCCCCAACATGGTGGTGATCTGGGCGTTGTGGCCGCAG
Organism: Acetanaerobacterium sp. MSJ-12; assembly: GCF_018917875.1. Classification (NCBI taxonomy): domain Bacteria; kingdom Bacillati; phylum Bacillota; class Clostridia; order Eubacteriales; family Oscillospiraceae; genus Acetanaerobacterium; species Acetanaerobacterium sp. MSJ-12. The sequence continues at coordinate 209,484 of NZ_JAHLPK010000004.1, read as the reverse complement.
GCGTGGGCCGCGCCGGTCTGCTTGTCGGCGTTGGGGTGCAGGGGGGAGACCACCGCGTCCAATTCCCCCATCACCGCGACGGTGGCACGGTGGTCCCGCCCGGCGGCCCGAGCCTTGACCCCGGTGAGGGCCAACCCGTTTTGGTAGGGCAGCCCCAGCTCCTCAAACATCTGCTGCACCAGGGCGCTGGTGCGGGTCTCCTTATAGCCCAGCTCGGGGTGGGCGAAGATGTCCTTGCCCAGGGCGATGAGCTTGTCCCGGTTTTGGTCGATGGCCGCGCAGACGGCCGCCTTGATCTGCTGTTTGTCCATTTGTCACTCGCTCCTTCTATCGGGCCGGCGCACAGCCGGCGAAATGGTCGCACAACAACACTATATCCGCCCGCGGCGGGGGCTGGCAATGGGGGCTTTGGCCAAAGTTTCGCCCCCTTTTTTGGCGGCGGGGTCATTTCGCCCAAGGAAGGGCCGCCGCTTTTGTGAACTTTTGGCGAACAGGAAAAATCAGGGGTTTAAACGACAGGGGTTTTATAGTATACTGTTAGGCGTATAGGAGCGTTTTGAGCCGCCCTTTTGCAGCCGGTTGGGCGGCCTCTTTTTTTCGCTTAGAGGAGGGGTGCGCCGTGGGGGAGAAGCGGCCTTTTGTGTCGGCCATCGTGGTGGCCGCCGGCAGCGCCAGCCGGATGGAGGGGATCGACAAGCAGTTTGCCCCGGTGGGGGGGATCCCCTGTCTGGCCCGCGCCCTGCTGTGCTTTGAGGAGTGCCGGGAGATCGGCGAGATCGTGGTGGTCACCCGGGAGGAGTCGATCGCCAAGGTGGCCGACCTCTGCGCCCGCTGGCGGCTGGCGAAGGTGAGCCAGATCGTCCGCGGGGGGGAGAGCCGCCAGCAGTCGGCGGCCATCGGCCTTGCCTGTCTCGACGGGCGCTGCCAGTACCTGGCCGTCCACGACGGGGCCCGCCCCCTCTGCGACAAGGCCCTCATCCGCCGGGTGCTGCGCGACGCCATCGCCCACGGCGGGGCGGCGGCCGCCGTCCCGGTGAAGGACACCATCAAGGTGCGGGGGGAGGACGGCTTCATCGACTCCACCCCCGACCGGGCCACCCTGTTTGCCTGCCAGACCCCGCAGATCTTCGAGGTGGGGACCTACCGCCGCGCCATGGAGGAGGCCCTCGCCCAGGGGCGGGATTACACCGACGACTGCCAGCTCTTCGAGAGCGCCGGACGGCGCGTTTACCTCTCGCAGGGAAGCTATCAAAACATCAAGATCACCACGCCGGAAGACCTGGCTCTCTGCGAGCAGATCCTGGCCGTGAGGGGGGAGTAGAGATGCAAGCGATCCGCATCGGGCACGGGTACGACGTGCACGCCTTTTCGCCGGGGCGGCAGCTGATTTTGGGCGGGGTGGACGTGCCCTGCGACCAGGGGCTGCTGGGCCATTCCGACGCCGACGTGCTGCTGCACGCCGCCATGGACGCCATCCTGGGCGCCCTGGCGCTGGGGGACATCGGCGCCCACTTCCCCGACACCGACCCCATGTACAAGGGCGCCGACAGCCGCGCCCTGCTGCGGGCGGTGCGGGAGATGATGAAGGAGCGCGGCTACAAGCTGGGCAACCTGGACTGCACCGTCATCGCCCAGGCCCCCAAACTGGCCCCATACATAGAGCAGATGCGCCGCAACCTGGCCGGCGACCTGCAGACCGAACTGGAAAACATCAGCGTCAAGGCCACCACCGAGGAGCACCTGGGCTTCACCGGCCGCCGGGAGGGCATTGCCGCCCACAGCGTCTGCCTGCTGCTGCCCATCGAGACCCCTCCCTCCCCCGACAGGGCGGGGGGACCCGCCCTGTAAACACCCTGTAACCTTTGCCATAGAAGGGGGCTTATCCATGCAAGCCATCACCACGTTTTTCGACTCGCTGGTCAGCGTCATCAAGACCATCACCGTCATGGATGTTCTGGACGTGGCCATCGTCTCTTACATCGTCTACGTCGCCTTTATCCTGGTGCGGGAGACCCGGGCGGCCCAACTCCTCAAGGGGGTCATCGTCTTTTTGGTGGCCTATGTGCTGGCCTCCCAGCTGGGGCTGGAATCGCTGAAATTCCTCCTCAACGCCATCCTCCAATTCGGGGTGGTGACGCTGGTGGTGGTCTTTCAGCCCGAGATCCGCCGCGCGCTGGAGAAGGTGGGCCGCACCAAGCTGCGCAGCCTGCGGTTTTTTTCCTCCGGCTCCACGGTGGACGAAGCCACCCGCAGAAAGGTGGAGAAGGCCATCGTCGTGGTCTGTGACGCCGCCGACATCCTCTCGGGCAAAAAGACCGGCGCCCTCATCGTCATCGAGCGGAAGACCAAGCTGGGGGACATCATCTCCACCGGCACCGTGGTGGACGCCGAGCCCAGCGTCGAGCTCTTCGGCAACCTCTTCTTCGTCAACACCCCCCTGCACGACGGGGCGGTGGTGATGCGCGACGGCCGCGTCTGCGCGGCGGGCTGCTTCCTCCCCCTCTCCCAAAACTTTGAGATCAGCAAGGAGCTGGGCACCCGCCACCGGGCGGCCCTGGGGGTCTCTGAAAACTCCGACGCGGTGGTGGTGGTGGTCAGCGAGGAGACCGGCCTCATCTCGGTGGCCTGCGACGGCCACCTCCACCGGGGCATCGAGCGCGACTACCTGCAGCGGCTGCTCTCCAACGAGCTGCTGCCCCAGGCCCCCGCCGCCGAGCAGAAAAAACGCCGCTTCCCCTTTGGCAGGAGGGAACACAGATGAAGAAACTCGATTTTCAGCGGCTGATGGACGACAGCCGCTTCATGAAGGTGCTCTCGGTGGGGGTGGCCATCCTCTTTTGGTTCGTGGTGGCCTTCACCATCAGCCCCACCATCACCACCACCGTCTCCGACGTGCCCATCACCATCTCCGGCAGCAACGAGACCCTGTCCTCGGTGGGGCTGGACGTGGTGGACGGGCAAAACCGCACCGTCCGCGTCAAGGTGGAGGGCCGCCGCGAGGTGGTGGGCTCCCTCAAGCCCTCCGACATCGTGGTCTACCCGGTGCTCACCAGCGTCACCGAGGCGGGGAAGTACACCTGCTCCCTGCGGGCGGTAAAGGCCGACTCGGCGGCCGACTTCACCATCCTCTCGGTCTCCCCCGAGCAGGTGGAGCTGACCTTTGACCGGGTCAAGACCCTCAAGACCGAACTGTCCGTCGCCGTTTCCGGCTACACCGCGGAGGAGGGCTACATCCTCGGCTCCTCCGCCGCCAACCCCAAGGAGATCACCGTCAAGGGGCCCGAGTCGGCGGTGGACCAGGTGGCCAAGGCCGAGGTCCGGCTGGACGGCAAGGACACCAAGTTGGCAAAGACCGCCAAGGTGGAGGCGGAGGTCCGCCTCTACGCCGCCGACGGCAGCGAGATCGAGCTGGGCAGCACCCTCTCTGTCGACACCCCCAAGGTGCAGGTGACCATCCCGGTGCTGAAAAAGGCCACCCTGCCCCTGAAGGTGGCATTCACCAACCTGCCCAGCGGGCTGGACGGCAGCGCCCTGCAGTACGACCTGAGCGAGACCGCCATCCAGGTGGCCGGCCCCGCCGAGACGGTGGACCGGATGACCGCCATCACCCTGGGCTACGTCAACGTGCTGGATTTCGACTACAAAAACGGCTACACCTTCCAGGTGCAAGACCAGCTGCCCACCGGCTTTGTCAACCTGGACGACTTCGACTCGGTGGCCGTCAGCTTCGGCAGCCGCTACGACGGCGGCAGCTTCACCGTCTCCAACATCAACGTCATCAACGCCCCCGAGAACTACGACATCTCGGTGGTGACCCGCCGCCTCTACGGGGTGAAGTTCGTGGGGCTGCGCGGCGACATCGACGCCCTGGAGGGGACCGACATCGTCGCCGAGGTGGACGGCTCGTCCATCGAGCTGAAAAACGGCCAGTACAACGTGCCGGTGCAGCTCTCCACCACCAGCGGGGCCATGGTCTGGCCCACCGGCAGCTATGAAGTAGTGGTGAAGGTGAGCGCCAAATAGGAAGCCCACAAGAGATTTTTGAGAGAGGAGGCCGCCCCTTGGCCATCTTGGTGCAGAATATCCCCGTCCCCCTGGGGGAGGACCCGGCCACCGCCTGCCAGAAGGCGCTCCGCCGCCTGGGGCTGAGACCCGCCCAACTGGCGGAGAGCCACCTGGCCAAGGTCTCCCTCGACGCCCGCCGCCGCGACCGGGTGCGCTATGTCTGCAGCGCCGAGTTGGCGCTGCGCGACCCCGCCCTGGAAGAGCGCCTCGCCGCCCGGGAGCAGGGGGTGCGCCTGGTGCGGGAGACCCCGCCCGCCTTCGCCCCCGCCGGGGCGCCGCTGGCCCACCGGCCGGTGGTGGTGGGCCTGGGCCCGGCGGGGATGTTCTGCGCCCTGGCCCTGGCGAGGCAGGGATACCGCCCCCTGGTGCTGGAGCGGGGCGCCCCGGTGGAGCGCCGGGTGGTGGCGGTGGAGCGGTTTTGGCGCACCGGAGAGCTGGACCCGGCCTGCAACGTCCAGTTCGGGGAGGGGGGCGCCGGCACCTTCTCGGACGGCAAGCTCACCACTCGCATCGGGGACGAGCGCTGCGGCTGGGTGCTGCGGCAGTTGGCCGCCTTCGGCGCGCCGGAGGAGATCCTGCACCGGGCCAAGCCCCACATCGGCACCGACCGGCTGCGGCAGGTGGTGCGGAATGTGCGGGGGGAGATCCTCCGCCTGGGCGGCGAGATCCGCTTCGACACCCGCCTGGAAGAAATCGAGATCGCCGGGGGCCGGGTGGTCTCCTGCACCGCCGGGGGGGAGAAGATCCCCTGTTCCCGGCTGGTGCTGGCAGTGGGCCACAGCGCCCGGGACACCTTTGCGCTGCTCTTTGACAAGGGGCTGCCGGTGGCGCCCAAACCCTTTTCGGTGGGGGTCCGGGTCGAACACCTGCAGGGGGACATCGACCGGGGCCTCTACGGCGACCTGGCCGGGGACCCCCACCTGCCGGTGGGGGAGTACCAGCTCTCCCGCCGGGTGGACGGGCAGGGGGTCTACACCTTCTGCATGTGCCCGGGGGGAACGGTGGTCCCCGCCGCCTCCGAAGAGGGGGGCGTGGTGGTCAACGGGATGAGCGAGTACGCCCGCAGCGGCCCCAACGCCAACAGCGCCCTGGTGGCCGGGGTGGACAGCCGGGACTTCGGCCAGGACCCCCGGGCGGGCATCGCCTTTCAGCGCCAGCTGGAGCGGGCGGCCTTTGCCCTGGGGGGCGGCGGTTACCGGGCCCCCTGCCAGAGCGCCGACGCCTTTTTGGCCGGGCGGCCGGGGGCGAATTTTGGCCGGGTGGCCCCCAGCTACGCCCTGGGGGTCGCCCCGGCCGACTTCTCCCGCCTCTTCCCGCCCCGGGTGTACGGGATGCTTCAGTTAGGGCTGCGGGACTTCGGGCGCAAGCTGCCCGGCTTTGACGCGGCCGACACCCTCCTCACCGGGGTGGAGACCCGCACCTCCTCCCCGGTGCGCGTCCTGCGGGGGGAGGACCTCTGTTCCCCGGCGGCCTTCGGCCTCTACCCCTGCGGGGAGGGGGCGGGCTACGCCGGGGGGATCGTCTCGGCGGCGGTGGACGGGGTCCGGGTGGCCCAGGCCATCATGGGCAGCGGCAGCCCGGCCCGGTGAGCGAATGGATTTGAGAAAGACAACGGAAGGACTGTCATACATGGAACGAAAAACCCTTGCCGAGGGGATCTCCCTCACCACCCTGGGGGACGGGCGCTACGTCTGCAACCGCATCTCCGTCAACCTCTGCTTCCCCCGCAGCGAGGAGGCGTCGGCCCAGGGGGCGATGCTCTCCTACCTGCTGCGGCGGGGGAGCGAGCGCTACCCCGGCTTTGCCCCCCTCAACCGCAAGCTCTACGACCTCTACGGGGCCTACTACGACTGCACCCTCGCCACCCTGGGGGGCTGTCAGGTGTTGAGCCTGGCGGTGCAGACCATCGACGAGGCCTTTGCCTGGAAGCGGGAGAAGATCAACGGCGAACTGGCCGACTTCCTCTGCGACATGCTGCTGCGGCCCAACGCCCCCGGGGGCGCCTTCCTCCCCGACGAGGTGGCGGTGGAGCAGAAAAACCTCTGCGAGGAGATCGACAGCGAGATCAACAACAAGCGGGCCTACGCCCTGGGGCGCAGCCGGGAGATCCTCTATGCGGGGACCCCCCTGGCCGGCTCCCGCCTGGGCACCAAAGAGACGGTCCTGGCCCTGGACGGGGCGGCCCTCTACCGGGCCCTGCAGCGGCTGCTGGAGAGCGCCCAGGTGGAGATCCTCTGCAGCGGCCGGGGCGACTTCTCGGGCGCGGCCGAGGTCTTTGCCCGGCAGTTGGGCGGCCTGCCGCCCCGCCCCGCCGTCTTCTCCCTCCCCCCGCTGCCCTCGACCGAGGGCCCCAGGGAGGTGGAGGAGGCCCTCTCGGTCACCCAGTCCAAGCTGGCCCTGACCTTCCTGCCCGCCCGCCGGTTTGCCCCCGGGCAGTACGGGGCGGTGCGGGCGGCCGTCGCCATCTTCGGGGGGGCGCCCTTCTCCCGCCTCTTTGCCAACGTGCGGGAGAAGCAGAGCCTCTGCTACTACTGCGACGCCCGCTTCAACCGGGTGACCGGGGTGCTGACGGTGGACTGCGGGCTGGACGAGAAGGACGTCCCCCGCGCCGAGGAGAGCATCCGCCGCGAACTGGCGGAGCTGGCCGCCGGCAACTTTACCGACGAGGAGTTGCAGGACGCCAAGGCCTACCTGAAAAACAGCATGACCGCCATGGAGGACTCCCTGGCCGAGCTGGACCCCTGGTACCTGGGCCAGGTGCTGGAGGGGGACGCCCAGTCCCCCCAGGACGCGGCCGCCCAGATCGAGGCCGCCACCCGGGAAGAGGTCATGGCCGTCTGCGCCAGCTTCTCCCAGCGGCTCCGCTACCTGCTCAAGCCCCGGCAGCGGGCGCTCTAGGGGGGCGGCGAGATGGAAGACAAGCGACTGTTTGCGAGAGGAGACGGGATGGATTTGGTTCGCACCGAGACGATTCGCGCCAAGGGGTTTGCAGGCGGCTACCAGAAGGCGGTCATGCCCTCTGGGCTGACGGTCCTGCTCTACCCCACCGAGGGGCTCTCCACCGCCCACTGCCTGCTGGGGTGCAAGGTGGGCAGTCAGGACTGCGCCTTTTTCGACGGGGAGGAGGAAGTGCACATCCCCGCCGGGGTGGCCCACTTTTTGGAGCACAAGCTCTTTGAGAGCGAGGAGGGCGACCTCTTTTTGAAGTTCGCCAAGACCGGGGCCAGCGCCAACGCCTACACCAGTTTTGACCGCACCTGCTACCTCTTCACCGCCACCCAGAACGTGGCCCAGTCGGTGGACATCCTCCTGGGGCAGATCGGCGCGCCCTACCTGACCGACGAGAACGTGGAGAAGGAGAAGGGGATCATCGCCCAGGAGATCAAGATGTACGACGACGACCCGGACTGGCGCTCCACCTTCGACCTGCTGGGCTGCCTCTACCACAACGACCCGGTGAAGGAGGACATCGCCGGCACGGTGGACTCAATCCAAAAGATCGACCGCGCCACCCTGGAGCGGGTGCACCGCCTCTTCTACGACCCCCGCAACATGGTGTTGGCGGTGGCCGGCAACATCGACCCGGACGAGGTGCTGGAGGTCTGCCGGCAGCGCTGCAGTCAGGCCCCCGAGGGACCCTTCTCCCTGCGCCGCGAGCGGGTCTACGAGCCGCGGGAGATCGTCAAGACCTACGCCGAGGAGAGCTTGCAGATCGCCGTTCCCCTGGTGACGGTGGGCTTTAAGGAGGCCCCGGTGGAGAGCCCCTTTGACCGGGTGGTGGACACGGTGATCCTGGAACTGCTCACCGGCGAGACCAGCGACTTCTACCGCGAGATGTACGAGGCGGGGATCATCGGCCCCACCTTCGGCTACGACGTGTTCAGCGGCGACAGCTACCACGCCCTCCTCTTTTCCTGCGAGACCCAGAAGACCGGCGAGTTCTCCTACTGCCTCTACGCGGCCATCGAAAAGGCCCGGCGGGAGGGCCTCCCCCGGGAGGATTTCGAGCGGATCAAAAAGGGCATCTACGGCCGCTATATCCGCACCTTCGGCCGGCCCGAGGCCATTGCCACCGCCCTGGTGGGGGCCCATTTCCAGGGCTGCACCCTGTACGACAGCATCGACTTCATCAAGTCCCTTCGCTTTGCCACCGTGCAGGCCCGGTTTGCCGAGATCCTGCGCCAGGAGCGCAGCGCGGTCTCCATCATCTGGCCCAAGAAAGAGGAGAGATAGCCGCCCGCGGGGCGGACCCACCACCCGACAAACAAGGAGGATTTTGCAATGGAAGTGCGTTTTCCCGGATTGGGGCTCGACCTGAAAATCAACGACGTGGCCCTCAAGATCGGCAGCTTTGAAATCTACTGGTACGCCGTGGTCATCTGCTTGGGGCTGGTGCTGGCGGTGCTCTACTGCTACCGCCGCTCCAAGCTCTTCGGGGTGAAGGGCGACGACTTTTTGGACGTGGTCTTTTGGGGCTTTTTCGGCGGCATCATCGGCGCGCGGGCCTACTATGTGGCCTACGCCTTTGACCAGTTCAAGGACAACCTCTGGCAGATCTTCAACTTCCGCACCGGCGGGATGGCCATCTACGGCGGGCTCATCGGGGCCATCCTGGTGGGGGCCATCGCCTGCCGGGTCAAGAAGATGAAGGTGCTGCCGGTGCTGGACCTGGCGGGGATGGGCTTTTTCATCGGCCAGGCCCTGGGCCGCTGGGGCAACTTTTTCAACCAGGAGGCCTTCGGCTCCAACACCACCCTCCCCTGGGGGATGTACTCCCAAAACACCGAGGCCTACCTCTCCCGCCACGCCACCGCCCTGGCCGACCTGGGGGTGGCGGTAGACCCCACCATGCCGGTGCACCCCTGCTTTTTTTACGAGTTCCTCTGGTGTTTGGCGGGCTTTTTGATCCTCCACTTCTACACCAAACACCGCCGCTTTGACGGCGAGATGTTCCTTATCTACATTGGCTGGTACGGCCTGGGCCGCTTCTGGATCGAGGGGCTGCGCACCGACAGCCTGATGATTGGCCGGCTGCGGGTCTCCCAGCTGCTGGCCGGGGCCTGCGTCGTCGCCACTCTGATCACCTGGCTGATCGTCAAGGGCAAGATCCGCGCCGCCCACGACGAGAGCTACCTGCGCCCCCAGGCCTGGCAGTTGGCCCGCGCCTCGGCGGCCGCCGAGGGGGAGGGAGGACCTGGACCGTCCGCCCCGGAAGAGGGCGAGGCGGGCCCCGCCGACCCGGCGCCCGAGGCCCCCGACGCCCCCGACGGGGAGGACGGCCGTTGAGCGCCGCCCTCATCGACGGCAAGGCGGTGGCCGCAGCCGTCCGCGCCCGGGTCGCCGCCGGCTGCCGCGCCCTGCGGGAGGAGCGCGGCGTCATCCCCGGATTGGCGGTGCTGCTGGTGGGGGAGGACCCGGCCAGCCAGATCTATGTGCGCAACAAGGAGCGGGCCTGCGCCGAGGTGGGCATCTCCTCCCAAGTCTACCGCCTCCCGGCGCAGACCAGCCAGGAGGAGCTGCTGGCGCGCATCGCCGCCCTGGGCGGCGACGGGTCGGTGCACGGCATCCTGGTGCAGCTCCCCCTGCCGCCGCAGATCGACGAGCGGGCGGTCATCGAGGCCATCCCCCCCGACAAGGACGTGGACGGCTTTCACCCCCAGAGCGCCGGCCGGCTGCTGGTGGGGGAGCCCGGCTTTGTCCCCTGCACCCCCGCGGGGATATTGGAACTCATCGACTCCACCGGCGTCTCGGTGGAGGGCAAGCACTGCGTGGTCATCGGCCGCTCCAACATCGTGGGCAAGCCGACCGCCCTGCTGCTGTTGGGGCGAAACGGCACCGTCACCGTCTGCCACTCCCGCACCCAGGGCCTGCAGGAGATCGCCGCCCGGGCCGACATCCTGGTGGCGGCGGTGGGGCGGGCGGGCTTTGTCACCGGCGAGATGGTGAAGCCCGGCGCCCTGGTGATCGACGTGGGGATGAACCGGGACGCCGCCGGCAAACTCTGCGGGGACGTGGACTTTGCCGCCGCCGCCCAAAAGGCCGCCTACATTACCCCGGTCCCCGGCGGGGTGGGGCCGATGACCATCGCCATGCTCATGCAAAACACCCTGCGCGCCGCCGGGGGGAGATAGGGGCGCAAAAACCGCGAAAAACGGCTTTGTCATGGGGATTTTCCCTTGACAGGGCGGGAGAAATTTGCTAAACTAGGGAAGCCGCATGTTCTGGGCAAACACAAGAGCGGGTCCCCCGCCGCCTATGTATACAGCGAGTCTAATGTAAAGCAGGTGCAAATATGTACGCAGTTATCCAGACCGGCGGGAAGCAGTACAAGGTTTCCCAGGGCGATGTCGTCTACATCGAGAAGCTCGACGCAGAAGACGGCGCCGACTACACCTTCGAGCAGGTCGTGGCCATCTCCGGCGACGACGGGCTGAAGGTCGGCACCCCCTTTGTCGAGGGCGCCAACGTCACCGGCAAGATCGTCAAGTCCGGCAAGGGCAAAAAAATCACGGTATTCACCTACCGCCCCAAAAAGGACTCCAAGCGCAAGATGGGCCACCGGCAGCCCTACACCAAGGTAGAGATCACCGCCATCAACGCGTAAGGAAATGATTCGCATCCGCTTTTGCCGCCGCGGCGGCGAGATCGTCGGGTTTCGAGTCAAGGGCCACGCCGGCTTTGCCGAGAGCGGACAGGACATTGTCTGCGCCTCGGTCACCTCTGCGGTGCAGATGGCGGCGAACGGCCTGACGGAGTGCGCGGGGCTGCCCGCCGACCTCTCGGTACACGAGGGGGACATCTCCCTTCGCTGCGAAGGGGGGGACGAGGGCGCCAAGCTGCTCTTTGAAAGCCTGTACCTGCAGCTGTCGCTGCTGGCGCAGGACTATCCCAAAAACATTGTCATAACCGATACGGAGGTGTAGAGGAATGCTGAAACTCAATATCCAGTTTTTTGCCCATAAGAAAGGCGTCGGTTCCACCCGGAACGGCCGTGACTCCGAGTCCAAGCGCCTTGGCGTGAAGCGGGGCGACGGTCAGTTCGTGCTGGCCGGCAACATCCTGGTCCGCCAGCGCGGCACCCACATCCACCCGGGTGAGAACGTGGGCCGCGGGTCTGACGACACCCTGTTTGCCAAAGTCAGCGGCAAGGTGAAGTTCGAGCGTGTCGGCAAAGACCGCAAAAAGGTCAGCGTCTACGAGGCGTAGAAAAGCGACCCGGCGGTTTTTCGCCCTTTGCAGATGAGCCTTTTCGGAAATCCCGGGCGAAAGCTCGGGATTTCCTTTTGAAAAAAGGCCGCCGCTCCCCCGCCTGCCCGCATGGGCCCCGGCAAACCGGGAAAAGGTAAGGGGGAGAGGCAGGGCGGGAGAACGCTCTCCGAGAAAGGCGCGCCAGCGGGCGCGAACGGGTGAACCGATGTTTGTCGATGTAGTGAAAATCAAGGTCAAGGCCGGCGACGGGGGGGACGGGGCCGTCTCCTTCCGCCGGGAAAAATATGTGGCCGCGGGCGGCCCGGACGGCGGCGACGGCGGCCGGGGTGGCAATGTGGTCTTTCAGGTGGACACCAACCTCTCCACCCTGGTGGACTTTCGCTTCAAGCGCAAGTTCGCGGCCGAGCGGGGCGAAAACGGCTCCGGCGGCAATCGCAAGGGGAAGAGCGGGCAGGACATCCTCATCAAGGTCCCCAAGGGCACCCTGGTGAAGGAGGCCGGCACCGGCAAGGTGATGGCCGACTTGTCGGGGGACGAGCCGGTGGCCGTGGCCCTGGGCGGCCGGGGCGGCGCGGGGAACGCCCGCTTCGCCACCGCCACCCGCCAGGTGCCCCGCTTTGCCAAGCCTGGCCAGCCGGGGGAGGAGTTCGAGCTGGTGCTGGAACTCAAGCTGTTGGCGGACGTGGGGCTGGTGGGCTTCCCCAACGTGGGCAAGTCCACCCTCATCTCGGCGGTGAGCGCCGCCAAACCGAAGATCGCCAACTACCCCTTCACCACCCTCTCCCCGGTCTTGGGGGTGGTCTCGGTGGAGGAGGGGCACTCCTTCGTCATGGCCGACATCCCCGGCCTCATCGAGGGGGCCAGTGAGGGGGTCGGCCTGGGACACGACTTCCTGCGCCACGTGGACCGCTGCCGGCTGATCTTGCACGTGGTGGACGTCTCGGGCCTGGAGGGGCGCGACCCCTGCGAGGACTTTGCCGCCATCAACCGGGAGCTGGAAAACTTCAGCAGTGAGCTGGCCCAGCGGCCGCAGATCGTGGCCGCCAACAAGTGCGAGCTGGCCAGCGACGAGCAGATCGCGCGCTTTGGCGCCTTTGTCCGCGAGCAGGGCTACCCCTTCTATGTGGTTTCCGCCGCCACCCGCCAGGGCCTGCGGGACCTGGTGAACGCTGTCAGCCGCGCCCTGGAAGAGCTGCCCCCCATCGTCCGCTACGAGAGCGATTTCGTGCGGGAGGAGGTAAAGCCCCTCGACTACAGCCAGTTCACCGTCCGCCGGGCCGACGACGCGGCCTACGAGGTGGTCTGCGACTGGGCCGGGGCCCTGCTGGGCTCGGTCAATATGGACGACTACGAATCCCTTCAGTACTTCCAGCGGGTGCTGCGCCAGAGCGGCGTCATCGACCGGCTGGAGGAGATGGGCATCCAGGAAGGGGACACCGTGCGGGTGGGCGATTTCGAGTTCACCTTTGTCTACTAAAAGAGGGGGATGCCTTTGGAACACCCAAAACAGCTCAGCCCGCTGACCCTGGCCTTTCTCGGCGACGGGGTCTACGAGTTGGCGATCCGCCGCTACCTGGTGGAGGCGGGGGGGAGCATGCCCCCCAAAAAGCTCCACAACCTCTGTGTGCAGCACGTGCGCGCCTCGGCCCAGTGCCGGGCCGTGCGCTACATATACGACCGCCTCACCGAGGAGGAGCAGCAGATCTACAAGCGGGGGCGCAACGCCAGCGGGGTGACCGTCCCCAAAAACGCCAGCCCGGCGGAGTACCGGGCCGCCACTGGGCTGGAAGCCCTGGTGGGCTACCTGGACTTAAAGGGCGAGACGGCGCGGCTGAACGAGCTCATCGCCGCCATCTTAGAAATGGAAGAGCGGGAGGGCCCCTGTGACCCCACCCCGCCCGGCGAACCAAAATAGGAAAAAGGAGGACACACCATGTCGGGACATTCCAAGTGGAACAACATCAAGCGCAAGAAGGAGAAGACCGACGGCGCGAAGGCCAAGATCTTCACCAAGTGCGGCCGGGAGATCTCGGTCGCCGTCAAAGAGGGCGGGCCAGACCCCGCCTCCAACTCCAAGCTGCGCGACGCCATCGCCAATGCCAAGGCCAACAACGTGCCCAACGACAACATCGAGCGGGTCATCAAAAAGGCCATGGGCGAGGGCAAGGACACCTATGAAGAGATCCTCTACGAGGGATACGGCCCCGGCGGCACCGCCTTTTTGGTGGAGACCCTGTCGGACAACCGCAACCGCACCGCGGCCAACATCCGCCACTATTTTGACAAGTTCGGCGGCAACCTGGGCCAGTCGGGCTGTGTCTCCTTCCTCTTTACCCAGAAGGGGGTCATCGACCTGAACGCCGACGGGGTGGACGAGGAGGCCTTTATGGAGGACGCCCTGGAAGCCGGGGTGGAGGACTACACCTTTGAGGACGGGGTGATCGAGTGCACCGTCGCCCCCGAGGGCTTCTCCGCCGCGCGGGAGTACTTTGACAAAAAGGGATTTGTCTTCTACTCGGCCGAGGTGGCCTATCTCCCCAGCACCACCACCCACCTGGACGACCCCGACCAAATCAAGAAGATCGGCCTGCTCATCGACCACCTGGAAGAGGACGACGACGTGCAGGACATCTGGCACAACTGGGACGAGGAGGACGGCGAGTAGCCGTTTGCTCACCCTCACCCCCTGTCGCTGCCGTTTTGGGCCCGCTTCGGCCCCTCCCCGCCTTTTGCGCGGAGGAGGCGCCGGCGGGCCCTTTTTGCACCTGTGAAGCGGCCCCCACTTGACAGGCCGTTTTCTTTGGGGGATAGTGGAGAAAAACCGAGAGAGAAAGAGGAGAACCAAATGAAGATCAAAAGCGCCCAGCTCATCTACTTCAGCGCCGCCGGCACCACCGAGCAAACCGCCCGCCTCATCGGCGAGGGGCTCGCCCTCCCCACCCAGGGGCGCAACCTCCTGCGCCAGCCCCTGACGGAGGAGTGGGCCCTTCCCACCGACTGTCTGGCGGTGGTCTGCGCCCCGGTCTACGCCGGGCGGGTGCCTGCCCTCTGCGCCGAGAGCCTGCGCCGCCTGAAGGGGGAGGGCGGGCCCGCCCTGGCGGTGGCGGTCTACGGCAACCGCGACTTTGACGACTGCCTGGTGGAGCTCTCCGACCTGTTGGAGGCGGGGGGATTTCACACGGTAGGGGCGGCCGCGGCGGTGGCCCAGCACTCCATCTTCCCCACCGTGGGCCAAGGCCGCCCCGACGGGGAGGATGCGGCCTTTCTCGCTCGCTTTGCCGCCGAGGGGAAGGCGGCGGCCGAGGCCCTTGACCCCGCCGCGCCCCTGGCCCTCCACCTGCCGGGCGGCCGCCCGTACAGGGAGGCGGGGTCCGTCCCTCTCCACCCCTCCGGCGACCGCCGCTGCACCGGCTGCGGGGCCTGCGCGGCCGTCTGCCCGGCCGGGGCCATCGACCCCGCCGTCCCCAAAAAGACCGACGGGGAGCGGTGTATCTCCTGCGCCGCCTGCATCGCCGTCTGCCCCACCGGGGCCCGCGCCTTTCGGGGCCCTGCCTACCGGTTGGCCCGGAAGGGCTTTGAAAAGAAGTGCGCTGCCCGCCGGGAGCCGGTCGCCTTTTTCGGGTGATCGCAGTCCAGTGCGGGCGGCGGGAGCCGATTGCGTTTTTGCCGGGGGAGAGGAGCTGGACCGTCTTTCGCCGTCCATCGTCTGCCGGAAGGGCGCTCACTCCGCTCCGCCCCGCACAGAGGGGCACGGCTGCCGCCCTTTCCCCAGCGGCTGCTCTCGAACCCGCCGACTTGGTGCCGGGAGGGCGCTCACTCCGCCCTGCCCCGCACAGAGGGGCACGGCAGCCGCCCTTTCCCCAGCGGCCGCCCTCGAACTCGCCGACTTGGTGGCGGGAGGGCGCTCACTCCGCCTCGCCCCGCACAGAGGGACACGGCTGCCGCCCTTTCCCCAGCGGCTGCCCCCGAACCCGCCGACTTGGTGGCGGGAGGGCGCTCACTCCGCTCTGCCCCGCATAGAGGGGCACAGCTGCCGCCTTTTCCCCAGCGGCTGCCCCCGAACCCGCCGACTTGGTGCCGAGAGGGCGCTCACCCCGCCCCGCACAGAGGGGCACGGCAGCCGCCTTTTCCCCAGCGGCCGCCTCGGACCCGCTGACTTGGTGCCGGGAAGTTTGAAGTCGGCGGCGCGGAAAGCCTCCCCCTGGCCGCAATCGCCCCTCCGGCGGGGGAAGCGAACGGGGGGATCTCACCGCCTGATCGCCCGTCCAATATGACCGCCGGTGGGGCCTGTTCCCCGCGAAGACGGCGCGGTTGCCCCCTTTGGGAGCTGGGGGAGGGGCAACTGAAACGAACACCCCCTGTCAGCCGCAATTGGTGGTTTTGGCCGCTGTGGTGGGGTAGAATACAGCCATAGGAGGTGTGAAAAGTATGATTCATGAGAATTTGCAGTTTCTGCGCCGGGCCCACGGCTACTCCCAGGAGGAGGTGGCCGAGCGCATCGGGGTCTCCCGCCAGGCCGTCGCCAAGTGGGAGAGCGGCGAGACCATCCCCGACCTCCCCAACACCCAGGCCCTGGCCACCCTTTACAACATCACCCTGGACGAACTGGTCAACCACCACGACAGCCAGGGCGGGGCGCTGCTCACCCCGAAAGGCAAGCATCTCTTCGGCCTGGTGCGGGTGGGTGAGCGGGGGCAGATCGTCATCCCCAAGCGGGCCCGGGAGGTGTTCTCCATCTCCACCGGGGACCAGTTGCTGGTTTTGGGGGACGAGGAGCAGGGGATCGCCATCGTCAAGGCCGACCTGGTGCAGTCCTTCGCGCACGAGCTGATGAAGGCCGCCCAGCGAGAGAAGGCCCCACCCCGCAGCGAGAGAGGGGGCGAGGGGGAGTGAACGCCATTGAGACCAAGGCCCTCACCAAGCGCTACCGGGACAAACCGGCCCTGGACAGGCTGGACCTGTGCGTCGGGCAGGGAGAGCTGTTTGCCCTGCTGGGGGTCAACGGGGCGGGCAAATCCACCGCCATCAAGCTGCTCTCCTGCCTGATCGCCCCCACCGCGGGGGAGGCCTGGCTGATGGGCCACAGCATCCTCCGGGAGAAGGAGCGGGTCAAGGCGGTCATCAGCCTCTCCCCGCAGGAGACGGCGGTGGCCCCCAACCTCACCGTCCGCGAAAACCTGGAACTGATGGCTGGCATCGGCGGCTGCAGCAGGGGAGAGGCCCGCGCCAAGGCGGCCCAGTCCATTCGGGAGGGGGGCTTTGCCCAGGTGGAGAGGAAACAGGCCCGCACCCTCTCGGGCGGCTGGCAGCGGCGGTTGAGCATCGCCCTGGCCCTCATCACCGACCCCCAGGTCCTCTTTTTAGACGAGCCCACCCTGGGCCTGGACGTCCTTTCCCGGCGGGAGCTCTGGCGGGAGATCCAGCGCCTCAAGGGCCGGGTGACGGTGGTGCTGACCACCCACTACCTGGAGGAGGCGCAGGCTCTGTCCGACCGCATCGGCATCCTGGTCGAGGGGCGGCTGCGCACCGTCGGCACCGCCGGGGAGCTGATGGCCCAGGCAGGTGCGTCCAGCTTTGAAGACGCCTTTGTCGCCCTGGCGGGGGAGAGGGGGGCTGCCCTGTGAACCGGACCCTTGCCTTTGCGGGCAGGAACGCCAAGGAGATCGTCCGCGACCGCATCAACCTGCTGTTTGGGATGGGCTTCCCGGTCATTCTCCTGCTGCTGCTCACCGCCATTCAGAAAAATGTCCCCACCGAGCTCTTTCCCATTGCCCGGCTGGCCCCGGGCATCGCGGTCTTCGGCCTCTCCTTCATCTCCCTCTTCTCGGGGATGCTCATCGCCCGCGACCGCACCAGCGCCTTTGTCCAGCGGCTCTTCACCTCCCCCATGCGGGCGGGCGATTTCCTGCTGGGGTACATCCTCCCCCTCTTTCCCATGGCGCTGGCACAGGGGGCGGTCTGCTACCTGACGGCCCTCTGCCTGGGGCTCCCCGTCACGGCAAACCTGCTGCCGGCGCTGGCGGTGCTGCTGCCGACAGCCCTTTTATTCATCGCCATCGGGCTGCTCTGCGGCAGTCTCTTTACCGACCGGCAGGTGGGCGGGCTCTGCGGGGCCCTCCTCACCAACCTCTCCGCCTGGCTGTCGGACACCTGGTTCGACGTGAGCCTGGTGGGCGGCGCCTTTGAGCGGGTGGCGGATGCCCTCCCCTTCATCCACGCGGTCAAGGCGGGGAGGTCCGCCCTGGCAGGGGATTGGGGAGGCATCTTCCCCCACCTCTGGTGGGTGGTGGGCTACGCGGTGGCGGTGCTGGCGGTGGCCGTCTGGGTCTTTCGCCGCAGGATGCGCGGCTGATGAAAGCGGGCCCTGCTTCTACCAAGAGGAGCAGGGCCCGCTTTTTTGGTTGCCGCCGCAAAAAAGGAGCGCAGAGGGGCGGCGCCTTGGCCCGAAAAAGGCGGTGCCCGCCACGGCCGCCGCGCGGTGGGAAAATGCGGCTTGTCTGTCGGTGGAAGGGGGAAAATCCCCGTCTGCAAACGGGCCGTTGAAACCGCCGGACGGCCGATGTGGAGGCCGCCCGCGGAGAGGGGAGAAGAGCTTCCCCCTCCTCTTTGCGGATGGGGAGGAGGGGTCCACTGAGTCGGGCGCACCCCTTGCCTCCGGGGCGGCAAGGGGGTTCCAAAAGGGGGGGGGCGCAGCGCCAATTCGGCGCGGCGGGCGCAGGACCGGCAGGGTGGGAAAGCTGCCCAAAATTTCCCCGCAAAAGAGGGCAGGTGGACGAATGTGGGCGGTTTTCCTAGGCAGCGCCCTGCCCTTCGGTGTATGATGGCAGTGAGGTGATGGAGATGAAAAAAAGCGCAGAGAGATGGTCCGGCATCCCCCTGGGGATCGCTTCCCTGTCCCTCCTTGTCTGGGGGGGAGAGGTGGCCTACCAAACGGGGATCGCCCGGGACGAATACGCCTTTTGGTACCAGGACAGCCTGCTGCGGAACGGGCTTCTCTACGCCCTTGTCCTCCTGCTGGCGGCAGCGGCCCTGGCCGCCGGCGCGGTGCAGTTTCTGCGCCGCAGGGGGCTGGGGCGCGGAGGGGTGGCCGCTCTGGCGGTCCTCTCCGGGGCCGCCCTGGCGGTGGTCGCCTACAGCGCCCACTACAATCGCACCCTCATCCGGGATCACCGGCCCGACGGCCCCTTCTCCCCCATTTCGGCAGAGGAGGTGGAGGCGCGGCTCCTCACCGCCGAGGGGAAGGGGGACCTCCTCCTCTACATTGCGGACGAGGGGGCCGGCGATGCGGCCGTAACGGCGGCCCTGCGCTCCTATTTGGAGGAACGGGACGCCCGGATTTTTCGCTACACCCCGCAGGGGGACGAGAGGGACACGGCCCTGCTGGCCAAACTGGGCGTCGAGGAGACGCCGGTGCTGCTGCGGGGGAGCAGCCTCAAACAGCAGTACAGGGGAGAGGAGATTTTGCGGGAGTTGATTGCGGGGGACCGGCTCCTGGCCGGGTGACGCGGCGTTTCCCCCATACCTGACAGACTGCTGTCCAGTTCTCCTTGCTATCCTGTAAAAAAAGAGAACACCCTTTACAGGAGGAATGAAACATGGCTGCACTGGACTACAAAAAAGCAGAGAGATCCCTTTATCTCCCCGGCGAGACGCCGTCCCTCATCGAGGTGCCGCCCCTCCCCTTTGTGGCGGTGGAGGGGCGGGGCGACCCCAACGAGGAGGGCGGCGAATTCTCCCGGGCGGTGTCCGTCCTCTACGCCGTCTCCTACACCATCCGCATGAGCGAGAAGGGCGGGCACCCCATCGATGGGTTCTTTGCGTACGTCGTTCCCCCGCTGGAGGGCTGGTGGTGGAGCGAGGGGGGCGCAGACACCGACTTTGGCGACAAGTCCTCCTTCTGCTGGCGGGCGGCCATCCGCCTGCCCGACTTTGTCACCGACCAGGTTTTTGCCTGGGCGAGGGAGGAAGCCGCCCGCAAGAAAAAGCTGGACACCAGCGCCGCTTTTCGGCTGACAGTGGACGAGGGGCTCTGCGTCCAGTGCCTGCACTGGGGCAGTTACGACGACGAGCCCCAGACCCTGGCCAGGATGCACGCCTACCTGGCAAAGGAGGGGTACCGCCCCGACTTGAGCGAGGGGCGCCGCCACCACGAAATCTACCTGGGCGACCCCCGCAAGACCCCGGTGGACAAGCAGAAGACCGTTCTGCGGCTGCCGGTGGCGCCCCTCTGACAGCACCCCTGTTTTGCCGGGGGCGGCCCTTCCCGCGGGGAGGGGCCGCCCCTTTTTCGTGTCCGGGAGGGGGTGGAAAAAATCTCCGCCTATTGGGGGGACAAAATGGGGGATCCAGCCCCCTCTGGCGCTTGCAACTGGGCGGGAAAAAGGGTATGATAAGATGAATGGCCGAGGGGGAAAAGCGCCCTGCGGGCCGCCCACCTCGGCAGAATTTGTCGATTTTGATCCATCTGTTTGCGCCCAGCGCCATCACACCACAGTAGGAGAGAACGCCAGATGAACATAGATACCAACCGCTGTATCCACTGCATGACCCCGCTGGAAGAGGGTCGCTGCCCCCGCTGCCACATCGACCAGAACACCCCTAACCCCCACCCGGCCCTGCCGGTCCACACGGTGGTGGCCGGCCGCTTTTTGCTGGGCCAGGTCATCCACATGGACGGCGAGGGGATCGACTACCAGGGCTATGATTGCCAGGAGGAGCGCCGCGTCACCGTGCGGGAGCTGTTCCCCACCGGTCTGGTGGACCGGGAGTTCAACGGTTCCGCCGGGGTGGCCGTGGGGGAGAGCATGCACTTTAAGACGGTGGTCGAATCCTTTGTCGACCTCTACAAGTCCCTCGCCCACATCGAGGCGGCCGAGGCCCTCTGCCAGGTCTACGGCGTCTGGAAGGACCGGGGCACCGTCTACGCCGTGACCGAGCACTTTGACGGCATCTCCCTCTCGGTGGTGCTCTCCCGCACCATCGGCGAGATCGACAGCGCCGCCACCCTCAACATCCTCAAGCCCTTTTTCAAGACCCTGCGGGAGATCCACAAGCTGGGGATGGTGCACGGCGGCATCTGCCCCGACAACATCCTGGTCAACGGGGAGGGGGAGGTCCGGCTGGTGGGCTTTGCCACCTCCGCCCTGCGCACCAAGGGCTCGGAACTGCAGTGCGAACTCTTTCCCGGCTACTCGGCGCCCGAGCAGTACAGCGTCACCGGCTGGCAGGGCTCCTGGACCGACATCTACGCCGTGGGGGCCACCATCTACCGCTGCATCACCGGCACCCGCCCCCAGAGTGCGGACGAGCGGCTCACCGCCGACGCCCTGCTCCCCCCGATAGAGGTCAACCACACGGTGGACAGCCGCCTCTCCCAGGCGGTGGCCGCCGCCCTGGTGCTCCCCTCCAAGGGGCGCATCCGCACCATTGAGGAGTTTGCCACCGCCCTGCTGCCCCGGCAAGTCCCCACCCCGTCGGAGGCCCCCACCAAGGAGGCAGTCCGCATCACCGACGAGGAGGAGTCCCGCCCCGCCGCCCAGTCACCCAAGAAGGGCGGGAAGGACTCCGGCGGCAACAAGAAGTTTATCTGGATGATTGCGGGGATCGCCGCTGCCCTGGTGATTGTCGGCGCGGCCATTGCCGTCTGGCTCTACACCCGGCCCACCGAAGACCCGGCGGGTGGCTCCTCGTCGCAGACCTCCTCCCAGTCCTCCTCCAGCGGGGAGAGCTCCTCTGCCGGCAGCTCCTCCGGGACCGCTTCCTCCAGCGGGTCGCAGGTGGGCGAGGTCAAAGTCCCCAGCGCGGTGGGCAAACCCCTCTCCGACTTCCAGAAGGACCATGCCGACATCCCCTACCGGGTGGTCACCGCCTACAGCAGCGAGTATGACAAGGATGTCATCTGCGATCTCTCCCCCAAGGCGGGCGAGACCCTCAAGGCGGGCGAAGTGCTCACCATCACCGTCAGCAAGGGCCCCGAAGATGTGGAGATGCCCAACATCGTCGGCAAGAGCTGGGCCAGTGTGAAGGGCGATTTGGATGCAAAGAAAATCAAGTACAATGTGATCCATGTCTATGAGGGGGAGGGCGCCAATGGTACCGTTCTCGCCACCGACCCCTCGGCCGGCACCAAGGTCACCCCCGGCAGCACGGTGGTCACTGTGCGGGTGCTGCAAAAACAGAGCTAGTCGATTTGAAACAGGATTGGTTGCAAAAAGGCGAAGGGAGCCATCCCCTCGCCTTTTTTGGTGTGTGGAGAAGGCGCTTTCGACAGTTTGCCGGGCGCCCCTTCGATTGGGTTGCCGAGGAAGGAGAGGGGGACGTTGACAGAGGATTCTCCTCCTGCCCTCTATGTATCGCCCTGTCTGGCGAAGGCGTGCAGAGACTGAGGAGAGAGCTTTACCGTGTATGGGGCACCAGTTTCAGTATAATTTGATATAAAATATACAAATTGGAAAGAATGAGAAGGGAAACCGGTTGAAAAAGATGAAGGTCCAGCCGGTATTTGCCGCTTTGCGGGGGAGCACCTCCTCGGGAAAAAAGCAAAAGATCAGAAAAAGGGAGCGCAGTCAGTCTGACTGCGCTCCCTCATCTTTTGGGAAAGGAGAGGCTTTGGTTAGGGGAAAACTAGTGTTTCCGCTTTTTCAGGGACAGGGCCGCCAGGCCGGAGATGGCCAGCGCCGAGAAGGCGATCAGGGAACCGGTGCTGTCGCCGGTATTGACCGAGTCGCCCTTTTCCTTGCCGTCGTCAGGGGTGGTGACGTCGGGGTCGGGGTTGGTGTCAGAGCCGCCGCCCTGGTTGACCACAGTGTAGTTGGCCTGCAGGGTGATGGACTTGTGGCCGGCGTAGTCGCTGACATAGTCGGCGGCGCGGCTGCCGTCCTCGGCGATGGCGCAGAGGTCGTGCAGGCCGTTGTCGATGCCGGGCACGGTGATGACGCCGTTCTCGTCGGCCGTGTACTCGCCAAAGGCCTTGCCGTCGATCTCCACCTTGGCCCAGGCGCCGGCGGCGGGGTTGCCCTCTTTGTCCAGCAGGCTGACGGTGGCGTCGTACTTGGTGGCGGTGTAGCCGGTGTTGATGGCCTTGATCCGCCCGGTCTCGCTGAGAACGCAGATGCCGTCCTCGTTCCCAGGTTGGCCCATCAGGTACTTGATGTAGTTGGTCAGGAAGACGTCGTTGGAGGTGTCGGCCCCCACCACGCTGACCTGCCCGTCGTTATAGTAAGCGGGGTCGCACATGTAGTAGCCGTCGCCGCCGCCCACTTCGTAGGAGCCGGTCATGATCAAAACGTACTTGTCGGTGGCGTTTTTGTCGATGGCGGTGCCGTCGTCCAGGGTGATCTTGGTGACCCGGTTGCCCATCTTCTTGGCTTCCGAATCGGTGGCGGTCTTGGTCGGGTCGTACTCGTAGCTAAAGCCGGAGGGGATGAAGAACCGGCCCTTGTTGCCGAAGATCTCGCCGGTGTTGGCGGTGTCCGCCCCCTCGGCGTTGACGGAGATCAGGCTGACGCCGTTCTCCACCATCTCCCACAGGGCTTTGTGGCTCATCTTCAGGTAGCGGGTCTCGCCGCCGAAGGGCAGCACGGTGATGATGTCCTTCTTGGTGATGTCCCCGGCGGGGATGGAGGCGCGCACGCCGCCACCGCCGGTGAAGCCGACGACCGGCAGGTTTTTCAGCTCATCCGGGGCGGTCTTCTGCCACTGCAGGGTCTGCCAGCGGTTGGCGTCGGCCACCAGGTCGGCCATGTTGCTCTCGGCGCGGCGGCAGATGGGGGTCCCGCCGTAGAGGCCGATCTTGGTCTTGCCGATGACCTCGGCGTACTTCTCGTTGACCTCTTTGGCGACTGCGTCGGCCACCGTCTTGACGGCGGGGTCGGGGGTGTAGCCGTTCTTCATCGACTCATTGGTGATGCCCTCGGACTTGATGTCCACAGTGCCGTCTTTTTTGACGGTGATGGTCACTTTGCCCACAAAGGCCAGGGCGGTGCCGGTGGAGACGATGGTGGTGTTGCCCTGTTTGATGGCGCCCTTGTTGTTCTTATCGTACTGGCCGGCAGTGCCCATCCGCTCCAGGTGGTCGTGGCCGTCCACGATCAGGTCGATGCCGGTGACATTTTTCGCCAGGTCGACAGAGGTCCACTTGTTGGAGGACTCGCCCAGGTGGCAGAGGGCGATGACCACGTCACAGCCCTGGTTGTTTTTCAGGTCGTTGACGGTGTTCCGGGCAACGGTTTCCAGGTCGCTGCCGTGGAAGTTGAGTTTGCCCACCTTGGCGGGCTGGCTCAACTCAAAGGTCTCGGGGGTGTCCAGCGCAAAGACGCCCACCTTGACGTTGTCGTAATTGAAGACCTTGGTCTTTTTCAGCTTGTTCAGCCCGTCGACGATGTTCTCGGGGTCGTCGATGTTGGTGTTGAGGATGTCGAACTTGGCTGCCTTGATGTTGGCGGAGATCTCGGCCAGGGAATAGTCAAACTCGTGGTTGCCCAGGGCGGCGGCGTCATAGCCGACCTCGTTCATGATTTTGATGGCGCTCTGTCCCTTGGAGTCGGCCACAAAGGGCGTCCCCTGGGAGTAGTCGCCGGCGTCCACCAGCAGCACCTTCTGGCCGCCAGCTTCCATGGCCTTTTTCATGCCGGCCAGGTAGTCCAGCCCGGCATGGGAATCGTCGCTCACCACAGCGCCGTGGACGTCGTTGGTGTGCAGTACAGTGATGACGGTATCCTCTGCGTTGGGGGTTGCAAACGCGGTAGCCGCCATGCTCACCGTCAGGGCCGCTGCCAAAACGGCAGAAAGTCCCTTCTTGAAAAGCGGTTTCATCGTGTGTTTTCCTCCTTCTTTCATTTCCAGAGCCACAGGATGCGGCCCTCCAATCGGAAAATCGCCCCGCTTCGGCCCGCTCCCTGCGGCCTTTCCCAATCCGCAGGTCCAGAAGAGCAGGGGGGAATAACAGTTCGATCCCCAGTCGAAACGGGAAACAATTTCCATATAGGTATTATACAACATTTACATATTTGTACAACAAAAAAAAAAAAAATGGATGCTTTGACGAATAACCAAAGTTTCTGTAAAAATTATGTAAAGTGTAGTGAAAGACAGAGAAATCAGGGGCAAGTGAGGGGGAGATTTTTCATCTTCCTTTAGAAACTGCAGGTTTTGACAGATTTTTTATGGGCTGGTTTCCACCGGGAGAGGGGAGGGAGCTGCTCCCTCTTTTTGCCAGCTGAAGAGCTGTGTCCGCCCGGTGGAGGAGAGGGGGCAAACACAGAGATTGCCTGCTGAACCGCTCCGGTCAAAGAAGCCAGGGGGAAAGGGCATTTGGCCGGGCAGTAGCTCATTTCGCGGCGCCGAGGCGGGGCAGCTCCTTGTTGCCTCTTTTTCCAGGCGCTGCTTCCGGGCGATTTTTGGAGAGAGAGGGGTGCAGCCGCCTTTTTTGCCAGGCGCTGCCGGGCCTGTCTGTGCGGGGAGCGCCCTTTTTGCAGCAAAGGGTCTCCGCCATGACGAGATGTAGGCAAGTCCGAGAAAAAGCGCCATTTGGCAGCGGCTGGGGCAAGTCTCGCCGGCCGCCCTTTTCGGGGCAGAGAGTATTTGCCGGCCGGAGAGAGGGGACCACCGCTGCTTTTTTGACCTGTTCCGGCCGTTTGATTGGCGGGGAGCGTCCACAGCGGCGGAGGGGAGATAGGTACAACCGCCGACAAAGCCGATGCCCTGATTCGGCCCTATGGGGGCTTGGCGCCGGCAGACGACCCAGGGCACACTGAAAAATTTTTTCGCCTGCCCTGCGGCTCGCAAACCGGCAAACTTGCCTTTCTGATCGTGTCCCCTCCTGACAGCAACTCCGCTGCCGACAGCTCGCCCTGTTCGATGGTCCCGGCGAAAATTTTTTCGGGGCGCTCCCCCCGGCAGGAGCGGAGAGAGGGGCGCTGACAACAAAAAGAGCGCCGACCCCCAAAAGGGTCGGCGCTCTTGACAGAGACAAGCAAAGTCCGGCTGCCTGATCAGTTTAGTCGTTGGTGTAGGGCAGCAGGGCCAGGTGACGGGCGCGCTTGATGGCGGTCGTCAGGGCGCGCTGGTGGAACGCGCAGGTGCCGGTCACGCGGCGGGGGACGATCTTTCCCCGGTCGGACAGGTACCGTCTGAGCTTGCTGATGTCTTTGTAGTCGATGGTCTCGGCCTTGTCGGCGCAGAAAGCGCAGACCTTGCGGCGGCCGCGTTTGCCGCCGCGGAACCCGCCGCCTCTCCGGTCGCGGTTGTACTCCCGGGGCTCGCGGTTCTCGCGGAGGGCCGGAGCGGTGCTGGAAGCAGCGGCAGGGGCCGCTGCGGTGGTGGTTTTCTCTTCCACGGTCGTTTCCTCCTTGTGTTAGAATGGGAGATCGTCGTCGCTGGCGATCTCTTCAAAGTCACCGGTGCTGCCCGACGAAAAGCTCATAACGTCGCTCTGGGGGGGCTGCTGCGGCATGGAGAAGGTCGTCCCGCCGCTCTGAGAAGCGGAGGATTTGCTCTCACAAAAATGCACGTTGTCGGCCACGATCTCAAAGGCAGTGCGGTTGTTGCCGTCGCGGTCCTGGTACTTGCGGGTCTGGATCGACCCGTTGACGGCGATCATATTTCCCTTTTTGAAGTAGCGGCAGACAAATTCGGCGGTGCTGCGCCAGGCCACAACGTTGATGAAATCGGTCTCGCGCTCCTGCCCTTGGCGGACAAAGGAGCGGGCCACCGCCACCGAAAAGCTGGTGACGGGCACGTTGTTGGGGGTGTGGCGAAGCTCCGGGTCGGCTGTCAATCTGCCCATGATGGCTGCGATGTTCAACATAAGCCGTTCCCCTTTCCGCTTACTGCTCTTTTTTGATGATCAGTGTGCGCAGGATGCCGCTGGTGATCTTGTAGACGCGGTCGAGTTCGGCGGGGAACTCGGGCTCGCAGCTGAAGTTGATCAGCACGTAGTAGCCCTCGTTCTCGTGGTCGATCTCGTAAGCCAGGCGGCGTTTGCCCCACTCGTCCACCGAGTCAACGGTACCGTTTTGAGCGATCAGGGTCTGGAATTTCTCGACGAGGGCTTTGATCCCCTCTTCCCCCTGTTTGGTGCTCAGCACGATCACGGTCTCGTAATTTACCTTTGCCATTTTGAATGCACCTCCTTTTGGACATTAGGTCCCCGCGAAGGGGACAAGGATGTTGCGAAGCGCAACAAAATAATTATACCAGAAAAAACCGCAAAGTCAACGGCGGGCTCGGTAGATCGCGCAAAAAAGCCGCGGAAAATCGGCGTTTCCACGGCTTTTGGGCGAGTTTTACAGCCGGCCGGCAAAGTCCTTGAGGTAGGCGCGGAAGTCCTCTCCGATCTCGGGGTGGTCGATCCCCACCTCGACGATGGCCTTTAGGACCCCCAGCTTGTTGCCCATGTCGTAGCGGGTGCCCACATAGTCGACCCCCACCATCCCTTCCGAGAGGGCCAGTTCCCGCATGGCGTCGGTCAGCTGAATCTCGCCGCCAGCCCCGGGGGCGGTGTGCTCGAGGATGTCGAAGATGTCGGGGGTGAGGACGCAGCGCCCGAGGATCGAGAAGAGGGAGAGCACCTCCGCCTCGGTCTGAGGCTTCTCCACCATGTTGTCGATGGCGTAGAGGTTCCCCTCCAGCGGCTTCACCGCCAGGGAGGAGTACTTGGAGATGTCGGCTGCCGGCACCTCTTTGATGCCCACGCAGGCCTTGCCGTAGGTCTCATAGGCCCGCATCAACTGGCCGCAGACCGGGTCTTTGGAGACGATGACGTCGTCGCCGTAGAGGACGGCGAAGGGCTCGTCCCCCACAAAGTTTTTGGCCTGCAGGATGGCGTGGCCCAACCCCTTTTGCTCCTTCTGGCGCAGGTAGGTGATGTTGGCGATCTCGGCGATGGAGACCACCTGGTCGTAGAGGGCCTTCTTCCCGCCGTCAAGGAGTTTCTGCTCCAGCACGGGGGAGCGGTCGAAGTGGTCCTCCATCACCCCTTTGCCCCGGGAGGTGATGATGAGGATCTCCTCGATGCCGGCGGCGGCCGCCTCCTCCACAATGTACTGGATGGCGGGCTTGTCCACAATGGGGAGCATCTCTTTGGGCATGGCCTTGGTCGCGGGCAGCACCCGGGTGCCCAGGCCGGCGGCGGGGATGACGGCTTTGCGAATTTTTTGCATCGTCTTTAGCACTCCTATCGTCGGTATGGTTGGTGTGTGGTCGGTGAAATCAGAACCCGGCGGCGGTCAACAGGGTGCCGACCAGGCTAGAAATCATCAGCAGCAGGCCCACGGTGAGGACCGCCCAGCGGCAGACCCCGCCCTTTTTGTGGTAGAGGCGCAGCGTCTCGGTGCGGTCGAGCCCCATGGCCTGGATCCGCTTGATCTTTTTGACCACCGAGCGCCGGTAGATGGCGTTGGCGAAGAGGCCGAAGAAGATCTGCACGGCCATCATCAGCAGGCTGGTGATGGTGTAGGCCACGGCAAAGGGGCCGGTGAGGAGGGTGTTGATTTGGGATTCAGGGGTCAAAAAGAAGATGATGCCGGGGATGTTGAGGGTGATGTTGAGCAGGATGGAGAGCAGGGCCACCGGCCAGACCTTGCGAAAGAGCATGTAGAGGGGGGTGATGAAGAACCCCGACCAGGAGAAGGAGAGCTTGCGCCCCCGCATGTCCATGTTTTTGAACTGGTAGAGGTAGTAGCCCGAGCTGGGGCCGATGAATTCGGCCATGTCCTCCACCCGGATGCCGTCGATGGTGTCTTCGGGGTTGACCCCGCCGTACTTGATGTTTTGCTGGTTCGCGGCCATCGGCCCAAACCCCGGCCCGGCGGCGTATTGCTGCTGCTGGCTCTCCAGCGGCTTGCCGCAGGAGATGCAGAAGAGGGCGCCCGGCGGGTTGGCGGCGTGGCAGTGGGGGCAGGGGCGGGAGAAGCCGTCCCCCTCCTGCCCGGGGGCCGCGCCCCCCTCGATCCCCGGCGCAGCGGCCGGGGCCTTTTTCTCCGGCTGCCAGGCAAAGTCCTTGCCGTGGTGCTCGGCATTGGCGCAGTGGCCGAGCTGAAAGTAGCAGTCCCGGTGGTGGGGGGTGCCGCACTCCGGGCAGACGACGATCTGGTCGCCGTCTGCAAACGCCTTGTGACAAACCGGGCATAATTCGCCCTTGTATGAAGCCAAGAAAGGTTCACCTCCGTAAAAAAGGGGCGGACGGCGACCGTCCGCCCCTCGGCCGCTGCCGGGGTGTAAAGGCCCGCCGGCGCGGCGTCTTTTTGCCCCGAAAGGGCAAAAAGAGATTCTTCTATATTATATCGCACCGCCCCCAAAAATCCAATAGATTGTGTGAAAGAATTGAAAACAGAGGGAAAATGAGGGGGCGCGGCGGTTGAAAAGCCGGGCGGCGGGTGGTAGAATACCCAGAGGACAGCGGCCATCGCCGCGCCCGCTCCACACTTGTTTTTTCGGAAGGGGACACCAATGTTATTGCAGATAGAAGAGCTCAAACAGCGCTTGGAGGGGCTGGAAACCCCTCTGAAAGAACTGGGGGTCTCCCTGGACTTGGAGGGGAAGGCCGCCGAACTGGCCCGGCTGGAGAGCCAGTCCGCCGACCCCGCCTTCTGGGAGGACATGAAGGCCTCCCAAAAGATCCTCAAGCAAATCAGCGACATCAAGGACGTGCTGGCCCGCTATCAAAAGCTGCAGGGCGCCTATGAGGACGCCGCCACCCTCATCGAGATCGCCCTGGAAGAGGGCGACGAGTCGATGACCGAGGAGATCTCCGCCGCCGTCGCCCAGGTGGAGGAGGAGCTGCAGAGCCAGCGGCTGTCCACCCTCCTCTCGGGCGAGTTTGACGGCAACAACGCCATCCTCACCTTTCACGCCGGGGCCGGCGGCACCGAGGCGCAGGACTGGGCCGAGATGCTCTACCGGATGTACGGCCGCTACGCCCAGCGCCACGGCTTCAAGGTCAAGGTGCTGGACTACCTGGACGGGGAGGAGGCCGGCCTCAAATCCGCCTCCATCCTCATCGAAGGGCAGAATGCCTACGGCTATTTGAAGGGGGAGAACGGGGTGCACCGGCTGGTGCGGGTCTCGCCCTTTGACTCCTCCGGCCGCCGCCACACCTCCTTTGCCTCGCTGGAGGTGGTGCCCGAGATCGCCGACGACCTGGACGTGCAGATCCGGGACGAGGACCTGCGGGTGGACACCTACCGCTCCAGCGGTGCGGGCGGCCAGCACGTCAACAAGACCGAGTCGGCCATCCGCATCACCCACCTGCCCACCGGCATCGTGGTGGCCTGCCAGAACGAGCGCAGCCAGCACCAGAACCGGGAGGTGGCCATGAAGATGCTCCTCTCCAAGCTGGTGAAAATCAAGGAGCAGGAGAATTTCGAGCGCATCGAGGACATCAAGGGCGACCAGAAGGAGATCGGCTGGGGCTCCCAGATCCGCTCCTACGTCTTCATGCCCTACACCATGGTCAAGGACCACCGCACCGGCTTTGAGGTGGGCAACGTGGGCGCGGTGATGGACGGCGACCTGGACGGGTTCATCAACGCCTATCTCACCGCCGCCAGCCTGGGCAAACTGGCCAAATAGCGCGTTTTGAAAAGAGAGGGCCGCACGTCAGGGTGCGGCCCTCTCTCTTTTGCGCCCTTGCGGGGCGAGGCGGGGTCAGAGACAGGCGATCTGCCCGAGCAGCCAGCGCTGCAGGTCGCCGGCCACCAAGTCGGTGAAGGGCTCGCCGGTGAGCTCGTTGTTGGAGATGACGCGCACCCCGATGCAGGGGACCCCGAAGCGGCGGCAGCACTCATAGGTGCCCACGCTCTCCATCTCCTCGCAGAGTTCGCCCTTTTTCTCCTGCATCCAGCGGATGCGGTCGATCTCCCGGCTGAAGAGGTCACCGCTCCCCAGCACCCCTGCCACCGCGCGGCCGTGCGGCCAGGGGACCTGGGTGAAGTGGCGCAGCAGTGCCTCGTCCGAGGGGATGGGCACCGAGCGGGGGTCAAAGACCCAGTCGAAGGGGGCGCAGCCCTCTCCCGCGGCCCGGGCGGGGCTCTGCATCCCGTGCAGGGCCACGGTGGCGGTGCCCACCACCAAATCGCCCACCGCCAGCTCCTCCACGTGGGCCCCGGCCAGCCCCTGGTTGATGACGGCCCGGGGGGCGTAGGCGCCAATGCCCACGGCGGTGGACAGGGCGGCGTTGAGGGTGCCGATCTGGGTCTCGCTCACCACCAGGGGGTGGCCCTCCACCGTCCCGGTGGAGAAGGAGAACCCGTGCAGGGTCTGGTCCTCCCGCCCCTCCAGGGCCTCGCGCAGGGCCGCTACCTCCACCGGCATGGCCCCCTGGATCAAAATGGGTTGCTGCTGCATCTCGTCTGCCTCCTTTTTTGCATTCCTGATTTTCCCCTCCCGCAAAGCGAAAGGAAAAACAGTATACGGCGGCGGCCGCCCGACTGTCAAGGGCGGCGGGAAACATTGTGCAATCCGGCAAAAAGAGGGCATGGATTTTGTCGAAAAGGCGGGCTTTATTTGATAAAAGGGGCGCAAACCGTGTCGATTTTCGCCCGGCGGTGATATAATAAAAAGCACAGGTAAACGAAAAGGCGAAGGGGGGCATTTTTCGCCCCTTTGCGCATTGTGGCACTTTCTCTCTCCTTTGCGCACCGCGGCACCCGGTGATAGAGAACGCGTGCGGACAGGAAAAGCAGAGGAGACGTTTTCCTCCCTTTGCGCACTGTGGCGCTCGGGGATAGAAAACGTGCACGGGCAGAAAAAATAGAGGAAGTGCTTTCTCTCCTCTTCGCACACCATGGCGCTTGGGGATAGAAAATGCGCGCGGATAGAAAAGATAGAGGAGGCGCTTTCTCTCCCCTTTCGCGCACTGTGGTGCTCGGGGATAGAGAACGCGTGCGGACAGGAAAAGCAGAGGGGACGTTTTCCTCCCCTTCGCATACTGTGGCGCTCGGAGATAGAGAGCGTGCACGGGCAGAAAAAATAGAGGAAGTACTTTCTCTCATCTTCGCGCACTGTGGCGTTTGGGGATAGAAAATGCGCGCGGATAGAAAAGATAGAGGAGGCGCTTTCTCCCCCCCTTTGCGCACTGTGGTGCCCGGGGATGAAAAGAGCGCCGTGCCATGGCGGACAGCGACCTCTGCGGGGGAGGGGCGGCCCCACTTTCGGGCGGGCAGCGGCAGGGGTGGAGAAAGCCGCCTTACAGGTTGCCGGGGGAGGGCCTCCTCCGCAGAGGTCTTTTAGAGGAGTGGCCAGGGGCCCACTGGCCGCGCTGGATTTTTGCGGGATGGGTCTCCCTCCCCTTTGCTCCCCTCTGCGAGGGGGCAAAAGAGAGCGGCCCTGCCCGGTGAAAAGAGAGGAGCACATCTCATGGAAAAGATCACCTGCCGCTACCCCCTGACACGGGAACTGCTCTGCCGGGCTTCTGACGTCCGCTACCGGGCGCGGGGAAGGTGGGTGCGGCTGGCCTGCGCCGCGGTGGGGGGGCTGGCGGGACTCTATCTGGCCCTCAGCGCCGCCGGATCCTTTCGCACCTACTTCTGGCAGCCCCCGCTGGCGACGGCCCTCCTGATTGGCGGGCTGACGGCGGCCCTCTGGGGCAACCGGCTCTTTCTCTGGCAGGGGATGCGGGGGCTGCGCCGCCCCTGCCGCCGGGGGGCGGAGGCGACCCTTACCCTCTCCCCCCAGGGGCTGGTGTGGAGCGCCCCCGGCCTGCAGGTGGAGGTGGGCCCGGGCGGGTGGCAGGTGCTGGAGACAGGGGAGCTGCTGGCCTTTTTGGTCGGCCGCCGCTGTATCCCCCTCCCCAAAGACGCCCTGCCCGCCCCACCGGAAGAGGCGTTGACCCGGCTGCGGCAGTGGAGCGGCGGCCGGTGGCGCAGATGCCCGGCCGCCCCCTGTCCCGCCCTCTGGCGGCGGTGGGAGGAGGGGTGGAGCCGCCGCTTTCCCCCGGGGGAGCCGCCGCCCTGGCGGGCTGCCCAGTTGCGTCCCTACGGCCGGGTGTTTCTCTGGGCTGCGCTGGTGCTGGGCGGGGGGCAGCTCTGCTACTATGCCGCCGTAGTGGGGGAGCGGGGGTGCCGCTATCTCTGGCCCTGGCTGGCCCCCCTCCTCAACGGGCTGACCTTGTTGGCGGCTCTGGGGGCCGCTCTCTGCCTGGCGCGGCGCAGCCGCCTCGGCCGGGCGCTGCTGGCCGCCTTTTTTGGGGCCCTGTTGGGGGTCAACGCGGTCTGTGTGGCGGCCGACGCCCTCACCACCCACCGGCTCATCGCCCCTTCGCCCGACTTTCGACAGGTGGCGGTCCTGCGGAGAAACACCGCCTCGGGGCGGATGATTTTTTACCGCTCGGTGGGGGGCGTTTTCATCCGCCCGGAAACCAGTTTGCAGGGCTGGCTGGAGGGGGGAGAAGTCAAGCTTCGGTGGCTGCGGGACGACGTCTGCGCGGTCAGCTACCGGGGGGAGGACCGCCAGCCCCACGCGGCCGTCTTCCTCTTTGGAGGGCGGGAGGGTCGCCCCCTCCTGGAGCGGCTGGAGGGCCGCTGGCAGAGCGATTCGGGCAAGTTTCACCTCACCTACGAGAGGGGGGTCTTTCAGCTTCGCCGGGGCGGAGGGGTCGAGACCTATTCCATCGCCAGCTGCAAAAAGATCGACCGGACGGCGGTGGCCCTTTTTGACGACAAGGGAGTTCCCCACTGGATCGTTCTCCCCCAAACCCCCGCCGACACGGGAGAGGGCCGGGCGGATGCCCTTCTCCTCTACCAGGTGGCCCTGGACGAGACGGAGCCGGTGGCCCTGTCGCCCCGGCCCTAGGGTTGCGCCCCCGCCCCCTCCTGTGGTAGGATGGAGACGCCGACAGGGAGAAGGGGGGATTTGGTTGTGACAGCGCCGCAGTACGAGCGGGTCCGCCGCTGGTTTTTGGCCCGGCCCGGCCGCCTGGCCGCCCTCAAAGCGGCCAACCGCTGGCTGCCCCGGCTGGTCTACTGCGCCTACCCCCTGGGTCTTTTGGCCCTGGTTTGGCGGCGGGATGCCCGCTTTTGGAAGGTGCTCTGGGTGCCGGCGGCCGGCTTTTTGCTGGTGAGTGTCTTTCGGCGGCTCCACAACGCCCCCCGCCCCTACGAGGCTCTGCCCATCGCCCCCCTCATCGGGCGGGAGAAGGCGGGCCGCTCCTTCCCCAGCCGGCATGTGGCTTCGGCCTTTTTGATCGGCTGCGCCTTCTGGTACCTCTCCCCCTGGCTGGGGCTGCCGGTCTTTCTCGCCGGGGCGGGGATGGCGGTGGTCCGCCCCCTGGCGGGGGTCCACTTTCCGCGGGACACCGTCGCTGGGGCGGCCTTCGGGCTCCTCTTTGGCTTTGCCTGTCTCTACGGCCTGCCGCTTTAGGCGGGCCTTTTTTGTTTGCCGCAGAAAAGAGAGGGCCGACCCCACAGGGGCCGGCCCTCTCTTTTGCGGGGCAGGGGGAAAGCGTTTGGGCAGGGGCGGTGTAAAGGAGGGCAGAGGAGAAAGTCAGGCCGCCTTCTGCGCCCCGCCCTTGGCGGTTTTGACGTAGCTGTCCACCTGCTGCTGCAGGATGTCCAGGCTGGCGGGCCCGGTCTCCAGCAGCACCCGGTTGAATTCCACCGGGGAGAAGCGCTCCCCCAGCTGTTCTTCCGCGCCGTCATACAGGTCCTGGTAGGCCATGCCAGTCAGGTAGTACTGCAGGTAGTTGGTGGGGGTCTCCAGGTTGAGGTAGAACTGGGAGCGGAGGACCTCGTCGTCCATCTCGTCGCCGAAATAGGTCTTTAAAAAGGCGGCAAACTGGTCGTAATTCCACCCGTCGTAGTGCAGCCCGATGTCCGCCAGGGTGATGACGCACTGGGTGTAGCGGTCGTTGTAGGAATAGAGCTCGGCCAGCTCCCGGTCCTCGGTGGCGTATTTGTAGCTGCTGTTTTCCACATAGGTGGCCCACCCCTCGGAGTAGCCGTTGTAGTCGATCATATAGCGGATGGTGGGCAGCTGCAGGTTTTGAAAATAGGTGTTTTGGTACATGTGGCCGGGGTAGCCCTCGTGGGCGATGGTGGAGAAGAGGTCGGTGCTGTATTCGCCGTTGATGTAGATCATCTGGGGGCTGCCCAGGGGCTTGTCGATCCGGCTTTTCAGGTAGGCGGCAGGGGAGAAGTTGTCCTTCATCGACTCGTCCACCGGGCGGATCTGGTAGGTGAGGTTTTCGGTGGCGGGAAAGTCCTGCAACATGGCCTCCCCCAGGTAGTCCAGCGTCTCCTCCACCGACGAGAAGCGGGAGTAGGCGGGGGTGGCCCCCTCCATCAGCTCCCGGTAGATGGCGGGGTCGCTCTTTTGCAATTCCTGCATCCGCTTGCCCATGTCGGTGGCGGCCTGGGCCATGTGGGTGTGCAGGAAGGTCTTGACTTCATCCATCTCCCAGTCGATGCCGGTGGTCTTTTGCAGCAGCGCCAGGTAGTAGTCCTTGCCGCCGGGCTGGTGGGCGAGGCCCAGCTCCTCCTCGGGGGCGTCGATCTGCGAGAGCTCCTCCGCCAGCTGGCGGTAGGCGGCCATCAGCTCCCCCTCCAGCAGCCGGCGGCTGGTGGCCTTGGCCTCGGCCTTCTCCCCCTCGCTCAAAAAGGCGCAGCCGTCGATCTTCTCGTCCATGATGGGCACCAGGTAGGGGGTCTCCTGGGCGGCGAAGGTCTCGCACTGCTCGATGACCTTGTCGAGGATGCTCTGGCACATGCCGCAGCCGTTTTCCTGGCGCGCCCGCTCGTTCTCGGCGTAGAGGTGGAAGGTCTCCCCGCAGGTGCGCAGGATATTAAAGTAGCTGTCCAGGTCGTTTTGCCGCTCGAAGTAGAAGTTTTCCAGCAGCATGGGCAGCTGTGCCTGAAAGCCGAGGAAGCTTCCCAGGTAGTTGTTGTCCAGGTAATAGTCGTCCAGGGTGAGGAGATTGCGCTGAAAGGAGTCCTTGAGGATCTGCAGCGTCAGCCGGGAGGAGGGGTCCAGCGACTGCTCGTCAAAGCCCTGCAGGGCCTTTAGGATCTCCTGGCAGGTGGCCTTGCTCTCCCGGTAGTCCTCGGCGTCGGCGTAGGGCAGCTGCAGCAGTTCCAGGGAGAAGCCGTGGGCCTCCGGGTCCTGAAACAGGTAGTTGACATCGAGGGAATCGCTGTCCAAGATGGCGGTGGGCAGGGTGGAGAGGTACTGGTCAAACCGGGCCTGCTCCCCCTTTTTGACGCAGCCGGAAAGGGAGAGGGCCAGGCCCAGGGCCAGTACCCCCGCCACAGCTCTGCGGGCCAGATGGCGACTTGTTTTTCTCACGGCAAAGAACTCCTTTTCACAGTGACTTGGCAGGGCGGTGACCCCCGAGGGGTGGGCGCCCTGCCCTTCAGTATACCACATCCCCCGCCCGGTGAGACCAAATTGCAGGAAAAGGCTGGAAATCTTCCCTTTTTGCGGCCAATGACCCGCCGCTTGTATTGTAAGTACCCATTCGGATATGTTACAATAATGACAAATTCCCTTTCTCCGCTAGGGAAGAAACGAGGGAACCGACCGCCATGGGAAAACGCGCAATGCGGGCGCTGTACGCGCTGGAGCAAAATCGGGTGCTCTCCTCCATCAAAAAGGGGTTTATCACCCTTGTCCCCCTGCTGATGGTGGGGGCTTTTGCGCTGCTCCTGCGCAGTTTTCCCCTGCCCGCGTTTCAGGCGGCCCTGCCCACCCTCTGGGGCGGCGCGCTGGACCGGTTCCTCGCCTGCGTGGGGGAGAGCACCTTCGGTCTGCTCTCCATCTTCGTGGCGGGGGCGGTGGGCTTTCACTACGCCGGTGCCTGCCGGGAGGGGGACCTGTTCACCCAGGTGACGGCCATGGCCCTCTCGGTGGCCTGCTTTGTGGCCACCTTCGGCCAGTCCGCCCCGGCGGAGCGGCTGGCGGGCTTTGGCTCCACCGGGGTGTTCACCGCCCTGCTGTGCGCGGTGGCGGGCACCAGGCTCTTTGTATTTTTGGGCGAGCACGCCCCCCGGCGCTTTCGCTTCTCCACCGCCGGGGCGGACGAGGGCTTTCGCGCCGCCATGGGGGGGATCGCCCCCGCCCTGCTCTGCGTGGCCGTCTTTGCCGCGGGCAACCTGGCGCTGGACTGGCTGGCCGGGGTGGCCAGCCTCAACGAGCTCATCACCGCCGGGGCCAGCGCCCTCTTCTCCCGCGCGGGCAACGACCTGTCCGGCGGCATCCTCTTCACCGCCCTGCAGGGCACCCTCTGGATGTTCGGCATCCACGGCGGCAACGCCCTTGACCAGGTGGCGACCCGGCTCTTTGTCCCCGCCAACGCCG
Organism: Acetanaerobacterium sp. MSJ-12; assembly: GCF_018917875.1. Classification (NCBI taxonomy): domain Bacteria; kingdom Bacillati; phylum Bacillota; class Clostridia; order Eubacteriales; family Oscillospiraceae; genus Acetanaerobacterium; species Acetanaerobacterium sp. MSJ-12. Next base: position 172,923 of record NZ_JAHLPK010000004.1, on the reverse strand, counting down.
ACCCCACCGCCGTCGTCTGCAAGTCCTTCCTCGACAACTTCGCCCTCATCGGCGGCTGCGGCGCCACCATCTGCCTGCTGCTGGCGCTGCTGCTCTTCTCCCGCTCCAAGGACGACCGCCGCCTGGCCGGGGCCTCGCTGCCCTTCGGCCTCTTCGGCATCAACGAGATCTTGGTCTATGGCCTGCCGGTCATCTTGAACCCCATCTACCTCATCCCCTTTATCCTGGTGCCCATCTGCTCGCTGTGCATCGCCTATTTCGCCACCTGGGTGGGCTTTCTGCCGGTGGTGACCAAGACCGTCGCCTGGACCACCCCGGTCCTCTTCAGCGGCTACATCGCGGTGGACTCCTGGCGGGGGGCGGCGGTGCAGCTGGTGATCGTGGCGGTGGGCACCGCCATCTACGCCCCCTTTGTCAAGCTCTCCGACCGGGTGCGCTCCGGCCGCGAGCAGGAGATGCTGCGCGCCCTCACCGACGCCTTTCAGGCGGGGGAGCGGGCGGGGGAGCGGCCCCGCTTCCTCGACCGGGGCGGGCAGCTGGGGGCGGCGGCCAAACAGCTGGCCTCCCGCCTGCGGGCAGACTTACAGTCCGGCGCGGTCCCCTTTTGGTACCAGCCCCAGGTGGACGCCGACGGCCACGCCTTTGGCGCCGAGAGCCTGCTGCGCTGGCGCTTTGGCGGGCAGCTGGTCTACCCGCCCCTGGCCATCTCCCTGGCGCAGGAGGAGGGGGTCTACGGCCAGCTCACCGAGTTGGCGCTGCAGCGGGCCTGCCGCGCCGCCGGGGCCTTTCGGGCGGCGCTGGGGCGGCCCTTCTCGGTCTCGGTCAACCTGACGGCCACCCAGCTGGACGACCCGGCCCTGGTCGAGCAGATCATCGCCATGGCCCAGGGCGCGGGGGTGCGGCCCGGCGGCCTGGGGCTGGAGGTCACCGAGGAGACCACCCTCATCGACCGCGAGCACGTGTCGGAAAACATCGGCCGCCTCTGGGCGGCGGGGATCCCCGTCTCGGTGGACGACTTCAGCATGGGGCACACCTCCCTGCGCTATCTGCAGGAAAACCCCTTCCGCTACGTCAAACTGGACGGCTCCCTGGTGCGCCAGGTGACCGAGAACGCCCGCAGCCGGGAGATCGTCTCCTCCCTGGTGTCCCTGGGGACGGGGCTCTCCTTCGACACGGTGGCCGAACAGGTGGAGACCGCGCAGGTGCGCGACGCCCTCATCGCCCTGGGGTGCACCCGGTTTCAGGGCTACCTCTACAGCCCGGCGGTCCCCCTGGAGGAGTGCCTCGCCTTCTGCCGGGAGGAACCCTGGCGCTAGGTCTTGCAGACCGCTCTGCTCAGGAGTATAATATCAGCGAAAAGAGACAAAGACGTCTCGGAGAAAACCCTCTCCGAGACGCCTTTTTTCTCGCTGTTTGGCATCTGCCAGCTGCCCCCGGGGCAGACTGGCAGAGAGGGGAGTGAGGGATCTTGAGAGACGGATTTTTAAAGGTGGCGGTGGGCAGCCCCGACCTGCGGGTGGCCGACTGCGCCTACAACGCCGCGGCCAGTGTCCAGCTTCTGCGAGAGGCGGCGGCCCAGGGGGCCAAACTGCTGGTGCTGCCCGAACTGGGACTCACCGGCTACAGCTGTGGCGACCTCTTTTTGCAGCCGACCCTGCTCCAGGGGGCCGAGGCCGCCCTGGGGCGTCTGCTGCGGGCGAGCGGGGAGCTGGGCGACCTGGTGGCGGTGGTGGGGCTGCCGGTGCGGGCGGGGGGCAAGCTCTACAACTGCGCCGCCGTCTTGCAGGGGGGGCGGCTGCTGGGGGTGGTGCCCAAGCGAAACCTCCCCAACTACGGCGAGTTTTACGAGGGGCGCCAGTTCACCCCCGGCCCGTTTGGCGGGGAGGACCTCTCCCTCTGCGGGCAGCGGGTCCCCTTTGGGGCCGACCTGCTCTTTTGCTGCCGGGAGCTGCCCGACTGGGTGCTGGGGGTGGAGATCTGTGAGGACCTGTGGGTCCCCCTCCCGCCCTCGGTGGGACTGGCCCTGGCCGGGGCCACCGTCCTCGCCAACCTCTCGGCCAGCAATGAGGTGGCGGGGAAGGCCGCCTACCGCCGCCGGCTGGTGGTCGGGCAGTCTGCCCGCCTGCTGGCGGGCTACCTCTACGCCTCGGCCGGGGCGGGGGAGTCCACCGCCGATTTGGTCTTTGCCGGGCACAACCTCATCGCCGAAAACGGCGTTCTCCTGGCCGAGAGCCCGCTGCTCCAGGGCGGGCTTACCTGCGGCGAGCTGGATCTGCAGCGCCTGGCCTTTGCGCGCAGCCGGAGGGACGCCTTCCCCGCGCCGGAGAGGGGATACCGGCGGATCCCCTTTTCTGTTCAGACAGAGGAGACCGCCCTCACCCGCCCGGTGGAGCGGGAGCCCTTTGTCCCCGCCCCCGGGCCGGGGCGGGAGGAGCGGTGCGGGGAGATCCTCGCCCTGCAGGTGGCGGGGCTGGCGGGGCGGTTGCGCCACACCGGCTGCCGTCCGGTGCTGGGGGTCTCGGGGGGACTGGACTCCGCCCTGGCCCTGCTGGTCTGCGCCGGGACAGCCGACGCCCTGGGCCGCCCCCGCGCAGACATTTTGGCGGTGGGCATGCCCGGCTTTGGCACCACCCCCCGCACCCGGGGAAACGCCCGCAAACTGGCCCTCTCTCTGGGGGCCTCCTTTCGGGAGATCTCCATCTCCCGGGCGGTGGAGGGGCACCTGGCCGACATCGGCCACCCCCAGGGGCGCACCGATACCACCTACGAAAACGCCCAGGCGAGGGAGCGCACCCAGGTGCTGATGGACCTGTCCAACGCCGAGGGCGGCTTGGTGGTGGGCACCGGCGACCTGTCGGAACTGGCCCTGGGCTGGGCCACCTACGGCGGCGACCAGCTCTCGATGTACGCCGTCAACGCCTCGGTGCCCAAGACCCTGGTGCGCCACCTCGTCGCCTTTGCCGCCGACCGGGCGGGAGGGGAGTGCGCCGCCGCCCTGCGGGATATACTGGCCACCCCGGTCAGCCCCGAACTGCTCCCCGCAGAGGCCGGGGGCGAGATCGCCCAGCGCACCGAGTCGCTGGTGGGCCCCTACCAGCTGCACGACTTCTTTCTCTACCATGCCCTCCGCTGTGGCGAGCCGCCCCGCAAGGTCTACCGGCTGGCCTGTATCGCCTTTGCCGGGGCCTTTTCGACGGGGGAGATCCTGCGCTGGCTGCGCCTGTTCTACCGCCGCTTTTTCGCCCAGCAGTTCAAGCGCTCGGCCCTTCCCGATGGGCCCAAGGTGGGCGCGCTCTCCCTCTCCCCCCGGGGGGACTGGCGGATGCCCAGCGATTCCAGCGCCGCCCTCTGGCTGGAGCAGCTGGAGGGGTTGGAGGGCCGGGACTGAGCCCAGGTAAGGCGATTGCGTTTTTGCCCCTGCCCTGGTACAATGGAGAAAAGCCAGCCAAGGAGGACTGCCAGATGGTCAGTGAAGTGCCAATCGTTTGGAAAGACCGCAAGCGCATTTTGGGGATGCCCATCACCTTTACCCGCTACTCCATGTCCGAGGACCGCCTCTTTTTGGAGACCGGCCTCCTCAACACCCGGCAGGAGGAGGTGCTCCTCTACCGGGTGCGGGACATCAGTTTAAAGATCACCCTGGGACAGCGCATCTTCGGGGTGGGCTCGGTGCTGGTCCAGTCCTCGGACAAGACCATGCCGGTGCTGGAACTGAAAAACATCCGCCGCCCCCGCGAGGTCAAGGAGACCCTCCACCAGCAGGTGGAGAAGATGAAGCTCTCCCGCAAGATCCGGGTGGGCGAGCTGCTGGACGACGGCGGCCACGCCTGCGACGACGACTTTCACGACGGCGAGCAGACAGACGGGGAGGACTGGGAGGACGAGCGCCTCTAGCCCTGTTCCCCTGCCAAAACCGCGGGGCCCATCTCGCGGCATCGCCCCCTCCAACCAGAGGGAAGAGAAGCCCCTGGCGCGCCGGGGGCTTTTTTGCCGCCCTTTTGCGCCGCGCCCCTGCCCCAGGGATGCGCCCCGCCGCTCTACAGCCAAAAGCGCCCCCGGAGACCGCGGTCTCCGGGGGCGCTTTTGGTTTGCCGCCTGCGCGGCGGAAAGAGGGCAGCTACTCCCGCTCCCCCTTTTCCAGGGGGCGGCAGCTCTCCCGCACGATCAGCTTGCAGGGCAGTTCCACCTTCAGGGGCAGGGTGTGGCCCTTTTCGATGCGGTCGAGCAGCAGCTTTACCGCCACCTTCCCCAGCTCGTTTTTGGGCACGTCCACGGTGGTGAGGGAGGGGGTGGTGAACTGGCTCATGGCGATGTTGTCGATGGAGATGACCGAGATGTCCTGGGGGATGTGCAGCCCGAACTCCCGGATGGCCTTCACCGCCCCGATGGCGCTGATGTCGTTGGCGCAGAAGACCGCCGTGGGCAGCCGGGGGGAGGCGAACATCCGCTTGATGCCGAAATAGCCGTTTTCCATGGTCAGGGCCGACTCGTAGATGTACTCCTCTGAAAAGGGGAGCTCCCGCTCCAACATGAAGTCCATGTAGGCGTCAAAGCGCACCTCGTTTTTCACCTCACCCAGGTAGCCGATGCGCCGGTGCCCCTGCCGGTAGAGGTATTCGAGCACCTGGATGGCGGCCTTGTACCCGTCGCAGATGACCTGGTCGAAGTCGGCCCCGCCGGCGGCCAGCCCCACCACAATGACGTTGCGCAGCTTTTGCAGCCGCCCCAGCAGCTCCTTGCGGGGGCGGCCCAGCACCACCACGCCCCCCTTGTCCAGATTTTCCAGCATCCGGTCGGTCTTGAAGTCGCTTAGGTTGACCGCCGAGAAGGAAAAGCCCAGGGAGCAGCCCTGCACCATGGCTTCCTTCTCCACCGCCCGCAAGATCTCGGCGAAGAACTGGTCCGAGGGCATCATCTGGTCCTGAAACTGGCGGGAGAACATCTCGGTGCGGGCGAACACGCAGGAGATGGTCCGCCCCGCTGGCCGGGGGTCGGGCCCCCGGTCCCGGCTCTTGAGGGCCTTGGCCGCTTCGTTGGGGGTGTAGCCGGTGCGGCGGACGATCTCCCACACCCGCTCGGCGGCCTCGGGTGCGGCGGTGCGGTGGTTGGGGTCGTTGATGATCCGGGAGACGGTGGAGATGGAGACCCCTGCCTCCCGGGCGATTTCTTTGAGTGTCATGGCCGGTCACCTGTTTTGGGGCGTCCTGTGACAAGTGAGTGAAAACGATTGCAATATCTTTTTGAAAAACAGCCGCCAAACCTCTCTCGATTTTTTCTAAATTGTACACCGGTGGAACTGCATTTGCAAGATTAAGCAGAAGAAAAGAGGAATATTTTCCCTATATCCCGCTTTTATAGCAAGATGTACAATGAAAATCGGGAATTATAGGCAGGATAACGATGTGAAAACGTTTGCAAACATTTTTCTTTACAAACCCTGAAAATCGGCTATGATGTGGGTAGAAATTGGGCGGGATGCCCGAGAAGCAACAAGAGGGGGAGAGGGGATTTGACCCAGTACCTATTCGTCAACCTAAAGCGATTCGACATTCCTCGCGCGCTGGGGGGGATCAACGCCCAGTGCCCGCCGGCCCAGTGGGGCGAGACCCTGGTTCGCCAGAGCCGGGCCGCCCTGGCCGAGCGCCCGGGGGTGGAGACGGTCTTTTTCCTGCCGGAGGCCCACCTCCTCCCAGCGGCGGACGCGGCGACCGGGCCGGGGCCAGCGGTGGCCGTGGGCTGCCAGGGGGTCTACCGAAAGGACGTGGCCCCCGGGGGCAACTTCGGGGCCTTCACCACCTTTCGCACCGCCGCCGCCGCCCGCGCCCTGGGCTGCACCTGGGCCCTCATCGGCCACAGCGAGGAGCGGGCCGACAAGTTGGCCCTCACCGGCGACGCCGACGCGGTGGACGCCCTCCTCTGCGACGAGGTGCGCTGCGCCCTGGCAGCCGGGCTCAAGGTGCTCTTCTGCATCGGCGAGACCGCCGAGGAGATCCCGCTGCGCGAGGCCGTCCTCCGCCGCCAGCTCCGCCAGGGGCTGCCCGGGGTGGACGGGGCGCCCAACATCGTGTTGGGGTATGAGCCCATCTGGTCCATCGGCCCGGGCAAGCCGGTGCCCACCGCCGAGGAGGTGGGGCGGATCGCCGCCCTCATCAAGGGGATCGTCCGGCTGCCGGTGGTCTACGGCGGGGGGCTGAAGGCCGAGAACGCCGCCGCCTTCGGGGCCCTGCCCAACCTGGACGGCGGGCTGGTGGGGCTCACCCGCTTTGCCGGGGAGATCGGCTTCTACCCGGACGAGTTCGCCCAGATCGCTGCAGAGTACTTTGACGCCAAGGAGGAGATCGCATGAAACTGGAATTTGAGTACGGACAGGGGATGATGAGCGCCCAGCTGCCCGACGACACCGACGTCTTTACCCCCGGGGAGACGGTCCCCGACCCACCCTGCATCCCCGAGGAAAAGTTGGTGGAGGCGACCCGGGAATCCATCCTCCACCCCATGGGGATGCCCCCCCTCTCCCAGCTGGCCCACAAGGGCTCCAAGGTGGTCATCGTCTTCCCCGACCGGGTCAAGGGGGGCGAGCAGCCCACCGCCCACCGCAAGGTGTCCATCCCCATCATCCTGGAGGAGCTCTATAAAGCCGGCGTGGAGAAAAAAGACATCCTGCTGCTGTGCTCCAACGGGCTGCACCGCAAGAACACCGAGGAGGAGATCCACCGGGTGTTGGGGGATGAGCTCTTCTCCCAGTTCTGGCCCACCGGGCAGATCCGCAACCACGACAGCGAGGACTACGAGCACCTGGTGGATCTGGGCACCACCCCGCGGGGCGACCCGGTGCTGGTGAACAAATACGTCTACGACGCCGACGTGGCCGTCCTCATCGGCCACACCCAGGGCAACCCCTACGGGGGTTACTCGGGGGGCTACAAGCACTGCGCCACCGGCATCACCCACTGGCGCTCCATCGCCTCCCACCACGTGCCGGCGGTGATGCACCGGCCCGACTTCACCCCGGTGAGCAGCCACTCCCTCATGCGCCAGAAATTCGACGAGATCGGCCAGTACATGGAGGAGCGGATGGGCAAGAAGTTCTTCTGCTGCGACGCGGTGCTGGATACCCGCTCCCGCCAGATCGAGATCAACAGCGGCTGGGCCAAGGTGATGCAGCCAAAGAGCTGGGAGACCGCCGACCGGCGCACCTACGTCCACTGGGCCGAGAAGAAGTACGACGTGCTGGTCTTCGGCATGCCCCAGTTCTTCCACTACGGCGACGGGATGGGCACCAACCCCATCATGATGATGCAGGCCATCTCGGCCGAGATCATCCGCCACAAGCGGGTGCTCAGCGACCGCTGCGTGGTCATCTGCTCCTCCACCTGTAACGGCTACTTCCACGACGAGCTCTTCACCGGCTACCGCGAGATCTACGAGCTCTTTCAAAAAGACCACATGAACACCCTGCGGGACGTCAACCGCTACGGCGAGTACTTCGCCACCAACGAGGAGTACATCCGCCGCTACCGCTACTGCAACGGCTTTCACCCCTTCCACGGCTTCTCGATGATCAGCTGCGGCCACATCGCCGAGATGAACACCGCCGCCATCTACATCGTGGGGGCTGAACAGCCCGGCTACGCCCGGGGGATGGGGATGAAGACCCGGGCCACCTTTGAGGAGGCCCTGGCCGACGCCCAGAAGAAATATCTGGGAGAGCACCCCAACATCCTCGCCCTCCCCAAGGCGTTCACCACCGCGGCGGTGCACCTGTGCATGAAGGGGGAGTGAGCAGTCGGGGGAAGTTCGATTTCAACTGAACGGATTGCTGCGCGTTCCTTTGCCGCGCCTACACAGACCAATTTTTAAGGAGGGATCTCACATGTTCACAGGTAAATCGATCAAACGGATTCTGGCCGCCCTTCTCGCGGGCTGCCTCTGCCTCACCGCCTTCGCCGGCTGCGGCGACAAAAAGGAAGGGGGGGACGCAGGTAAAAAGGGGAGCGACATCAAGGCCGCCATCATCATCTCGGGCAGCTTCGGCACCCAGAGCTTTCAGGACGTGGCCCTCGCCGGCTGCCAGAAGGCTGCCGACGAGTTCGGGTTTGAGCTGACCAAGGTCGAGAATGTAAATTCCTCCGACGCCAGCAACACCATCCGCTCCCTCATCGGCCAGGGGGTCAACATGATCATCTCCCCCAACGACTTCTTCAACGACGCCATCGAGGAGCTGGCCCCCGAAAACCCCGATGTCTGCTTCATCAGCGGCGACGCGGCGGTTCCCGATCTGGAAAACGTGGCCTCCGCCTACTACCGGGAACAGGAGGCGGCCTTCCTGCTGGGCGCCCTGGCGGGGATGCTCACCGAGTCGAACAAGGTGGCCTTCATCGGCCACACCTCCAACGTGGTCATGGACCGGTTTGAGTACGGCTACCGGACCGGCGCTAGGTACGTCAACCCCAACGCCAGCGTCATCTCGATGTACACCGGCAGTGTCTCCGACGTCAACAAGGGCAAGGAGATGGCAGACCTGCTCTACAGCCAGGGGGTCGACTACATCGCCCCCGCCGCCGCGGCCTGTAACACCGGCGTCTTCCAGTCCTCCAAAGAGCACGGGGGCAACTGCTGGACCTTTGGTGCCGCCGACGGCCAGTTTCACCTGATGCCCGACCGCATCCTCGCCAGCCAGGTCAAGCGCATCGACAACGTCTGCTACCAGTTCCTCAAGGATGCGGTAGAGGGCAACTGGAAGGGCGGTCAGCCCCAGGAGATGGGCCTCAAAGAGGGGGGCGTCGACCTGCTCTACACCACCAACGAAGAGCTGGCGGCCACCATCCCTCAGGACGTGAAGGACCGGGTGGAGGAGCTGCGCCAGAAGGTCGTCAGCGGGGAACTCAAAATCCCTGCGACCAAGGACGAGTTCGCGGCCTTCTCCTTCCCCAGCAAATAGGGAGGGCGGCCAGTTGAGACAGATACCTGTGCTGCTGGACGTGGACACCGGCATCGACGACGCCTACGCCCTGATCATGGCCTGCGCCAGCGAGGCGCTGGACATCCGGGCGGTGACCACAGCGGCGGGCAACGCCTCCCTCTACCACACCACCCGCAACACCTGCAACCTCCTGCACCTGCTGGGCCGGGACGACATCCCGGTCTCCCAGGGGCTGCCGGCTCCCCTCCAGCGCCCGCTGTTGCGGGCCCCCGAGGTGCACGGGGAGAACGGCCTGCGGGGCTATCAGTTCCAGGGGGAGCACCTGGAGGCCCTCTCCCCCCTCACCGCCCAACAGCAGATGGCCCGGGCCCTCACCGAGAGCGAGGAGCCGGTGACCATTGTCGCCCTGGGCCCGGCCACCAACGTGGCGGCCTTTCTCCAGCAGTACCCCGAGCTTAAATCCCGCATCCGCCGCATCCTCTTCATGGGGGCCTCCTACCGCTGCGGCAACCCGACCATCGTCTCCACCTTCAACGTGCTGGTGGACCCCGAGGCCTTTGACATCCTTTTAAAGAGCGGGGTCGAGCTGCACACCCTCCCCCTGGACACCACCAGAAACGCCACCCTCACCCCCGAGGAATGCCGGCAGATCGCCGGCATTCCCGGCCCGGTGGCGAAGATGGTCTCCCGCACCCTGGCCGGCTACGGCGACCGCATCGGCCAGAAGGGGGGCTGCCTGGCCCAGAAGGACGGGGAGCGGGACTGGAACCAGGAGGGGCTGGCCCACCTGCCCGACCCGGCGGTGGTGGCCTACCTGCTGCGGCCCGACTACTTCACCCGCCAGAAATACTTCTGCCAGGTGGAGTGCAAGGGGGAACTCACCACCGGCTTCACCATCATCGACATGGAGGACTACTACGGCAAGTCGATGGAGGAGCGCAACCTCTGGTATGTGGACTCCATCGACCGGGCCGGTTTTGCCCAGCTGTTTCTCGAGAGCGTCCGCCACTTTTCCCCTGACTTGGCAAAGGGGTGAAAAAGTCGGCGTTCCCTGCAATCGGGATCAACGCCTAGCGTGTTTGGGAGGAAATGAAAGAAATAGGAGGAGAGATGATGAAGAAAATACCTGTGCTGATTGACGTGGACACCGGCATCGACGACGCCATGGCCCTCGTGATCGCCTGCGCGTCCGACAAGCTCGACATTCTGGGGGTCACCACGGTGGCGGGCAACGTGGCCCTCTGCCACACCACCCCCAACACCTGTAATGTGCTGCACCTGCTGGGCAGAGGGGACATCCCGGTGGCCCGGGGGGAGGAAAAGCCCCTGGAGCGCGAACTGGTGGACGCCGCCTATGTCCATGGGGACGACGGACTGCGGGGTTGGACCTTTGATCAGCTGCACGACGAGGCCCTTGTGGCCGCCCCCGCCTGGGAGTTCCTGCGGGATAAATTGCTCCAGAGCGAGGAGAAGGCCGCCATTTTGGCCCTGGGCCCGGTGACCAACATCGCCCTGCTGCTGCGCCGCTGCCCGGAGATCAAGGAAAAAATCGACAAGATCGTCTTTATGGGCACCAGTTACCGCACGGGAAACCCCATCCCCATCACCACTTTCAACGTCCTGGTGGATCCGGAGGGGTTCCGGGAACTGCTCTTTTCGGGGATCCCCATCTACGCCTGCCCGCTGGACACCACGAGGGAGGCCTATCTGCTCGCCGAGGAGGTGGAGGAGATCGCCCGCATCGACAACCCGGCGGCCAGAATGACCACCGCCATCCTCGGCGGGTACGGCAGAAACGCCAAGTCCGAGGGGCAGTCCGAATCCGCCCAGCAGGAACTCAAGGCCGGCCGCCGCTTCAAGGGGGTGGCCCGGCTGCACGATCCGGCCACCGTGGCCTATCTGACCGACCCCCAGCTCTTCACCGCCACCAAGTACTATTGCGATGTGGAGTGCAAGGGGGAAATCACCACCGGCTTTACCGTCATCGACATGGAAAACTACTACGGCAAGAGCGAGGAGGAGCGCAACCTCTGGTTTGTCGACTCCGTTGACAGGGAGGGGTTTGTGCAGCTCTTCCTCGACAGCCTGCGCAGTTATTCCTAGGGCTATTTTGTTCATCTTTTCAGTGATGGAGAGCGCTCAGCGCGCGATCTGTCCGCAAAAATAAGGAGGAAACTGAGATGAAAAATTGGGAATTGGGGAAGCGCATTCTCGCAGCTTCTCTGGCGGGCCTTCTCTGCTTGAGTGGCCTGACTGGCTGCGGAGGCGGCGAGGAGGCCAAGGGAGACGAGGAGAAGAAGGTTCAAATCAAGGCGGCCATCGTCGTCTCGGGCGGCTTTGGCACCCAGAGCTTCTCCGACGTGGCGCTGGCGGGCTGCCAGAAGGCGGCCGACGAGTTTGGCTTTGAGCTCAACAAGATCGAAAAAGTGTCGGCGGCCGACGCGGCCAACACCGCCCGCTCCCTCATCAGCCAGGGGATCAACGTCATCATCTTCCCGGCCGACACCTATCAGGACACCATCAAGGAACTGGCGCCGGAGTACCCGGACGTCTACTTTGTCAGCCCGGACTGCGCCATCCCCGACCTGGAAAATGTGGCGTCCGCCTTTTACCGGGAGCAGGAAGCGGCTTTCCTGCTGGGCGCCCTGGGAGGCAAATTGACCAAGAGCAACAAGCTGGCTTTCATCGGCTCCAACTCCAACGTCATCATGAACCGCTTTGACTACGGGTTCCAGGCTGGCGTCAAGTACGTCAATTCCAAAGCCACCGTCACCTCTACCCAGACCGGCAGCTACACCGACGTCAACAAGGGCAAGGAGATCGCCAACATGCTCTATGACCAGGGGGTCGACTACATCGCCCCGGCGGCTGCGGCCTGCAACGTGGGCGTCTTCCAGGCCTCTTCTGAGCGCGGCGGAAACTGCTGGACCTTCGGCGCTGCCGACGGGCAGTTCCATCTGATGCCCGACCGCATCGTCGCCAGCCAGGTCAAACGGGTGGACAACACCTGTTACCGCTTCCTCAAAGAGATTGCCGAGGGCAACTTCAAGGGCGGTACCCCGGTGGAGATGGGCCTGAAAGAGGAGGGCGTGGACCTGCTCTACACCACCAACGAGACCCTGAAGGCGACCATCCCCCAGGAGGCCATCGACCAGGTAGAGGCCCTGCGCAAGGATGTCATCGACGGCAAGATCAAAGTTCCGGCCACCAAGGAAGACTTTGACAGCTTCCAGTTCCCGGCGTAAATAGAACGGCGGACGGCGGCCTCGAAAAGGGCCGCCGTCCGGCTGCACAGAAAGGGCGTGAACCAGAGGTGCGGGAGAAGATCATCGAGCTAAAGGGAATCACCAAAATCTACCCCGGCGTGATTGCGAACGACCACATTTCGCTCGACATCGAACAGGGGGAGATCCACTCCCTGGCGGGGGAGAACGGGGCGGGCAAATCCACCCTGATGGGCATTCTCTACGGACTCAACCAACCTGACGAGGGGAGCATCTATCTGCGGGGCAAAGAGGTTCGCTTTCACTCCCCCAAAGACTCCATCGCCAGCGGGCTGGGCATGGTGCACCAACACTTTATGCTCATCCCCAAATTCACCGTCACCCAGAACATCATTCTGGGAATGGAAGTGGGCAGCCGGTTGAAAATCGACTACCCCAAAGCGGAGAGGGAGGTACGCCAACTCTCCGAACAGTACGGGCTGGGCATCGACCCCAGCGCAAAGGTCAGCGAGTTGTCGGTCACCATGCAGCAGCGGGTGGAAATTTTGAAGATCCTCTACCGCAAGGCAGAGATCCTCATCTTCGACGAGCCCACTGCCGTCCTCACCCCCCAGGAGATCGACGAGTTCTGCGACATCCTCATGCGGCTGCGGGACAGCGGCAAGACCATCATCTTCATCAGCCACAAGCTGGCCGAGGTGGAGAAGATATCCGACCGGGTCACCGTCATCCGCCGCGGCAAGGTGGTCTGCACCAAAGCCATGGCCGAAGTAAACCAGGCGGAACTGGCGCGGCTGATGGTCGGCCGAGAGGTGATCATGGGTGGCGGCGAGCGCGCCCAGGTGGACAACAGCGAGGTGCTGCTGGACCTGAAAAATCTCTCTTACAAGACCCGCCAGGGGGTTCAAAAACTCCATCAAATCGACCTGCAACTGCACCGGGGCGAGATCCTCGGCATTGCGGGGGTGGACGGCAATGGCCAGGAGGAGTTGGAGAACATCATCTGCGGCAAGCTGCACCCCAGCGAGGGAAGCCTCACCTTTAAGGGGGAGGACATCTCCCAGATGGGGGTCAAGGAAATCAAGAAAAAAGGGGTGGGGGTCATCTTCGAGGACCGGCACAAGGACGGCCTGGTGCTGGATTTCTCGGTCAAAGAAAACCTGGTTCTCGGGTTTCAAGACCAGCGCCGCTTCCTCAAGTACGGGGCCTTTCTAGACCGCAAAAAGGTCGACCAGAACGCCCAGAAGCTCCAGGAGGATTTTGACATCCGCTGCGGCAGCCTGGACGATCCCGCCGGCAAGCTCTCCGGCGGCAATCAGCAAAAGATCATCATTGCCCGGGAGATGAGCGCCAACCCCGAGATGATCATGGCCATTCAGCCCACCCGCGGCCTGGACATGGGGGCCATCTCCTTTGTGCAGGAAAAATTGGTAGAGGCGCGAAACGCCGGAAAAGGGGTTCTCCTTTTCTCCCTTGAACTCGATGAGATCCTCCAGGTCAGCGACCGCATTGCCGTCCTCTTTAAAGGGCGGGTCGTCAAGGTGCTGAAAAACAAAGGGATCACCAAAGAGCTCCTGGGGCAGTACATGCTGGGTGTAGACGGAGAGGAGGACATCGATGAAGCAGTCAACCGCTGAGCGGCCCCCTTCTTTGACAGGGAAGGAGAAACCCGCCAAAAAATTTAAGAAACCGAGCTCGGAAAAGCTGCGCGCAATGGGGTTGGAGTGCTCCATCTCCCTCATCGCCTTTGCGCTCTCCATTGTCACCGGCGGTATCATTCTGGCCATTTTGGGGGTCAATCCCCTCACCGCTTACGCCTCCCTCTTCAAGGGGGCGCTGGGTACCCCCAGCGCCATAGCGGGCACCGTCAACAGGATGATCCCCATCATCCTGGCCGGTCTGGCCATTGCCGTGGGCAGAAAGGGCTCGGTCTTCAACATCGGCGTTGAGGGCCAGCTCATCATTGGTGCCCTGCTGGGCTGCCTGGCGGGCATCTACCTCAAGCTGCCGGCGATCATCCACCTGCCGGTCTGTCTGCTCTGTGGCATGCTGGGCGGTATGGCCTGGGCCTTTATCCCCGCCTGGCTGCGGCTGAAAAAGAATGTGGGCGTGGTCTTTACCACCATCATGTTCAACTACATCGCCAAGTTCCTGCTGACCTATCTGGTCATCAGCGTCTTTGTCACCTCGGGGGGCCAGCTCTCGGCCACCGAGAAGATGCAGGACACCGCCCGCCTGCCCGCCCTCATCGGGCGGCCCTACAACATCAACTCCGGCATCCTGGTCGCCATCCTCGCTGTGATTGTCGTCTATATCTTTATCAATAAAACCAAGTGGGGCTATGAGATGCGGGCCACCGGCATCAACAAAGACGCCTCCGGCTCTGCCGGCATCAATGTCGACCGCAACATGTTCTTGGCCCTCCTCATCTCCGGCGCCCTCGCCGGACTCGGGGGCAGCTTGGAGATCCACGGCTCGGTTTTCCGGGTGTTTGCCGATTACTCGCCCGGCTACGGCCCCACCGGCATCGCCGTGGCCCTGCTGGCCAAGAGCAACCCCATCGCCGTTTTGCTCACCGCCTTTCTCTTTGGCGCCATGCGCAACGGCGCGGCGCTGATGCAGATGAGCACTGGCGTCTCCTCCGAATTCGTCTCCATCGTCCAGGGGCTGATCATCATCTTTGTCTGCTCCGAAAACTTTATCCGCTACCTCATGAAAAAAGCACAGAAGAGAGGTGTGGCACATGCTTAGCGCCCTGTCTTACATCGTTTTGGCCACCATTCGTCTGGGCACCCCCATCGCCATCACCGCCATGGGGGCCACCATCTCCGAGCGAACGGGCATCCTCAACATCGGCCTCGAGGGCATTATGAGTATGGGCGCCTTCCTGGCGGTGCTGGGCTCCTACTGGACCGGCAACCCCTGGTTTGGCGTTCTCCTGGCCGTCCTTGTCGGCGTGGTCATCTCGGCCATCCACGGCTTTGTCTCCATCGTCTGCGGCGGGGCGCAGGGGGTCTCCTCCCAGGCCCTGGTGCTGCTGGCCACCGGCTTTTGCTCGGTGGGGCTGCAGGCCATCTTCGGGCAAAAGGGTATGTCCCCCACCGTCAATACCATTGCCACCACCGAGTTTCTGCGCCCCATCCCCCTAGTGGGGAACATCCTGGCCGACTTTTCCCCCATCGTCTACATCGCCCTCATCCTGCTATTTGTCTGCAACTTTGTCCTCTTTAAAACCCCGCTGGGTCTGCGGATGTGCGCCTGCGGCGAACACCCCCGGGCGGCCGAGACCGCCGGCATCAACGTGGGGGCCATGCGCTTTCTGGGCGTTTTGATCTCCGGTTTCCTGGGTGGACTGGCCGGGGCCTTCCTCTCGGTGGGGCAGATGAACCTGTTCCAAGAGGGGATGGTGGCAGGCCGTGGCTACCTGGCCATGGGCGCCATCATCATGGGCCGCTGGACCCCCACCGGGGCCTTTGCCGCGGCCATGTGCTTTGGCTTTTTCGACGCGGTGCAGCTCTACATTCAAATCATCCCCAACTCCCCCATCCCCCACGAGTTCGTGCAGATGATCCCCTATGTGGCCAGCCTGATTGTTTTGGCCCTCACCATCAAGGGAGCCACCGGCCCTGCCGCCTCGGGGCAGCCCTACTCGAAGATCTCGGGCACCCGCTAGAAAGGGAGGGTGAACAGAATGGGTATCCTCACCGCCACTCTGGCCTGCGCCGACTGGCTCCACCTGGGCGACGACCTGCGCGCCCTGGAGCGGGGCGGCTGCGACTGGTATCACCTGGACATTATGGACGGCCACTACGTCCCCAACCTCTGCCTCAATTTTGACCTCATCCGGGCGGTCCGCGCCGCCTCGCCCCTGCCGGTGGACTGCCACCTGATGGTGGAAAACCCGGGGGACTACCTCTCCCAACTGGCCCAAAACCGGGTGGAGCGGGCGGCCTTTCACCTGGGCTGCCCGGTGGACACCGCCTCCCTCTTAAAGGAGCTGCGCCGGGTGGGGATCGCCCCCGGCCTGGCCCTGAACCCCGACGAGCCGGTGGGGGCCCTGAGCCCCTACCTGGAGCTCTGCGACTGGGTGCTCCTGATGGGGGTGAAACCCGGCTTTTCGGGGCAGAGCTTTCTACCCGGAACGGTGGAGCGGGTGGCCCGTTTGGCCGCTCTCCGCCGCACCCTGGGCCGCCCCCTCCTCATCGAGGTGGACGGGGGGATCGGCCCGGAAAACGGGTGCGCCTGCGCCGACGCCGGGGCCGACGCCCTGGTGGCTGGGGCCTTTGCAGTCTTCTCCCAGCCCGACGGCGTCGAGGCCGCCTGCCGCCGCTTTCGCGCGGCAGCCTTCCCCGGCGCATAGGCACCCATACCGATGGGGCGGGGGACGCCACCCCTCTTCCTGTCGGGCATACAATCTCCTCCCCATTTTCAAAAGGGCGCCGGTACATCCGGCGCCCTTTTGGCGGGTGCAGAGCAAAGGGAGGGGAGAGACCCGGCCTCCTCTCGGGCCGGCGCTTTTTGACCGCCCCGTCCAAAGCGGCGGGAAGGGCGGCTGCACGGATTGATGGGCTGCCCTCTTTGCGCTGCGCGCCAAAACGGGCGGGGGGACAGGCAAAACCACCTGCGCCGCAGAGCAGCTGAAAAAGGGGCGGGGACTGCAAATCGGCGCACCGGACAGAGCTGTGAGGGAAAAAACTGCTCCGTGCGCGGCACAAAAGGGGACACAGGCAGGGCAGTTTCGCCCATTTTTATGACGTGCAGCCCCGGAAACTGCTGAAGATTTTATGAATTTCTCGCCCCTCCTTTGGGGCGGGAAATTCGCCCTCTCCCCGCCGCGCCCCACCGCGGTGGGATTTGTCCCCCCAAAAATGGCGCTCGTATCCCATTTTTGCCCGCTCTCTCGCCGGTTGACAGGAAATTATCGCCATCCTATAATGGGAGACAACACCAGTGAAAAACAGCGGCCATCCCGCTGTTTTTCTGTGTTTTTGGGCTCTGCAATCGCTCGATAGCCAATTGCAGGGCCTGAGGAAGGGGAATCGCCGATGAACTTGTTGGACGCCATTGCCAGCCACGCCGCCGCCCGGCCGGAGGCCCTGGCCTACCGCTCTCCCCAGGGGGAGCTGACCTACCGCCAGCTGTGGGAGGGGGCGGGCCGACTGGCCGCCGCGCTGGATCGCCGCCTGGGGGAAAACCGCGCTCCCCTGGTGGTCTACGGGCACAAGGGCCCTCTGGTGCCCCTGTGCTTTTTGGCCTGCGCCCGCTCGGGCCGGGGCTACTGCCCGGTGGACACCTCCCTTCCCCCCGAGCGGGTGGCCCGCACCGTCGAGGCAGCCGACCCGCCGCTGGTGCTGACCGCCGAGCCGCTGGCCGACCCCTGCGGCCGCCCAGTGCTGGCCGCCGCTGAGCTGGCCGCCCTGGCCGAGGGTGGAGAGCCCCCTGTCGCTCTCCACCCGGTGGAGGGGGAGGACCTCTTTTACATCCTCTTCACCTCCGGCAGCACCGGCACCCCCAAGGGGGTGCAGATCACCGCCGACTGCCTCGACCACTTTTTGGACTGGTCCTCCCAGCTGGGGGAGGGCTTCCCGGCAGAGGCGCCCCGGGTCTTTCTCAACCAGGCCCCCTTCTCCTTTGACCTGTCGGTGATGGACCTCTACACCGCCTTTTACACCGGTGGCACCCTCTGGACCCTGCCCAAAGAGGTGCAGCAGGATGCGGCGGCCCTCTTTTCCTCTCTGGAGCGGTCGGGGGCCCAGGTCTGGGTCTCCACCCCCTCCTTTGCCGAGGTCTGCCTGGCCGACCGGCGCTTTGACAGCGCCCTGCTGCCCGACATGAAGCTCTTCCTCTTCTGCGGGGAGACGCTGCAAAACGCCACCGCCCAAAAGCTGCACAGCCGCTTTCCCGGGGCCAAGGTCATCAACACCTACGGCCCCACCGAGTCCACCGTGGCCGTCACCCAGGTGGAGATCACCCCCGCCCTGGCGGCCGCCGACGAACCCCTGCCGGTGGGGGCCCCCAAGCCGGGCACCTGGCTCTTGATTGCCGGCCCGGAAGGGGAGGACCTGCCCGAGGGGGAGCGGGGGGAGATCGTCATCGTGGGGGACACGGTGAGCAGCGGCTACTTCGGCCGCCCCGACCTGACCGTGCGCGCCTTTGGCACCCGGCGGGTGGCGGGGGGCGAGTACCGCCTCTACCGCACCGGGGACAAGGGCTATCTGCGGGGCGGGCAGCTGCACTACTGCGGCCGGCTGGACCTGCAGATCAAGCTGCACGGCTACCGCATTGAACTGGAGGACATCGAGCAGAACATCTGCCGGCTGCCGGGCGTTCGGGGGGCGGTGGTGCTGCCCCAGGAGCGGGACGGCGCCATCCGCAGCCTGACGGCCTACGTGGCGGCGGACTGGCCGGGGGAGCGGGGCTTTGCCGCCTCTCAGCGGGCCAGGGGGGAGCTGGCCCGGTTCCTCCCCGCCTACATGATCCCCAAGAAATTCGTCTTTCTGGACGCCCTCCCCATGACCGCCAACGGCAAGGTGGACCGCAAGGCGCTGGGAGGGCTGGCAAGGTGAGTTTTTACGGCGACCTGCGCTTCTTTTTGGCGCTGGCGGCGGCCCTGGTGCCGGCGGCGGTGTTGGGGCTGCGAGAAAAAACCCTCAAGGGGTACAGCTTCGCCCTCTCGCTGCTCTTCATCTGGCTGGTGTACGGCGGGCAGCCGGCGCAGCTGCTCTGGCTGGCGGGCTTTTACCTGCTGGAACTGCACGCCGTCAAGGGCTACCTGCTGCTGCGCCGCAAGTTCGGCCGCAACAGCGTGATCTACGGCCACTTCGTGGCCCTGGCCCTGGCGCCGCTTCTGCTCTACAAGTTCTCCGGCCTCTTTGGCAAGAGCGTGTTCGGCTTTTTGGGCATCAGCTACTTGAGCTTTAAGGTGCTGCAGGTCATCATCGAGATATACGACGGGGTCATCAAGGAGATGGGCGGGCTGGAGCTCTCCAGCTTCCTCCTCTTCTTCCCGGCCATCAGCTCGGGCCCCATCGACCGCAGCCGCCGCTTTCTGGCGGACTGGCACACCGTCTATCCCCGGGCGGAGTACCGCAAACTGCTGGGGACGGGGCTGCAGAAGATCGCCCTGGGGCTCTTTTACAAGTACGCCCTCTCCCAGCTGTTTTACCAGGTGATGGGCCGCTTTGCCCACCGCTACCGCCCCCTGCCGCTGGCGGGGTACGGGTACAGCTACGGCTTCTACCTCTTTTTCGACTTTGCCGGCTACAGCCTGATGGCCATCGGCGTCAGCTACATCCTGGGCATCCGCACCCCGGAGAACTTCGACAAGCCCTTTTTGAGCGTGGACATAAAGGACTTCTGGAACCGCTGGCACATCACCCTCTCCCACTGGTTCCGGGACTTTCTCTTCTCCCGCTTTATGATGAACGCCATCCGCAAAAAGTGGTTTTCCAGCCGCCTGAACGGGGCGGCGGCGGGGCTGATCGTGAACATGCTGGTGATGGGCCTCTGGCACGGGTTCACCGGCTGCTACATCGCCTACGGCCTCTACCACGGGGTGCTGTTGGCCCTCACCGAGATCTACCAGAAGAAGTCGGCCTTTTACAAGAGAAACCGGGACAAGGGGTGGTACAAGGCCCTCTCCTGGTTTGTCACCCTGCAGCTGGTGATGGTGGGGTTCCTCATCTTCTCGGGGGCCATGGCCGAGGCGGGAAGGGCCGTGTTGGCAAAACTCATCTGACCCCCGGGGGCAAAACCGCGCATCGCGCCGCTGGGGCGGCCATTATAGAAAGGAGCAACTGCAATGGAAGAAAACGTTTTGGAGATGTTGGTGAAACTCTGTGACGACGAGGTGGTGCGGGAGGACCTGGACGTGGAGCTCTTTGAGACCGGGCTCATCGACTCCCTGGGCTTTACCGAGCTGCTGGTGGACATTGAGGACCGCTTTGGGGTCGTCATCTCCCCCTCCGAGTTGGAGCGGGAAGAGATGAACACCCCCCGCAAGATCATCGCCCTCATCGCCCAGAGGAGCGCCCAGGCGTGAAGAGGGCAGCCGCCGCCCTGTTGGCCCTGGTGCTGGCCCTGGGCTGCGTCTGGGGGTCGGGGCGCTACTTCCGCGGCCAGTTGGAGGGCGACTTGCGGCGCCAGCTCATCTACGACACCAGCCTGGAGAAAAACTATTCGCCAAATGCCTTTTCCGCCCTTCGGGACGAGAGCAGTCTGTTGGTGCTGGGCTCGTCGGAACTGACGCTACACGAGGAGAGCACCCACCCCCAGCTGGTGTTTGGCAGCGGCAACTCCGACTTCAACACGGTGCTGCTGGGGGTGCCGGGGACCCAGAGCCTCAACCAGGCCATCAATCTGGCGGCCCTGTCGGATCAGATGGCCAACAAAAAGGCGGTCTTTATCCTCTCCCCTCAGTGGTTTTACAAACAGGGGGTCTACCCCGAGACCTTCGCCAGCCGGTTTTACCTGCAGATGTTTGACGCCTTCATGAAAAACGAGCGGGTGACAGACGAGACCAAGCGAAAGATCTTGCGCCGGTGCAAGGGGCTCCTCGTCAAGGACCCCGAGCGCAAAAAGCAGGTGGAGACCTACGAGAAGATCTACCTCACCGGGGATCTCGACCCCCTGGACTACCTGCAGCTGGGGGTGGGAAATCTCTTTTCGGGGCTGCAGTCGGACTACAATGTCTGGCGCACCCAGACATACCCCCACCAGCAGGCGGAACACCGCTATACCCCCTTTATCGCCTCGGTCAAGCCCAGCGAGACGACGGTCCGCGCCGGGGAGATCGACTGGGCAGCCCTGCGCCAGCAGGGGGAGGAGCAGGGAAAGAGCCTCTGCACCAACAACTCCTTTTACATGGAAGACGGGTATTACCAGGACCTGATTCGCGCCCGGGGCTACACCGCCCGCAACTCTGAACGGGATTCCAGCTTCAAGGTGTCCCCGGAGTACGACGACCTGCGGCTGTTCTTGCAGGTGGCCAAGGAGCTGGGGATCGAAATCATGCTGGTGAGCGTGCCGGTCAACGGCTACTGGTACGACTACACCGGGTTCCCCCAAGAGGACAGAAAGCAGTACTACCAAAACATCCGCAACATCGCCGAGCAAAACGGGGTGCGGTTGGTCGACTACTCCGACCGGGAATACGAGCCCTATTTTTTGAGAGACATCATGCACCTGGGCTGGAAGGGATGGGCGTATCTAGATGAACAGATTTACCAGTTTTATCAGGCGGATTAAGGGCAACCCCTGGCTCTCCTTCCTGGGGTGGACGGCCTTTTTCTTCCTCCTCTTCATAGGCATCTACATCGGGCTCCTCTGCACCGACTTCTCCACCGCCCCACAGTTCCTCTACAATCAGTTTTAAAAGGGGTGCTTTGCCGTCCGCGGCATTCGCCCTATTTCGACAGATTTCCCTTGTGCGAAGCGCTGCTTTTTGATCCCCTTTTTCGACAGACAGCACAAGAAGTGTGTTGCCCCCTGTTCCTTTTTCCGCCCTTCGACTATACTAGAGGGGGAAATTGGGCGGAAAGGGGGCGGTCTCTGTGAAGCGGATGGGACGGGTGTTGGCGGTGGCGCTGCTGTGCGCCCTTTTGGCGGGCTGTGCCCCCGCTGCCCCCAACCGGGCGGAGAGCAGTTCCGCCCCGGCGGGGGAGAGCTACTTTCCCGCCGATCTCAGCGAGAGCCAGGTGATCGATGTCTACCTGGACCGCTGCCGCTGGCTGGCGGCCGAGGCGCCCGACTGGACCAGCGCGGACCAGCTGTCCCCCGATACCCTGGTGGTGCTGGGCTACTACCTTCCCCTTTACCCCGACAACCGGGCGCCAGACCGCCCCTATTACAACTACGGGGCCGCGTCGGCGGACGAGCTCTCCGGCTACCTCTTTCCCCAGGACGAGGTGGAGGGGGTTTGCCAGCGCTACTTTGGGGTGCCGCCCCAGTGGGTGCGGGAGAGCGGGCGCTACCTGCCCGAGCGGGAGAGTTACGCCCTCATCTACCGCCCCGTTCCCCGCGAATACCTGTTTGCGCTGGACGACTGGCAGGTGGGCGGGTCGCTGATGAGCCTTTCGGTGAGCGTCTACGAGCGGACGGTGGACGGCGAGCGAGGGTCCCTCCTGCGCCGGCGGCGCATCTCCATCGAGGGGACCGGGGACGGGGACTTTCACTACGTGGGGGTCACCACCCTGCCCACCCAGTGACGGGGCCCTTGACCGGCAGAGCGAGATGCTAAGAACAAAGGCCCGGAAGGCGCTGCAGAGGCTGCTTTCCGGGCGCTTTTTTGCCTCTCCCGGTGGGGGGAGGCAGACGGAGAGGAAGGCCCGGCAGATCCTTCTGCCGGGCCTTCCTCTCCCTTTACCCGATGCAGTCGGGCAGCTTGTCGCCGGGGTGGATCACCCAGTCGGCCTCCCCCTCGGCGAGGGGTTCGAAACGGCTGTCGAAGAGGGCCTGCATCTCGGGGTCGATGCGGTATTCCCGCCCCTGGGCGGCGGCGTTTCGCCGCGCCAGCCGCCGGGCGCGCAGCTCGGCGGGGGCGGTGAAGAGGAGCAGCTTGACCGGCACCCCTGCTCTGGCGAACCGGGCCCGGGTCTCGGCCCGCTCCGCCGCGCTCCAAAAGCCAAAGTCCAGCAGCACGTCCGCCCCGGCCAGGGCGATCTCCTCCGCCCTCGCCAGCAGGTAGGTGCGGCACCGCTCCCAGACCGCCCGGTGGGCCTCCCCCAGGTACTCGGGGAAGAGGGCGAGCATCAGCTCGTCCACCGAGAGCAGGGCGGCCCCCCGCTCGGCCTGCCAGGTCCGGGCAAAGGTGCTCTTGCCGCTGCCGGTCTTGCCGCAGAGCAGGTAGACGGTGCCGGTGGGCTTTCCCTCCATCAAACTTCCTCCCTCCCATCAAAAAAGGCGCCCAGCAGCTGCTGCCGGGCGCCCCTCTGTCAGTTCTTTTTCTCTCCCAGCAGCAACTTGTCGATCTTGTAGACGTCGCCGCAGCCCAGGGTGAGCACCAGGTCGCCCGGCTCCACGTGTGCCAGCAGGTAGTCGGCCACCTCGGGGAAGGTGTCCAGCTGCACGCTGCCGGGCACCTTGTCGGCCAGGTCCTTGGCGTGGATACCGTAGGTGTTGATCTCCCTCGCGCCCATGATGGCGGTGATCACCGCCCGATCGGCGATCTGCAAGACCCGCGCAAAGTCGTCCAGCAGGATCGAGGTGCGGGAGAAGGTGAAGGGCTGAAAGACCGCCCACACCTTGTTGTAGCCCATCTGGGTGGCCACCTTGAGGGTCGCCTCCAGCTCGGCGGGGTGGTGGGCGTAGTCGTCGGCCACGGTGAAGCCGTTCACCTCCCCCAAAAACTCAAACCGGCGGCCCGCCCCGCCGAAGTGGGGCAAGTGCTCCTCCAGCTGGGCGGGGGTGACCCCGCACTGCAGCGCCGCCACGCAGACGGCTAGGGAGTTGAGGACGTTGTGCCGCCCCGGCACCCCCAGCCGGATCCGGCAGAGGGTCTCGCCCCGGTGGCAGAGGTCGTACTGGTAAAAGACCCCCCGCTCCACGGCGATGTTCTCGGCGGTGTAGTCGAGCCCCTCCTTGGTGCCGAAGGTGAGGATGGGTACCGTCACCCCGTCCAGGGATCTCATGGAGTTCTCGTCGTCCCCGTTGACGATGACCATCTTGCTGGCCATCTTGTTGAAGGCGTTGAAGGAGCGGATGATGTTCTCGAGATTTTTGAAGTACTCCAGGTGGTCCCGGTCGATGTTGAGGACCACCGAGACGTCGGGGCTGAGCTTTAAGAAGGTGTCCACGTACTCGCAGGACTCGCAGACAAAGGTCTCGCTCTTCCCCACCCGGCCGTTGCCGCCGATGCTGCGCAGCTTGCCGCCGATGACCGCCGTGGGGTCGGCCCCGCAGTCCAGCAGCAGCTGGGTGAGCATGGCGGTGGAGGTGGTCTTGCCGTGGGTGCCGCAGATGCAGACGGCGTTTGGATACTGGCGGGAGATGACCCCCAGCAGCACCGAGCGCTCGATGACGGTGGCGTTGGAGGCCTTGGCCGCCAGCAGCTCGGGATTGTCCTTCATGATGGCCGCGGTGTAGACCACCAAGTCGGCCCCCTCGATGTTTTTGGGGTCGTGGCCCAGGTGCACCGGGATCCCCAGCCCCCGCACCAGGGCAAGGGTGTCGGTCTCGTTGTTGTCCGAGCCGGTGATGAAATAGCCCTTGTCGTGCAAGATCTGGGCCAGGGGGAACATCCCCGACCCGCCGATGCCGATGAAATGAACGTGCTGTTTGCCCTTGAGCAAGTCCTCGTAGATAACTGCCATGTTGCGCACACCTCGAATATAGTCTCAGGGATGGGGGCGCAGGCCCCCGCGAAATAGGATGGGCGATGAGTTCCCATAGAATATACCACATTTCCCCTGCAAAATCCACGCCTTTGCCGGTTTTGCCGCCATTTTTGACAGTTCGCCCGGCTGCGGACGGCATTTTGCAAGAAGCTGCCATCATTTCCTGCAAAAAAGGGGGAGAAGGGGCAAAAATTCCTTGCAATTTTGGCCCCGCGACGATACACTGATAGTGTTGACAAGTTCGGTAAAAAACAGCCGCTTTCCCAGCGGCGTCCATTCCATTATACGCCGAGTGGCAGACGCCCATGCGCGGACGCCCGCCTTTTTTGTGGCCGGCGCGGGGCAGAGAGGCAGGGAGAGGATTTTGAGCAGTTTGCTACACACCATCGAGGAGAAGATGGGCCAGTTTTCCAAGGGGCAGAAGAAGATTGCCCGCTACATCTTTGAAAACTACGACAAGGCCGCCTTTATGACCGCCTCCAAGCTGGGGCGGGAGGTGGGGGTCAGCGAGTCCACCGTGGTCCGCTTTGCCATGGAGGTGGGCTTTGAGGGCTACCCCCAGTTCCAGCGCTCCCTCAAAGAGCTCATCAAGAGAAACCTCAGCGCCGTGCAGCGGATGCGGGTCACCTCCGAGCAGATCGGCGACCGGGACGTCCTCTCCCGGGTGCTGGAGCTGGACATCGCCACCGTCCGCAAGACCGAGCAGGCCGTCTCCAGCGAGGACTTCAATCGCGCCGTCGAGACCCTGCTGGAGGCCCGGCGCATCTACATCGTGGGAATGCGGGGGGCCTCCTCCCTCTCCTCCTTCACCGCCTACTACTTCAATATGATCTTTGAAAACGTCCACCTCGTCAGCGAGGACAAGGGCTCCGACGTCTTTGAGCAGATCGTCCGCATCGGCGAGGGGGACGTGATCCTGGGCATCAGCTTCCCCCGCTACTCCAAAAAGACGGTGCGGGCGTTGACCTGCGCGGCCAAGAGCGGGGCCAAGGTCATCTCCATCACCGACAGCGAAAAGTCCCCCATCGCCGCCATGGCCGACACCGTCCTCTACGCCAAGAGCGAGATGATCTCCTTTGTGGACTCGCTGGTGGCCCCCCTCAGCCTCATCAACGCCCTGATCGTGGCCCTGGGCCAGCGCAAGCAGACCGAGGTGTTTGCCACCCTGGGCAAGCTGGAGACCATGTGGAACGAGGACCAGGTCTACGAGAACATCGGCGAGGTGTGAGGAGTGGAGATGGAGAGAGTGTACAGCGCCGCGGTGATCGGCGGCGGCCCCGCGGGGCTGATGGCGGCCGGACTGCTTGGGCAGGGGGGACTGCCGGTCCTCCTGCTGGAAAAAAACGACCAGCCCGGCAAAAAGCTGCGCATCACCGGCAAGGGCCGGTGCAACCTGACCAACAACTGCGAGGTGGAGGACTTTCTGCGAAACGTCCCCCGCAACCCCCGCTTTCTCTACTCGGCCCTCTACGGCTTCTCCCCGCAGGACACCATGGCCTTTTTTGAGGGGCTGGGGGTCCCCCTCAAGACCGAGCGGGGGAACCGGGTCTTCCCCCAGAGCGACCGGGCCGGCGACGTGGTGGACGCCCTGACAAACTGGTGCCGGGCCCAGGGGGTGGAATTTCGCCAGGGCGAGGTGGAGGCGGTCGCCCCCGGCGCGCCCTTCTCGCTGTCCCTCAAAGAGGGGGGCGCCGTCTCCGCCCACCGGGTGGTGGTGGCCACCGGCGGCCTCTCCTACCCGCAGACCGGCAGCACCGGCGACGGCTACCGCTTCGCCCGCCAGCTGGGCCACACCGTCACCCCGCCGGGGCCCTCCCTGGTGCCCTTGCGCTGCGGCGAGCAGTGGTGCAAAAACTGCCAGGGCCTCTCCCTGAAAAACGTCACCCTCACGGTGGAGGAGGTGGGGAAGAAGCGCCCGGTCTTCAGCGAGCTGGGGGAGATGCTCTTCACCCACTTCGGGGTATCGGGGCCGCTGGTCCTCTCCGCCTCCTGCCACATGGAGGACGCGCCCGGGCGCTACCGGCTGCACATCGACCTAAAGCCCGGGCTCACCCACGAGGCACTGGACCGCCGGCTGCTGCGGGACTTTGAGGAGTACCGGAACAAAAACCTGCAAAACGCCCTGGGCAAACTGCTGCCGCAAAAGCTCATCGGTAGCTATGTGGCCCTCACCGGCATCCCCGGCGAGAAGAAGGTCAACCAGCTCACCCAGGCCGAGCGGGGGGAGATGGTGCGGGTGATGAAGGATCTGCCCCTCACCGTCTCCGGCTTCCGCCCCGCGGCCGAGGGGATCATCACCCGCGGCGGCGTCTCGGTGCGGGAGGTGGACCCCGGCTCCTGCCAGTCCAGGCGCTGCCCGGGCGCCTACTTTGTGGGCGAGGTGCTGGACGTGGACGGCTACACCGGCGGCTTCAACTTGCAGATCGCCTTTTCCACCGCCGTGGCCGCGGCCCGGGACATCCTGGCCCAGCCCCGGTGACCCTTCCGTTTCCCTACCGGCCGCTCTCCGGAGCGGCTTTTGCCCCCGAGAGGGGCGCCATTACCACCGATTTCGAGGAGGACGAACAGATATGTTATCCATTGCCATTGACGGGCCCGCCGGTGCGGGCAAGAGCACCATCGCCCGCACGGCGGCCGGGGCGCTGCACTTTATCTACGTGGACACCGGGGCCCTGTACCGGGCCATCGGCTATCACGGCCTGCAGGTGGGGGCTGACCTGACAGACACGGCGGCCATCAAGGCCCTGCTGCCGGAGCTGCAGGTGGACCTGCGCTTTGTCGAGGGCCAGCAGCGGGTCTTTGTCGGCGGCGAGGACGTGAGCGACTTCATCCGCTCCCCCCAGGTGAGCAAGGCCGCCTCCCAGGTCTCGGCGGTGCAGGAGGTGCGGGATTTCCTGATGGAGACCCAGCGCTCCCTGGCCCGCAAGAACAGCGTCATCATGGACGGGCGGGACATCGGCACCGTGGTGCTGCCCGACGCCGATTTGAAAATCTTCCTCACCGCCTCCCCCGAGGCCCGGGCCCAGCGCCGCTGCAAGGAGCTGGAGGAGAAGGGGAGCCCTGTCCCCTATGAGGAGGTGCTGCGGGACATCCAGCAGCGCGACTACGACGACAGCCACCGGGAGGCCGCCCCCCTCAAACAGGCTGCGGACGCGGTGCTGGTGGACACCAGCGAGCTGAATTTGGCGGAGAGCGTGGACGCGGTCTGCGCCCTTATCCGCCAGCGTCTGGGGGACCGGCTATGAGTTTTTACCGCTTTGCCCACGGGGTGGTCAACGTGATCTTTCGCGCCCTCTACCGGGTGCATTACGAGGGGCGGGAGAACCTGCCCCCCCAGGGCGGCTACGTCTTCTGCTCCAACCACATCAGCGACCTGGACCCCATCTTTGTGGCCCTGCCGGTGCGCCAACAGATCTGCTACATGGCCAAGATCGAGCTCTTTAAGGGCCGCTTCACCGGCAGACTGCTGCGGGCCCTAGGGGCCTTCCCGGTGGATCGGGGCAAGGGGGACACCTCCGCCTTGGACCGGGCCAAAGAGGTGGTGAAGGAGGGGAAGATCCTCGGCGTCTTTCCCGAGGGGACCCGCTCCAAGACCGGCAAGCTGCTCAAGCTCAAGTCGGGGGCCATCGTGGTCTCGGCCCAGACCGGGGCCGACATCCTGCCGGTGGCCATCTGCGCCCCCAAGGGGATGCACCCCTTTGCCCCCGTCTATGTGCGCTACGGTGCCCTCATCCGCAATGAGGAGCTGGGGCTGACCGACATGAAGGCCGCCTCCCAGCTCAAGGGGGCCAAGGCCCTGCTCACCGAGCGGATGGCGACCCTGCTGGAGGAATTGTCATGCCGGTGATTTTGGCGAAGACCGCGGGTTTTTGCTTTGGGGTGGACCGGGCGGTCAAACAGGTCTATGACCTGCTGGAACAGGGGAAGCGGGTGTGCACCCTGGGGCCCATCATCCACAACACCCACCTGGTGGCCGACCTGGAGCGTCGCGGGGTGCGCACGGTCACTTCCCCCGCCGAGGTGGGGGAGGGGGAGACCCTGGTCATCCGCTCCCACGGGGTCCCCGCCTCGGTCTATGCGCAGATCGAGGCGGCGGGGATCGACTGGGTGGACGCCACCTGCCCCTTTGTGGCAAAGATCCATCAGATCGTGAGGGAGCGCTCAGAGGCGGGGGACCTGGTCTTGGTCGCCGGGGACCCCGATCACCCCGAGGTGGTGGGGATCGTCGGCCACTGCCCCGGCGAGGTGCGGGTCTTCTCCACCGCCGGGGAGCTGCGCCGCCTGGCAAAGGAGGGGGACTTCTCCGGCCGCCCGGTGTCGATGGTCAGCCAGACCACCTTCAACGTGGCCCTCTGGAAAGAGGCGGTGGCCGAGGCCGAGGCCCTCTTTCCCGGCCTCTCGGTCTTCTCCACCATCTGCTCGGCCACGGCCAGCCGGCAGCAGGAAGCCGAGGCCCTCTCCAAGGAGAGCGGGCTGATGGTGGTGGTGGGGGACCGAAAAAGCTCCAACACCGCCAAATTGAGGGAGGTTTGCGAAAAAAATTGCCCCACAATCCTGGTAGAAACTGCGGATGAACTGTTGCAACAGCGCGGTTTGTATGCTAAAATAATAGGAGTTACCGCTGGTGCTTCGACTCCGGCGTGTATAATCAAGGAGGTACTACATACAATGAGTGAACTGCAAAACGACGTTCAAGGCGAAGACTTCAGCTTTGAAGAAGCACTGGAGGAGAGCCTCAAGCCAATATATACCGGCCAGCGCCTCAAGGGCGTAGTCACCAGCATCGCCCCCAATGAGGTGACCGTCGATATTGGCACCAAGCACACCGGTTTTGTCGCCCTGAGCGAGCTCACCAACGATCCCAACGCGTCGGCGGACGACATCGTCAAAAAAGGCGATGAGATCAACGTGATCGTTTTGCGGGTCAACGATCAGGAAGGCACCGTCCAGCTGTCCAAAAAGCGCTACGACGCCATCGAGGGCTTCGACAAGATCGTCAAGGCCCAGGAGGAGGACGCCATCCTCACCGGCACCGTGACCGACGTCATCAAAGGCGGCGTGCTGGTCAGCTGCTACGGCATCAAGGTGTTCGTCCCCGCCTCCCTGGCGACCCTCCGCCGCAACGACGACCTCAACGCCCTCAAGGGCACCGAGGCCGAATTCAAGGTCATTGAGATCAACGAGCGCCGGGCCCGCGCCATCGGCTCCATCAAAGCCGTTCTGGCCGAGCGCAACAAGGCCGTTGCCGAGGCCTTCTGGCAGTCCGTTGAAATCGGCAAGCACTACACCGGCACCGTCAAGAGCCTGACTTCCTACGGCGCCTTCATCGACCTGGGCGGTGTGGACGGCATGGTCCACATCAGCGAGCTGAGCTGGAAGCGCATCAAGCACCCCAGCGAGGTGGTCAAGGTCGGCGACACCGTCGAGGTCTACGTCAAGGACGTGGACTTTGAGAACAAGAAGATCTCCCTGGGCTACAAGAAGACTGAGGACAACCCCTGGGTCATCTTCCAGAGAGACTACCATGTCGGCGATGTCATCAAGGTGCAGATCGTCTCCATCACCTCCTTTGGCGCCTTTGCCCGGATCATCGACGGGGTGGACGGCCTGATCCACATCAGCCAGATCTCCAACGAGCGGGTCGAGAAGGTGGCCGACGCCCTGCAGGTCGGACAGGAGGTCGAGGTGAAGATCACCGAGGCCGACATCGACCGCAAGCGGGTCAGTCTGTCCATCCGCGCCCTGCTGGACAGCCCCAAGCGGGAGGAGCGGGATGACGACTACGGCTTCTCTTCCAGCGAGAACAACGTGGTCTACTCCACCGAAGAGGCCGATGCCCTGAAAGAGAGCGAAGGGGAGTAATCCACCCCTTTTGAAAAAGCGCCCTGGAGCGAGCCTGAACGGCTCCCTCCAGGGCGCTTTTCTCTAGTGTGGAAGGGGGGCGTCCGCGTCGCCCGCCCCTTTTCGCCCGCCGCCCTCTGTCTATTGGGGTGCAAAGGCGCGATTGCCGCCCCGCTGTCTATTCTTTTGTCCGCGCTGGGGAAGGGGAGAAGGAGGCGGCTGTACTGCCACCCCTCCTTCCCCGCCGTCCCCCCTGTTCATCGGAGTGCAAAATACGGTTGTCGCCCCGTTGCCCGCCCCTTTTGCCGCATCGCAGAAAAAATGGGGGGAGCGACCGTGTCATCTGCCCCTTTTCCGCCGCTTCCTGTCCATTGGGGTGCAAGAACGCGATTGCTGCCCTGTCGCCCCGCCTTTTGTCTGCGCCGCAGAGGGGGGAAGGTGTGTTGCCTCCTCCTTTTTGCCTGCCGTCCACTGCCTATTTGGGCGCAAAGACGCGATTGCTGCCCTCGCCCATTCCTCTGCCCACACTGGTGGAAGGGGAGAGGGTGTGTCGTTTGTCCCTTCCTGCGCGCTGCTCCCCTTCTATTTGGGGCAAAGGCGCGATTGCCGCCCTGCTGCCTGCTCTTTTGTCCGCGCAGGGAAAGAGGGAGCGAGCGCATTGTTTCTCCCTTCCCGCCTGCCGTTCCCTGTCTATTGGGAGCAGAGACGCGCTTGCCGCCCCACAGCCCACCCCTTTGTCCGCACCGGAGAAGGGAGAGCAGCTGTGCTGCGTCCTTTCCGCCTACTTATCCCCCTGCCCATTGAGGCGAAACGGTGCGACTACCGCCCTGCTGTCTATTCTTTTGTCCGCGCTGGGGAGGGGGTGCGCCGTACTGCGCCCCTTTCCGCTTGCCTCCCTGCCCATTGGGGCAAAAAGGTGCGACTAGCGCCCTGCTGCCCACTCCTTTGTCCACGCAGGGGAAGGGGGAGCGCTGTACTTATTCCTTTCCACCTTTTCCCCTGCCCATTGGGGCGCAAAAGCGCGATCGTCGCTCTTCTATCCACTCCTCTGGCTGCGCCGGGAAAGAGGAAACAGCCGTGTTGTCCGTGCCATCTGGCCGCAGCCCCTGCCATTGGAGCGCAGAACACGGTTGTCGTCCCGTCATCTGTTCCTTTATCCGCGCCGGGGAAGAGGAGAGCGGGTGTGTCATCTGCCCCTTTCCGCCTGTCATTCCCTGTCTATTGGAAGCAGAGGCGCGATTGCCGCCCACCGCTCGCCCCTTTGTCCGCACTGTGGGAGGGGGGCGGCTGTGTTACCGCCCTTCCCGCTCGCCATCCCCTGCCAAATGGGATGCAAAATCGCGCCTGCCCCGTCTTCGCCACTCCGCCGTCCTTCGCCGGGCAGGCGACAGCTCCTCCGCCTTCCCCTTCTTTTTGACCAGTTTTTTACAAAAAAATCGACTGCGCGCCGCTAGACTGGTGAGAGGCAGTTTGACCGCTTCTGCCCCCGCTGCCGCGAATTTTTTCCTTTTATAATTGTGGGTGAGCGGGCAAACAGTAAGGAGGTAAAGGCAGGCGATTTGCGTTGAAAAAACAGATTCAAAAAATATGCGGGCTGGCGGCGGCCCTCTGGGCGGCCTTCTCCCTCTCCTCGCTGGGAGCGGTGGCCTACTATCAAAAGACCCTTCCCGACCAGTTCTACGTCTCCTCGGCCGATGCAGTCTCCTTCTCCGGGGCCACCCCCTTCTCCTTTGCCACTGGCACCGACGAGCGGGCGCGGGAGGCGGCGGCCTCTGTGGGGGGAAGTCAGAACTTCTTTACCGACCTCAACCTCTTTGGCCTCATCCCGGTCAAGGACGTCCACGTCTCGGTGGCGGACAAGCCGGTGGTCACCGTCTCCGGCCGCCCCTTTGGGGTGAAGATGTACACCGACGGGGCGGTGGTGGTGGGCATCTCCCCGGTCAAGACCAAAGACGGCGCCAAGACCCCGGGCGAAGAGGCGGGGCTGCAGGTGGGGGACGTCATCGTCACCCTGGGCGGCCGGCCGATCAAGAGCTACACCGACATCACCGCCCAGGCCAAGGCCGGGCAGCCCCTGGTCTGTGAGTACATGCGGGGCGGTTCCCGCTGCTCCACCACCGTCACCCCGGCCCTCTCCAGCGAGGGGGGATACAAGTTGGGGGTCTGGGTGCGGGACTCCTCGGCGGGCATCGGCACCATGACCTTTGTGGCCGGCAGTGGGGACAACCTGATTTTTGCCGGGCTGGGCCACGGCATCAGCGATGTGGACACCAAGGACATCATGCCCCTGGCCACCGGCGAGATCGTCTCGGCCAGGATCAGCGGGGTACAGAGGGGGGAGAGCGGCACCCCGGGCGAACTCAAGGGCCTTTTTACCAGCGAAAAGGCGCTGGGCACCCTGCGCCAAAACGGCGAGACCGGGGTCTACGGCCTCTTTCACCAGGCCCCGCAGGGCACCACCATGCCGGTGGCCTATAAGCAGGAGGTCAAGGAGGGGGCGGCCCAGATCCTCTGTACCCTGGAGGGGGACACCCCCAAGCTCTACAACATCGACATCGAGAGGGTCAACCTCAACGACAGGGAGCGCAGCAAAAACCTGCTCATCCGCGTCACCGACAGCGAACTGCTGGAAAAGGCAGGGGGGATCGTCCAGGGGATGAGCGGTAGCCCCATCATCCAGAACAACCAGCTGGTGGGGGCGGTCACCCATGTGCTGGTCAACGACCCCACCCGCGGTTACGGCATTTTCGCGGAAAATATGTGGGAATCCACCAAAACCGTCTCCGTTTCCTGAGGATGTTGCCCCAATTTCCGCTATTTTTGATTCTTTTGATATTTATTACAAATTTTCCCAGACAAACCCATTGACAATCTTACAGAAACTGGTAAAATATAGGTGTGTGATGACTTTAGATAAGGGAAAAGCAAATTTTATTGTATCAGGAGGAGATTGACAATGAATACAAAGGTCAAGGTATTGGTGGCTGACAACAGCGCGGAGTTTGGGGAGCCCTGCGCCGAGGTGCTGAAAAAGCACGGCTATGCAGTCACCACCATCGCCAGCGACGGCAATCTGTGCGTGGAGGCCATCTGCAAACAAAAGCCGGCGGTGGTGATTTTGAACGCCTTCATGGCCAATCTGGACGCCATTGAGGTGATGACCCAGACCCGCGAAAAGGGGATCACCCCCATCTACGTGGCCATGTTGGGTTTTGACAACTACAATATCGAGTCCGCCCTCATGCAGGCCGGCGCCAGCTATTACGCCATTCAGCCCTTTGACTTTGAGGTGCTGGCAAAGCGGGTGGCCACCCTGCTGGGCAAGGTGGAAGAACCCGCCGGCGAGACGGTGGTCCCCATGAGCCAGACCGACTTGGAGATCGCCATTACCGAGACGCTGCACCTGATCGGCGTGCCCGCCCACATCAAGGGCTACCACTACATCCGCGACGCCATCTCCCTGTGCATCCAAAACAGCGAGATGCTGGGCTCGGTCACCAAGATGCTCTACCCCACGGTGGCCAGGATGCACGGCACCACCGCCTCCCGGGTGGAGCGGGCCATCCGCCACGCCATTGAGGTGGCCTGGGACCGGGGCGATATCGAGGTGCTCAACAGCTATTTCGGCTACACCGTCAACGCCCTGCGCGGCAAGCCCACCAACTCCGAATTCATTGCTATGATTGCCGACCGGATGTCTCTCTCCATGAAAAAGAGCGGCGGCGTACACGCCTAACACCCCCTTCTCGCGTCCCCTGGTACTGTTTGATTTCCCCATTTGCGCCGGCAGCCTTCCCACTGGCGGCGCATCCCCAAAAGTGTGAAAAGAGAGCGCGCCCGGCCAAAATCGGGCGCGCTCTTTTGGGGTCGGGGACCTGGGGGCGGTTGCCGCCTCCCTCCCGATGGGAGAGAGGCGTGTCTCCAAGGAGCGGGCGACGACCCAACAGGGGGGAGTTCTGCCCCAGCTTCTCCTCCTGCCTTTTCCCCATTCCTGCCGTCCCAAAGAGGGAGAACAGGACCTATAACCCCTGGCAATTTGGTAGTTTGCCCAAATAATTCCTTTTCCTTTTGCCCTTTATGCCCGAAATTACCACGGTTTCGCATTTGTGGTGCGCCGGCAAAAATGATATAATATTTCTTACATCCACCTGCTGCAAGTGCACGGGCTGGATTTATTTTGGAATACATCATCGCTTTAAAGCGAAGAAAGGCGGTGAGCTGGTATCGAATTTCAGCACAAGAGGATCGCGGTCACCGGCCATTACGGCAGCGGCAAGACAAACTTTGTGGCCAACCTGGCCTTCGCCATGGCCAGAGAGGGCAAAAAGGTGACGGTGGTGGACCTGGATGTGGTCAACCCCTATTTCCGCACCACCGACTTCAAGGACGAGTTCGCGCAGGCGGGCATCGACATCATCTCCCCCACCTACGCCAACTCCAACCTGGACATCCCCGCCCTGGGGGCCCAGGTGCAGTCGGTCTTCTGCGACGACGAGGGCTACGCCCTCTTCGACGTGGGGGGGGACGACGCGGGGGC
Organism: Acetanaerobacterium sp. MSJ-12; assembly: GCF_018917875.1. Classification (NCBI taxonomy): domain Bacteria; kingdom Bacillati; phylum Bacillota; class Clostridia; order Eubacteriales; family Oscillospiraceae; genus Acetanaerobacterium; species Acetanaerobacterium sp. MSJ-12. Next base: position 138,066 of record NZ_JAHLPK010000004.1, on the reverse strand, counting down.
GGCGGCCATGGGCCGCTACTCGGCCCTCTTCAAAGAGGGGGGGTACGAGCACCTGAGCGTCTTCAACTGCTACCGCTACCTGACCCGCTCGCCGGAGGAGTCGCTGGAGATCATCCGCGAGATCGAGACGGCCTCCCGGCTGCCGGTCACCGGCCTGGTCAACGCCTCCAACCTGGGCTTTGAGACGGGGGAGGAGACCATTCTCGACAGCCTCCCCTACGCCGGGGAGCTGGCCGCCCAGACCGGCCTGCCGGTGCGCTGCACCCTGGTGCGCGAGGAGCTCTACCCCGCGCTGAAGGGGCGGCTGCCCGCCCCCTTCCCGGTGAAGATCTTGGTTCGTCAGCCCTGGCAAAAAGAGCTGCCCCGCCAGGGGCAGGAGTAGCGGCGGCGAGTACACGCAAACCCAATTGGCAATGAGATATGAGGAGGGAAATCATGCCCAAAATCACAGTGAACGAGGACATCTGCAAGGGCTGCGGTCTCTGCACCGCCAACTGTCCCAAAAAGATCGTCCGGCTGGCCAAAGACCGGCTCAACAAAAAAGGGTATCACCCGGCGGAGTGCTTTGAACCCGAGGCCTGCATCGGCTGCGCCATGTGCGCCACCATGTGCCCCGACTGCGCCATCACGGTAGAAAGGTAGGGATACGGCAATATGACAGACAGAGTGTTAATGAAGGGCAACGAAGCCCTGGCGGAGGCGGCCATCCGCGCCGGCTGCCGCCACTTCTTCGGCTACCCCATCACCCCCCAGACCGAGGTGTCGGCCTACATGGCCAAGAGGATGCCGAAGATCGGCGGCACCTACCTGCAGGCCGAGAGCGAGATCGCGGCCATCAACATGGTGCTGGGCGCTGCCTCCGCCGGGGTGCGGGCCATGACCTCCTCCTCCTCCCCCGGCATCAGCCTCAAGAGCGAGGGGATCTCCTACATAGCCGGCAGCGACCTGCCCTGCCTCATTATCAACGTCATGCGCGGCGGCCCCGGCCTGGGGGGCATCCAGCCCTCTCAGGCGGACTATTGGCAGGCCACCCGCGCCTCCGGCCACGGCGACTTTCAGAACATCGTCTTTGCCCCCTCCACCGTGCAGGAGATGGTGGACCTGACCTTCCAGGCCTTTGATCTGGCCGACAAGTATCGGATGCCCGCCATGATGCTGGCCGACGGGATGCTGGGCCAGATGATGGAGCCGGTGAGCTTCCCCGAGGACTACACCCCCATCCAGGCCGACAAGTCCTGGGCCACAAACGGCCACCAGAACAAGCGCCCCCACAACATCGTCAACTCCCTCTACCTGCAGGCCGACGAGCTGGAGCAGCTGGTGGTCGACCGGTTTGCCCGCTACGAGCAGGTCAAGCAAAACGAGGTGCTGGTGGAGTGCGAGAACACCGAGGACGCCGACTACATCGTGGTCGCCTACGGCGCCACCGCCCGCATCGCCAAGGCCGCCGTCAAGGCCGCCCGCGAGAAGGGGCTGAAGATCGGCTGCATCCGCCCCATCACCGTCTGGCCCTTCCCCACCGAGGAGATCGCCGCCGCAGCCGAGGGCTGCAAGGGCTTCCTCTGCGTGGAGATGAGCATGGGGCAGATGGTCGACGACGTCCGCCTGGCCGTCAACGGGAAGGTGCCGGTCTCCTTCTTCGGGCGCACCGGCGGCGTCATCCCCACCCCGGCAGAGGTGCTGGGCGAAATTGAAAAAATGGCAGGAGGTGACCGGTAATGGCAATCGTCTTTGAAAAACCCAAGGCCCTGACCGACGCAGTGCTCCACTACTGCCCCGGCTGTACCCACGGCATCATCCACCGGCTGGTGGCGGAGGCCATCGACGAGCTGGGCATCGAGGGCAGGACCATCGGCGTCGCGCCGGTGGGCTGCGCGGTCATGGCGTACAACTACTTTGCCTGCGACATGGTCGAGGCCGCCCACGGCCGCGCCCCCGCAGTGGCCACCGGGCTGCGCCGGGCCCTCCCCGACAGCGTGGTCTTCACCTACCAGGGCGACGGCGACCTGGCCGCCATCGGCACCGCCGAGACGGTGCACGCCGCCACCCGGGGCGAGAACATCACCGTCATCTTCGTCAACAACTGCATCTACGGCATGACCGGCGGGCAGATGGCCCCCACCACCCTGCCGGGGCAGATCACCCAGACCACCCCCTATGGGCGGGACACCGCCACCGCCGGTTTCCCCATCCGCATGTGCGAGATGCTCGCCACCCTCGACGGGGTCGCCCTGGCCCAGCGGGTCACGGTGGACAGCGTCCCCCACGTGAAAGAGGCCAAAAAGGCCATTCAGAAGGCCTTCCAGAACCAGCTGGACCACAAGGGCTTCTCGATCGTCGAAGTCCTCTCCACCTGCCCCACCAACTGGGGCCTCACCCCGATCGAGGCCATGCAGTGGCTGCGGGACAACATGATCCCCTACTACCCGCTGGGGGTTTACAAGGACAAAGACGCGCAAAAGGAGGAGAAGTAGTATGACCCAAAACATCCTGCTGGCCGGCTTCGGCGGCCAGGGCATCCTCTTTGCGGGCAAGGTGGCGGCCTACTCCGGCCTGATGGACGGCAAGGAGGTCTCCTGGCTGCCCTCCTACGGCCCCGAGATGCGGGGTGGCACCGCCAACTGCTCGGTCTGCATCAGCGACGACCCCATCTGCTCCCCCCTGATCCTCAACCCCGACGCCCTGCTGGTGATGAACAAGCCCTCCTACGACAAGTTTATCCACAAGGTCCAGCCCGGCGGGGTGGCGGTCGTCGACGCCACCCTCATCAGCGACCGGGAGGAGATCGAAGGGGTCAAGACCTGCTATGTCGAAGCCACCCGCCTGGCTGAGGAGAACGACCTGCAGGGGCTGGCCAACATCATCCTCCTGGGCAAGGTGCTCAAAGAGTGCGGCTTTGCCTCCCTCGAGGCGGTGAAGAAGGGGATCGAGAAGAGCGTCCCCGCCCGCAAGCAGCACCTGGTCGAACCCAACTTCCGCGCCATTGAGTTGGGGATGAGCCTGTAAAACATCCTGACTGTCTCCTGCCCTTGGCAGGGGCTGTCCGCTCCAAAGTCGCCTCTGTTGGCCGCGCCGGTCGCGGTCAGAGGGGCGGCTTTTTTGCGCCTGTCCCCCTCTTGTAAGGGGGCAGTTTTTTCTGTTTTGCAGAGGATTTTTCTTACCCAGGGGGGCGGCGTTTTGGTATAATGAGGATAGAGGTCGGCTGTCCGGCCCGAAAGGAGCGTGGCAACATGCGCAGACAGATCATCACCATCAGCAGAGAGTTCGGCAGCGGCGGCAGGACCATCGGCAAAGAGGTGGCCCAGCGCCTGGGTGTTCCCTGTTACGACAAGGAGCTGGTCAAACAGGTGGCGACCGAGACCGGCCTGGACGAGGGATATGTGGAGCAGAAGGGAGAGGACGCCCCCGGCTCCAGTTGGCTGGCCTGTGCCTTCTCGGCCCGGGGCGGCCAGGTAGGGCCAAACGGCCTGTCGGTGGACGACTTTCTCTGGGCGGTGCAGCACCGGGTGATCCGGGAGCTGGCCGAGAAGGGGCCCTGTGTCTTTGTGGGCCGCTGCGCCGACTACATCTTGCGGGAGCGGCAGGACTGCCTGCACGTCTTTGTCCATGCCGGCCCGGAGGTGCGGGCAGACCGGATCGTCCGCCTCTATGGCGAGAGCGAGAAGAAGCCCGCCAAGCGCTTGGAGGAAAAGGACAAGAAGCGCCGCACCTACTACAAGTATTACACCGGCCAGGAGTGGGGGATGTCGCAGAACTACCACCTCTGTCTGGACAGCGGCGCCCTGGGGCTGGACACCTGTGTGGACCTAATCGTCGGCCTGGCGGAAAAAGAGTGAGAAGAGGCCCCCGGACCCTCTCGGGTCCGGGGGCCTTTTGCCGTGCGAATGGGAAAGTTGACTTGACAGTTGTGGACCGAGCTGGTACCGTAAAGGAAAGTTGACTTGACAGAGGAGGGGGCGCGTTGAAGAATCGCATCCGCCTGCTGCGGCGGGAGAAGGGGCTTTCCCAGCAGGCGCTGGGAGAGCGGGTGGGGGTTTCCCGCCAGACCATCAGCGCCCTGGAGGCGGGGCGGTACGAGCCCTCCATCTGGCTGGCGCACGACATTGCGCGGGTGTTTGGCCTGCCCATTGAAGAGGTCTTTTTGTTTGCGGAGAGCCCCCGCAAGAGCCGTGCCGAGAGCAGCCGCACGGGGGCGAAAAGACAGCAGAGAGAAAGAGAAGCTCTGCTGTAAAGGAGAGAGGGAGGCGCCAACATGGCTTTGCGTGAAATCAGGAAGAAGGGGGACCCACTGCTCAAAAAGCCCTGCCGGGAGGTGGGGGAGGTCGACGGGCGGACCCGGCAACTGCTGGAGGACATGGAGGAGACGCTGCGGCAGGTGGGCGGCGCAGGGATAGCCGCCCCTCAGGTGGGGGTGTTGCGGCGGCTGGTGGTGATCCTCCCCTGGGAGGAGTCGGGCCTTGAACAGCCGCTGTTTTTGGTAAACCCCCGCCTGACTTTGGCAGAGGGAGAGCAGGAGTGTGTGGAGGGCTGTCTGAGCAACCCCGGCTGGTGGGGAAAGACCATTCGCCCCCAGCGGGTGCGGGTAGAGGCGCTCGACCGGGAGGGAACCCCCATCTCTATCGAGGGGGAGGGGGCGCTTGCTAAATGCCTCTGCCATGAGCTAGACCACCTGGACGGGGTGGTCTTTTGGGAAAAGGCCATCTGCCAGGTCTTTCCCCAGGAGCAAGAATAAAGGGGCGACTTGCCGCCGGTATGGGGCCGGGTTGTGAAATAGGTAGAAATGGCTTAAAAACACCCCTTCTGCTTTTTGGAATGGGTTGCGGAGGACTCGCAGAAACGGGTCTCTTCCGCGCCGGCCTCTCTCTTTTTAATTGACATACCCTATTCTGATTGGCTTTTTTGCGAAAAAGCTTATCGGAAATGGAGGAAAGAAAAGGGGGAGAGGCCGCCCTTAAAATATCGCAGCTTTTACCGCCTTTGGGGGCGGTGCGAACCCCAAGTGGACGGGAATTCCCCGCTAGGTTCGCACTGAGAAATGGCAGGATAAACGGACGGGGCAAAAAAGAAGAGAGGACAACAGCCAAAAAATTGACAAGCGTTTGTCGAGAAGGTATATTGAAAGCACAAACAACAGCGTACTTTTGTGTAAGTTTGCGGTCGCACCCCGCGCGGGTGCGTGGATTGAAATTCGGCAGACAACGCCGTCCTCCCCCTGTTCGATGGTCGCACCCCGCGCGGGTGCGTGGATTGAAATAAATGAATGGAACATATTTGCGAGGCGAGATATAGTCACACCCCTCGCGGGTGCACATGTTACTCCTCCCCCCCTTTGCGGAGTTGAAATTTGTGCCCATATCACAGCTGTGCGCAGTGCAGCGCAAAACGGCGCGGCAAGTGGTGGCCGCGCATTTGCAAAAAACTTTCTGCCACAAGCGCACCGATGGCCGATGGCCACCGGCAGGAAAACCATTGACAGGCCAATGGGCAAATGAGAAAAAAGGAGGCAGATGTGTGAGGAAGAGAGGCTACTTGCTGGTGAGGGCCATTCCCATTTTGTTTACCGCACTGTTTTTGGCGGGGGCGATAATCAAGGCGCAGAATGTTTCAAGCAGGCTCATGATCCTTCCCTTTTTGATTTGCAGTGTTACAGAGCTTTTGCGAACGATGTTTTTGGCGGCGGGCTGGGAGAAGGCGGCAAAGCTGCTCAACAAGGTGTACGCCGTCAGCTTTTTGCTCTACGTATTTGGCTTCTTGGGCGTTTGGTGCTATGTGAACATCGCCAATCAAGCGTATCTGCCGCTGCTGTTCTCGCTGCCGTTTTGGCTTGTTGGAGCCTATCTGGTATACAGGGTATTTTTTAGAAAAAAGGATCAGCCGGTCAAGGCCGATTCCAAGAGGCGGTCTATCCACCTGAACGTCGACTTCAGGGTGGTCGTGACCTGCTTTTTGGTGGGGGTGTGCCTGCTGTCCGGCATCGTCATTCTGTTTTTAGGGGTGAAGGACACCATCCAGTTGAGCCAGAGAGCAGGGGGTTACACTGCCACCGAGGGGTATTTTGTCGACTATGAGGTCTACCGGAGCGACAGGGAGGGAACGACCTATCGCCTGATTTATGAGTATGAGGTAAACGGCGCCCCGTACCGTGTCTCCACGGACTACGGGACCAATGCGATCCCCGCGCGAAATAGCACCCGAACGGTAAAATATGATCCTGCTAACCCTCAAAAATCAGTTCTGGCGGGGAGCAACAGCGCAAATTGGATGGTTTTTATGGGTCTTTTCTTTGTTCTCGGCTCCACCGTGTTCATCCTGGCTTGGCTCACCGGGAAGGGGTGCTTTGACAGGTGCAAAGTCAGTGTATTGGGCGTCTACATTGGAATCGTGTTCGCCTTTGTGGGAGCTGGCAGTATCCTCTTGCGAATGGGGGAGACGGGCTCGTGGCTCTCCTGCTTCCAATCGTTTGGGCTCTGGATTTTGGTCCCGCTGCTGATGATCGCGGCAGGCGTCTTTCAGACGGTCAAATGCCTGCTTCCCGCCCGCAACAAAAAGGGGGAGAGAGGGCAGTAGGCGCGTTGCGGCCTGCTGCTGCGCCATTGCCGCCAAGGCGGAAGAAAAGGGCGAAGGGCAAACGCTCTCGTGCGCCTGCCGGCCCGCCAACTCTGCAGTGAATTGGCCGGAATGCCGTTTCCCCCTTTTCTCCTCAGCAAAAAATGCGATCCTGTTCCCGCCTTTTTGGCCGCCTCAAAAGGCGGCTTTTTTGTTTCCCTGTCCGGAATGCCAAAAGAGCCCCTTTTTCTTTGGCTGAAATGTCACTGGTTCTCCTTTGCAACTATTGGTATAATTTTCCTAACAACTTCGACAAATTAACTGTTTTTTCGACAATTTGCAAATGGGGAAAGGGGACGTGGAAAAGATGTGTATCTGCGGGAAGAGAGGGGTGGCGGCCCTGCTCGCCACCCTGCTGGTGGGCGGGGTGTTCCTGCCCGCTGCTACTGCACTGGCTGCACCCGCTCCCTCGCTGTCGGCCACTGCCGACAAGAGCGAGGTCGCCCCGGGGGAGGGTGTTCCCATCCACCTCTCCCTCTCGACTGGGGGGTGCCAGGTGGCAATTGTCCAACTGGTACTAAATGTCCCCCAGACAGGTTGGTCCTGGGCGGCAGACGGGGCAGACAGGTGGGTTTCCCCCTCCGCCGCGGCCGCCGTCGACGAGCAGCCAAATGCCGGGAGCCACGAGTGCTTTATCACCCCAGCCGACGGATCGGCCTATTTTGGGTCGACAGCTGAGCTGGGCGTTTTGGAGGCACTGGCGGGGGAGGGGGCGCCGGCGGGCGCTCCCCTTGCAGCCGACCTGCACTATACCCTTTTGGATGAGAACTTTGCCCCTTTGGGGGAGGAGGACCGCCCCCTCGTCCTGCCCGATGTCTCCGTCTTCGCCCCTGCGCCGCCGGCAGTCACCGGCCTTTCGGTGGAAAAAATGCCCGACAAGACCCTCTATCTGCCGGGAGAACAGCTGGACTTGGCAGGCGGTCTCCTGCGGGTAGACTATGGGGACGGCACCAGTGCCCAGTTGCCGATGGCCGAGGCCGACTGCGATGTCGGCGCGGTGGGGGAGGGGCCGCAGCAGCAGATCGCCCTCACCTACCAGGGGCAGTCGGTCTCCCTCTCCGTCGGGGTGCGCCAACCCCAGGGCCTGACCGTGCAGGCGCTGCCCGACAAGACCCGCTACGCGGTGGGGGAAGGGCTGGACCTCACCGGCGGCCTGCTCTCGGTCGACTACGGCGACGGGATCTCCCGCCCGGTTCAGATGGCGGTGGCCACCCCCAGCGGCTATGATGCCACCCGGGTGGGAGAGCAGGAGGTCGCCCTTCGGTGGAAGGGTTTTGATGTCTCCTTTTCCGTGACGGTGGACGGGGGCGACCTTCGGTCCATCGCCCTTGCCGCCCTGCCCGACAAAACGGTCTACCAGGTGGGGGAGGCGTTCGACCCCGCCGGCGGCGTCTTGCGGCTGGAATACGCCGGTGGCGGCTGGGCGGAGCGGCCTTTGACGGCAGACCTCTGCCAGGCAGCTGCCCTTGACAGCCCCGGCGAAAAGAGCATTTTGGTCTCCCTCGGGGGGAAGACCACCACCTTTGTGGTGGCGGTGGCGGACAACCCGGTCGCCGGGCTGGTTCTCCTCTCGCCGCCGCAGCGCCTAGCATACCAGCTGGGGGAGGAGCTGGAGGTGGCCGGCGGGCGGTTGCAGGTCTGCTACCAAAACGGCGACAGCAGCGAGATGGAGTTGACCCTTGCCCTCTGCAGTCCCACCCGCTTTACCCAGCCGGGCAGTCAGACGGTCACCGTCTCCTACCTGGGACAGAGCGCCGCCTTCACCGTGCAGGTGGCACCGCGGCGGCTGACAGGCATCGCCCTCGCCACCCTGCCGGCCAAGACTGTCTACCGGGTGGGGGAACCCTTTGACCCCGCCGGCGGCAGAGTCACCCTCACCTACAGCGATGGCAGCGAGGAGGTGATCCCCCTCGCCTCCGAACTGGTCAGTGGCTTTGACAGCGCCACACTGGGCGAGCAGACACTGACGGTGTCCGTCGAGGGCCAGACCGCCGCCTTTTCGGTGCAGGTGCTCCCCGAAGAGCAGCTGTGGGGCCTCTCCTTCGCCATTCTCCCCAACAAGTCAAGCTACCTGCAGGGCCAGCCCCTGGACCCCTCTGGGGGCGTTCTCCTCCTTTCGCGTGGGGAGGAGCAGCGCCGCATTCCCCTTACAGTCGAGATGTGCTCCCGCTACCGCCCCCAGCTGTTGGGCGTGCAGATGGTGAGCGTTGCCTATGAGGGTGGGCGGGTCGATTGGCCGGTCACCGTGCTCTCCCGGGCGCGGGTGGACGCCCTCAACGCCCAGATGGAAGGGATTTCGCTGGAGGATGTCCTCCCTGAGGAGGAAGGGGCGCTGCGGGCACTCTTCGAACAGGTAGAGGCGCTGTCCCCGCTGGAGAGAGAGGAGCTCTCCACCCCGGGTCTGACCCGGCTCAAGCAGGCCATCGACCGGGCCGCCGCCCTCGCCGCCCCCGAGCGGGTGGAGCACTTTGACCAAAATCGCCTCACCGTCCGCGCCCCACAAGGGGCCCTCTCCTGGCTGTGCGAGCTGTCGGTGCGGGAGAAGGCGGTCGATGACCCCCTCACCCAGGCGGTCCAGCGCCTGCGCGGGGAGAGGGCCAAGGTCTGGCGCTACTACCAGCTGGAGGTGGAGAGCGCCGCCCGCGCCTCCGGCGGCTTTGCCGCCCCGCTGGAGGTGCGCATCAGCCTGGATGACCTGGCAGACCCCGCCACCGCTGCGGTCTTTTTGGTGGCGGAGGACGGCGCCCTCTCCCAGTGCCCACTGCAAATCGAAGGGGAGTGGGGCACCTTTGTCGCCCCCGCCCCAGGCAGCTACGCCCTGGTGGGGGAGCGAGAGGAGGAAGAAGAGCCAGGTGACGGGGAGAAAGGAGAGGCGGACCCCTCCACCGCCCCTGGGGGAGAGGGAGCGGGCTCCCCTGGCAGCTCTTTGGGCGGCAGCGCCAAGACAGGAGAGGGAGGCAACCCCATCCTGCCGCTGGCCCTGCTCCTGCCTGCGGGGCTCGCCCTCTCCCTGACCCGGCGAAGAGGCGGGCTCGACGATCCGGACAAGCGCTAGGGCGCGGCCCTTGAAAAGATGGGCGCTCCAAGGGCCCACAGCGTCGATTGACAAAAAACGCCTGCCCGCGGCGGTCCGCCGCAGGCAGGGGAAAAGAGGGCGGGGACACAGTCGCGGTGTCCCCGCCCCTCTGTATTTACGCCCTTGTGTACAGGATCTCGCCGTTTTTGACCGTCATAAAGCAGCTTTCCAGTGCGTGGATGTCGTTCAGCGGATTCTCGTCAAACACCGCCAGATGGGCCTTTTTGCCCACGGTGATGGAACCCAGCTCATCCTCCACATCCAACATCTTGGCGCTGTTGATCGTCCCGATCGCCAGGGCCTCTGCCGGCGTCAGGTCGCATTTTTCCACCATTGTGACCATCTCGCTGGCGGTGTCGTCGAATTCGCAGAAGCTGGAACCGGCGTCGTTGCCGCAGGCACAGGGGATGCCCGCCCGGTACGCCTTTTTGAAGGAGGCGTACGCGGCATGCTCCAGCCGCAGCGCCTTTTCGCGCACCTCGGGGATCAACCGGTCGGCATGTCTTGCGATGTTGTACAGCGCCGACACCGTGGGGTCGAGCCAGGTACCCTGGGCCAGCATCATCTCAACGGACTCGTCGTCGAGGCCGATACCGTGCTCGATGTGGTCCACGCCGGCAATCACCGCGTTCTTGATGCTCTGGGCGTTCTGGGCATGGCAGCAGGTCTTTTTGGCGGCGTCGTGCGCCACCTTTACACAGGCCGTCAGCTCCTCGACGGTGAGCTGCGGACTGTTGGGGTCCATGCCCGCGGTCAGCACGCTGCCGCTGGAGTAGAGTTTGATGAAATCCGCCCCCTCGCGCAGCTGCAACCTGGTCGCCTTCATGCACTCGTCCACGCCGTCCGCCTGACAGGCGCCGACATTCCAGGTCGCCCCGCCGGTCATGCAGATGGCGGAGGCCACGACCTGCAGGTCTGGGGCCATTCGGATGGTCCCGCCAAGGATGTTCTTCTTCAGCTCGCAGGCGGCCCTGTTGGAGGTCCCCACATCCCTCACAAAGGTGACGCCGGTTTTGATCAGTTTCTCGCAGTTGAGAATGGAGAACAGCGCCTTGTCAAACTCTGTCATCTTTAACAGGTCTGTCTGCACCGGCGTGCTGTTTGACCACAGGTGCACGTGGCAGTTAAACAGCCCCGGTGTCATGTACTTCCCGGCGAGGTCGATCACCTCGCTGCCGGCCGTGTCAACGCCCTGCCCGATCTCGACGATTTTGCCGTCCTCGACCAGGACAGTGCAGTCGGCCAGCACCTTGTGCGCCAAGACGTCCACTGCGTTCACATGGGTAAAAGCCCGTTTCACAAAATCCCCTCCTAACGGTGTGTGTTGAGAGAAGTGTAGCGCAGACGCCGCGGAAAGAAAAGCACGAAAAAAATTGTTTTCATCAACAAATGCGTTGATATATACTGTCCTTAGACAGACGGGAGGGATGTTTGTGAATGAGCGAAGTCTGGTGGTCTTTCTGGAAGTGTATCGGGAGAGGAGCATGCGGGCGGCCGCGCTGAACCTATATGTCAGCCCCCAGAGTGTGAGCAAAACCATTCTCGACCTCGAAGCAGAGGTGCGGGAAACGCTTTTTGTGCGGGAACAAAAACACCTTGTCCCCACCGACTATGCGATCGAGCTGAAAAAGCACGCGGAGAAAATCCTGTCTGAGTACAGCTTGATCAGAGGGCACTCCCTGGGCCAGCCCCCGCCGAGGCAACTGCTGAAGATTTTTTGCACCTACGGGGTGACAGAGCTTTTGGGCGCGCAGTTTGTCAGGGATTTTAACCGGGTGCACAAGCACATATTGCTCTATCTGGCGGAGATCCCAGACGGCCGCGCGCTGGAACTCCTGCAAAAAAACGAGGGGGCGGCGGCGATCCTGTCGGACCCCAGCAACGGGAACCTCTTTACCTCCCGCCACATATACACGTCCGAGTACTGCTTTGTCGTCGGCAAACAGCACCCGTTGAGCGGGGCAAAGTCAATTGGAATACGGGATTTGGACGCGGTTGACATTGTGACAAAGGGCGGAGAATTTCAGCTGTACATCAACCAGATGGCGGGCTTTTTAGACGCTGACGTGCACCCGAACGTCGTGCTGGAGACGACAAGCTACCACCTGTCCCTGCAGATGGCCGCCGAGAATATCGCAGTTGCGTTCATACCGAAGTACATGGCCCAGCGGTATCACCCGGACAACGCGGTCATCATCCCCTCTGGTCGCTATGACTGCTGCAAGCCGTTTTACTTTGTGACCAAAAACAGCGGGGAGATCGGCGAAGAGACCAAGCGGTTTCGGGACTTTTTGACACTCTGGGTCGACGCCAATATCAAGTGACGCCCTGCCGGAAAGCACCGTCTCGCCGGCAGGTGAGCGGAGGGCGCGTCCCGATGGCCCGGGGCAGTGTGGAGGGATCTCCCCGAAAAGCCAGAGGGGAGGTCTGGGCAGGTTGGCCCGGAAGAGAGGGCGCCGCCGCGCGGGGAGATCGCGCGGGCCGTCGGGGAGCGGGTCTGGAGGGAGGAAGGGGGGAGGCGCTCAGCCCCCCCCCTCCCAAGAGACCGAGACCCCGTATGGGCCCCCTCGGCCCGCCGCCCCAGTGGCCAGCTGTTTGCCGCCCCTGCCTCTGGGTGCAGCCCGTCAGGTCTCACAGGCCCCCCGGCAGGAGCTGGGGGGGCCTGTCGCCCCCAGGGCGCCGCCGGTGGTCCCCTTTTGGTGGAGCAAGCGTACAGTTTATACGGCTTTGCCCTCTGGGTGTCCTGCGGATTTTGGCCGGGTGGGAGAAAAGCGGAGAAAATAGAGATTTTGTTTGGGAACAATTGACTTTGACCTGGACGCCCTATACAATATTTTATGGAAAGCAATTTTTAGAATATACAAATTGCCCAAAAAACATGTCCTATTTTTGTCGGGAGGTAAAACCATGAAAAAACTGGACTGCAACAATGCCCTGCGGATGGAGACCTTTGACCTGCCGGTCATGGCCCGCCCCTTCGCCGAGGCAAACGACAAGCCCTTGCGAATGGCCCTCACCACCCCCCAACTCTTCTCGCCCCGCAGCTGCCTGCTGGTGGGCTGCGGCGACTCCTACTGCGCCGGGGTGGCGGCCAAACCGCTGTTCGAGCAGTTGGGCGGCATCCGCACCGAGGCCCTCTCGGCCATGGAGGCGTCCCGCCACTGGCCGAAGGGGAGGATCGGGAACGAGCCCTGCAACCCCCTGCTCTACGTCATCTCCGCCTCGGGCAATGTCTCCCGCAACATCGAGGTCTGCCAGCGGGCAGCCGCCTGCGGGGTGGGGGCCCTGACGGTGGCGGTCACCGCCCACCCGGACTCCCCCATGGCCAAGGCCAGCCAGGCGGTGCTCCCCATCTCCCCCACCCCCTTTGACAGCGGTTTTGACGAGCACTCCCCCGGGCTGCGCAGCTACTACGCCTCCCTCTACGCCCTCTGCTCCTCGGCCATCCGCATGGGCGAGGTGAGGATGCGCTTTCCCATGAGCCAGGCCGACGACTACCGCCGCGCCATGGTGGAGTACGCCGAGTCCTTCGGCGGCGAGGTGATGGAGCAAATCGACGACGCCATGTTTGCGCTGGCCCAGCAGTGGCAGGAATTTGACAGCTTTGAGTTTTTGGGCAGCGGCGCCCAGATGGCGACCGCCTGGTTTGACGCGGCCAAGATCTACGAGGCGACCGGCGACGTGGCCACCTACGAGGACATGGAGAACTGGTGCCATGTCAACTACTTTGCCCGCGATCACCGCCGGGTGGGGACGGTGCTGAGCATCTCCAAGGACTCCCCGGCCATGGTCCGCGCCCTGGAGGTGGCCGAGGTGCTGGCCCGGCTGCGGCCCACCCTCATCGTCACCGATGCCGACACCGCCCTCTTCCCCAAAGAGGCGACGGTCTGCCAGCTGCCCAGCCCCCGCTACGGCTTCCTGGCCCCGCTGATGGACTACGTGCCGGTGGCCCTCCTCTCGGGGTACCTGGCCCGGCTGAAGGGGGTCTCCCTCTTCCGGGGCGGAGAGCCGGCCTTCCAGAGCCAACCCACCCACTTTTTGAAAACCAGCCAGATCGAGATCGTATAGGAGAGGGGAGGAACCACCGTGCATTTTTACGAGACCAAGATCGAGTGCCCCAAGGACGGGGTGGTGCAGCTGACCGAGTGGCTGCGCCAGTGCGTGCGGGAGAGCGGGGTGCAGTCGGGCATCGCCGTCCTCTCGGCCCCCCACACCACCTCGGGCATCTCCTTTAACCCCTACATGCTAAAGCCCGAGGACCACCAGGACATCCAGCAGGCCCTGGACAGGCTCATCCCCATGCGCATCGACTACGCCCACCAATTTGACAACCCGGCCGACGCGGCGGGGCACAACAAGTCCGCCCTCATGGGCACCAACACCACCTTCATCGTCGAGGGGGGCGAACTGGTGCTGGGCGGTTCCCAGGGCGTGTTTTTCTTCGAGTTCGACGGTCCCCGCACCCAGCGGTGCCAGCTGGCCGTGTACAGCGACTAGCCTTTTGCAAGGAGGAATGATTGGATGAACAGCGCAATGGAAAATCCGGCCGTCCGGCAATCGCTGGGACTGGTCGACTGCACAAAACCCCTCTGCGACGACCTGCAAAAAAAGATCGAGACCCTCTACACCGACGAGGAGATCCGCAACTTCTGCGAGGTGCTCCTCACCGGCTGCGGCGACTCCTATGTGGCCGGGCTGGCGGTACAGCCGGCCTTTGAGGCGTTGAGCGGGATGCGGGTCAAGGCCCTCTCCACCACCGAGCTCTGCTTTCACTATCCGCTGCCCAGCGGCGACTACGGCCCCGCCCTGGCGGTGGGGGTGAGCATCTCCGGCAAGGCCGCCGACACCGCTGCCGCCATGCAGGCGGTGAAAAATGCCGGCGGCTGGACCCTGGGGGTCACCGAGAGCCGCACCACCGCCCTGGCCCAGACGGCCGACCGCATCTTGAAACACGACTCGATGGAGGCGGAGCTGGCCCCCGGCACCAAGACCTATTTTACCAGCCTTCTCTCCCTGCTCCTGCTGGCCGTCCACTTCGGGGTGGCCAGGGGGCACATCACCGCCGACGAGGCGGCCGCCGTGCGCGCCGACATCGAGGGGTACACCGAGGCGTTTCGCCCGGTCATCCCCGCCCTGACCGAGCAGTGCATGGCCCTGGCGGAACTGCTCAAGGACTGCCGGCACTTTGAGACGGTGGGGTCGGGGACGGACTACGCCACCGCCGCCTTTGTGCGGGAGAAGATCTACGAGGCGGTGGGCAAGGTCACCGCGGTGGAAAATACCGAGGACTGGCTCCACGTCAACTACTACGCCAGAAAGCCCGCCGAGATCGGCACCCTTCTCTTTGCCGCCGGAGACAGCCCGGCCAAGAGCCGCTACCTGGAGGCCGCCTGGGCGATGGACTTCATCGGCCGGCCCTATGTGGTGGTCACCGACCTGGACGCCGGAGAATTCCCCCCTTCTGCCAAGGTCATCACCCTCCCCAAGGCGCCCCGCCTCTGGCTGACGCCGCTGATGCAGTTCATGCCCATGACCATGCTCTTTGGCTTCATGCAGGAACTGCTGGGAGAAAAGCCCTTGCGGGGGCTCGAGGGCGTGTGGGGCGGCAAAAACGCCATCTACGCCGACCAGAGCGGCATCCTCGACTACTTTAAAGAGAAGGGGGATGAAAGCCGTGTTTGAGACCATCCAGCTGCAGACCCAGCGACACAAGGCCTATGACATCACCGCACAGGTGAAGGAGATCGTCGAGAGAAGCGGGGTCAAAGACGGCATCTGCACCGTCTTCTGCCCCGAGACCACGGCGGGCATCTGCATCCACTCCTTTTGGGACCCCCTGGGGTGGGACGACATGATGGACGACATCCAGCGGGCCTTCCCCGCCACGGTGGACTACCGGCAGCGCACCCCCTCCGCCTACACTGCCGCCGCTGCCACCAAGGCCAGCTTGATGGGCGGGGTGCAGAGCCTGATCGTCCGGGACGGGGCGCTGGCCTTTGGCTCCTCCCAGGGCATTTTGCTGGCCGAATTCGACGGGCCCAGCCGCTGCCGGCGGGTCTGCGTCAACGTGATGGAATAGGGAGGACAGAGCCATGTATCAGACCATACAGCTGACCACCGGCCCCATGCAGGCACTGGACATCACCGAAAAGGTGCGCGCCTGCGTGCGGGAGAGCGGGGTGCAAAACGGCATCTGCGTCCTCTTTGTCCCCCACACCACCGCCGCCATCTCCCTTGGCAAAAGGGACGCCGAGGGCAAGGTGGGAGAGGACTTTCAGGGGGAACTGGACCGGGTGATCCCCCTGCGGGCCAACACCATCCACGTGGAGACCCCCTTTGACGCGGCGGGACACATCAAGTCCAGCATCGTCGGGGTGGACATCACCCCGCCCATCTGTGATGGGGAACTGGTCCTGGGGGATGACCAGGCCGTCTATTTCTACGAGTTCGACGGCCCCCGGCCCCGCAAGGTGCTGGTGAAGTGCTACGGAAAATAGAGCGCAATTCCCCTTTTGCATGAAAGAGGGCGGCCCGTGTTCCCCGAGGGGAGCGCAGGCCGCCCTTTGCCGCGTGTTAGGGGGGAGGCGCGAGGGTGCAGGGACCGGGACGATGGATGTCAGAGCCCGTCTTTGAGAATCTCTTCAGCTGCAATCGCCCCGAAAAAGGCGGCCATTTCTGTGAGCTTGCAGCGGGGTTTCAGTTGGTGTATAATGGGGTAACAACCGATGAGGTTGTCAAAACCGGAGCGCAGCCGCACGATCTCCCCCAAAAAAGAGGGGCGGTGATGCGGCTTCTCAATTGGGCGGGCGAAGGCCCCTGGCGGCCTCTCCTCGCCCATTCGCCTGTTGGGGCCCGGTTGTGATCCGCTGCAAAAAAGGATGGATTCGCTATGAACAGTCTATACAATGCCCTGCTCAAGGCCAAGCGGTATGTGCTCCTCCCCTTTGACCTGGTTCTCTGGGGGTCGGCCTACTACTTTGCCTACGCCATTCTCCACAGCTCCTTCTCTCTCAAGGGCTATGAAGAGGAATTTTTGGCCACCTTCTTTCTCTACCTCATCTGTGGCACCGCGGTGTTTTTGCTCTTTCGCATCTACAACAAGATGTGGCAGTACGCCGACATTGTCGAGTACCTCTACATCGGCACGGCCTGCGTGGTGGGGAACGCCGCCTTCGTCATCTCCTCCCTTCTCTTGGATCTGCCGGTGGGGATCCGAGCCTATGTGTTGGCCGCCATCCTCAGCACCTTTTTCATCTTCCTCTTCCGCTTTGTCTACAAGATGAACAAGGTCATCGACGCCAAGTACAATTTCCCCACCGCCCGCAAGAAGAAGCGGCTGCTCATCGTCGGCGGCGGCGAGGCCTGCGCCATGATCCTCAGCGAGCTCAAGCGCAACCCCCAAAACAGCTTTGAACCGGTCTGCATCGTGGACGACGACACCACCAAGTTCAAGCGCACCATCCAGGGTGTCCCCATCATGGGCACCACCGACGACGTGGCGCGGCTGTGCGACCAGTACAGTGTGGACGCCATCCTCTTTGCCATTGCCAACATCTCGCTGAAGGAGAAAAACCGCATCATCAACCTCTGCGCCGCCACCAAGAAGGAGGTCAACATCATCCCCGACCTCTACAAGGTGATGACCGGGCAGGAGGTGCCGGTGGGCACCATCCGCCAGGTGGAGGTGGAGGACCTGCTGGGCCGCGAACCCATTGTGCTGGACATGAAGCCGGTGGCCAAGTATGTCGCCGGGCGCCGGGTGATGGTGACCGGGGGCGGGGGGACCATCGGCTCCGAGCTCTGCCGCCAGGTGGCCAAATTTGCCCCCCAGCAGCTGGTGATCGTGGACATCTATGAGAACAACGCCTACGAGATCCAGCAGGAGCTGCTGCGCAGCTACGGCAAGGCCCTCAACCTCTCGGTGGAGATCGCCTCCATCCGCGACCGGGACAAGATGGACGTCCTCTTCTCCCGCTACCGGCCGGAGATCATCTTCCACGCGGCGGCGCACAAGCACGTGCCGCTGATGGAGCCGGTGCCCGAGGAGGCGGTGAAGAACAACGTCTTTGGCACCCTGAACCTGGCCCAGTTGGCGGACAAGTACGGCGTCAAGCGGTTTGTGCAGATTTCCACCGACAAGGCGGTGAACCCCACCAGCGTGATGGGCACCACCAAGCGCATCTGCGAGATGATCATGCAGTCGATGGACCAAATCAGCGAGACCGAGTTTGTGGCGGTCCGCTTCGGCAATGTGCTGGGCTCCAACGGCTCGGTCATCCCCCTCTTTAAAGAGCAGATCCGCAAGGGCGGGCCGGTGACGGTGACCCACCCCGACATCATCCGCTACTTCATGACCATCCCCGAGGCGGTGAGCCTGGTACTGACGGCCGGTTCGCTGGCCAAGGGCGGCGAGATCTTTGTTCTCGATATGGGCCAGCCGGTGCACATCCGCGACCTGGCGGAGAACCTCATCCGCCTCTCCGGCTTCCGCCCGAATGAGGACATCAAGATCGAGTACACCGGCTTGCGACCGGGCGAGAAGCTCTATGAGGAACTGCTGATGGACGAAGAGGGGATGAAAGAGACCCCCTACGAAAAAATTTTCATCGGCCGGCCGATCGACATCTGTCCCGACGACCTCTGGCGCTCCCTCGACGAGATGCGCCCCCTGGCGTACAGCAACCAGCCGGACAAGGTGATTGCCGAGCTGCAAAAGATCGTGCCCACCTTCACCCCCACCCCCAACCAACACAGTTGAGAGAAGAGCGGCTTGCCGAAGAGATGTCGGCAAGCCGCTCTTTTGCGTCTGGGTGGAGAGCCGGGAGATGTGGAGGCTTTGGTGCGAACCCCAAGCGCACAGGGATTTGCCGGGAGGTTCGCACCAAAAAATGTCCGCATATTGCCGGGGAAAAGGAGAAGACGGCGGACAGAGAAGATTGATTTGACATGGTTTTGTGAAAAGAGGTATAGTAGAAGTGCAGATTGACGCAGGTTTTTGTGCCAATTTGCTGTCGCACCCCGCGCGGGTGCGTGGATTGAAATAATTTTCGGTCCACCCAGCCTACTGAGTACCCCGCGTCGCACCCCGCGCGGGTGCGTGGATTGAAATACAAACATTTCGGTGAAAAACCCGTGGGGATTGTCGCACCCCGCGCGGGTGCGTGGATTGAAATAACCTCACGGGGGCCGGGGGCAACCCGCACTACATCGTCGCACCCCGCGCGGGTGCGTGGATTGAAATGCTTTTCCGGGTTCCCCGAGAGGAATACCCGGGGTCGCACCCCGCGCGGGTGCGTGAATTAGAATTCCTCGAACTGCCATGTCGTCAGCTCGGAGGATGTAGCTATATCCCGTTTGGGTGCGCATGACAATAGCAAATTATCTCTATGTAACTGCCCGCTTTTCCCCATCCCTAAAAAAGAGAGCCTCTAGGTATTCCCAGAGGCTCTCTTTTTCACTCTATGCCCTCTAAAAGGCAGTTATCCCTCTCCGCCATTCTGTTTTCGGGTGCGGTGGATGAGATAGATGGCGGACAGCAGCAAGCTAACCCCCAGCAGGAGGAGCGCTGCCAAGTCCCAGGAACAGGCGGTGTGGACGGCGCAGAAAACGGCCGCAGCCGCCAAAGCGGTGAGGACAGCAAAATCACAAGTTTTCACGGGTACTTTCCTCCTCTCTATCCAGTTGGCACTTGCGCGCCAGGAGATAGGCCAGGGCGATTGCCGTCAGCGCCAGCGCGAGCCAGTGCACCCAGCAATCTGCCGGCTGCCGGTGGCCGCGGCCACCCGGTTCGCCGGTATAGGGCCCATTGCCGGCAGAGCTTTGCCCGCTGTCGGTGCCGTCGGAGACGATGTCGCCTCCCTCCACCTGCCGCTCGGTGAGGTTGTAGGTAAAGGCGAGAGAGGAGGAGTTGCCGTACTCGTCGACGACCCGGTAGAGGATGAGGCAGGAACCGAACCGGTCGGTGGCAAAGCCCTGGTCGGTGATGTCCCGCCCATCTTGGTAGAGGGCAACGCTCTCTTTCAGGTGGGTCCCGGTGCCCGGGGCGATCTGGTACTGCCCCCGCATCCAGTCCAGCGCCTCCTGGGCGGAGAGGGTCCCGCCAAAGGCGGGGGGATAGGCCACCAGTTCGGTGATGCCATCCTGATAGCTGCGGTGGACGGTGGCGTCGGGATCCACCGCCTCCTCCGGCTCGGGCAGGGGGCGCTCCGGGTCGGCCGGCTCAATGACTGGCGGGTCGTACCGCTCCACATACTCGTAGGTCAGCTCCAAGGTGGTGGAGTTCCCCTGGACGTCGGTCACGGTGTAGACCCCCACGCAGGAGCCGGGGACGGTGGAGGGCAGGCTGTCCGACGTCATGGCGAAGGAGACTTCCCCCGGGCCGAAGCTGTAGCGCTCCTCAATGATTTGCCGCAACTTTTCCGGGGTGAGGGTTCCGCTGAACTGGGGCGGGTCGGTGATGGGGACGACGATCTTGTCCTGATAGGTGTGGTGGATGAGGCCGTCCCTGTCCACCTCTTCCTCTGGGCCCTGGGGCGGTCGCTCCGGGTCGACGGGGTCGATGGCGGGGGGCTCCACCCGCTCCTTGAAGATGTAGGTCAGCTCCAGGGTGGTGGAGTTGCCGTCCCGGTCGGTGACCGTGTAGGTGATGAGACAGGAACCCGGCGCGGCGGAGGAGATCTCCACCACCGGGTGGCCGCCCTGCTCCATTGTCAGGGCGTGGCCCACCAGGCTGGCGCTGCCGGCGGCAAAGTCGTAGTGGTCGCGGAGGTAGCCCAGGGCGTCGCCGAGGGTGAAGTGGCCGCCGTAGGCGGGAGGATCGGAGATGAGTTCGACGACTGTGTCGGTGTAGCGGTGGTGGACGGTGTTGTCGGGGGCGACGGTCTCCTCCGGCCCCTGGGGCGGGCGATCGGGGTCGTCGGGGAGGATGGCCGGGGGCTCTGACTTCTCGATGAAGGTGTAGGTCAACTCCAGGGTGGTGGAGTTGCCGTCCCCGTCGGTGACGGTGTAGCGCCCCAGGCAAGAGCCGGGGACGGTGCTGGGCAGCCCGGCAGCGGAGATGTCGGCCCCGTTTTGGGTCATGGCATAGGTGACGGTGCCCGCGCCGAAGGCATAGCGCCCCTCGATGACGGCCTTCAGGTCGTCCGCCGTGAGGGTGCCGCCAAATGCGGGCGGGTCGGTGATGATCTGGACGATCTGCTCCCGGTAGGTCTGGTGGACCAGGCCGCTCTTGTCCACCTCTTCCTCGGGCTCCGGCATGGGGGTGTCCGGATCCACCGGGTCGATGGCGGGGGGCTCCACCCGCTCCCTGAAGGTGTAGGTCAGTTCAAGAGTGGCGGTGTTGCCGTCCCCATCTGCCACTGTGTAGGTGATGAGACAGGAGCCGGGGATGGAAGAGTCAAGGCCGGTGGCGGAGATGTCCACCCCGTTTTGGGTCATGGTGGAGGACTCGCCCAGGGTGCTGCCCGTCTGGGCGGCAAAGGTGTAGTGGCCCTTGATATAGGCCAGGGCGTCCGCCGCGGTAAAGGTCCCGCCGTAAGCCGGCGGGTCGGAGATGAGCTCCACCACCTGGGCGGTGTAGCGGTGGTGCACCCGGTTCTCCTGGGGGCCGACGGTCTCCTCCGGCCCCACAAGGGGGTTGTCCGGCTCGTTCGGCTCGACGGTGGGGGGCAGGGGCTTGTCGATGAAGGAGTAGGTGAGGTTCAGGGTGGCGGTGTTGCCGTCCTGGTCGGTGATTCGATAGACGGCCTGGCAGGAGCCGGGGGTGGAGGAGTCAAGGCCGGTGGCGGAGATGTCCGCCCCACTTTGGGTCGTGGACACCAGCTGCCCGGAGAGGGCCCCCGAGTGGGAGGTGAACTGGTAGCGGCCCTCGATGATGGATTGCAGGTCGCTGCCGGTGAGGGCGCCACCGTAGGCGGGCGGGTCGGAGATGATCTCCTCGATGGTGTCGGTGTAGACGGCGTGGACGAGGCCCGCTTCGTCGGCAGAGGCGGTGGGACCCTGGGGGTTGTGGTGGTTCGGCTCGTCCTTCACCTCTATTTCGGGCGGGTCGTTGACGGTGATGGGGATGCTGGCGGCCGAGGGGTTGCCCGCTGCATCTACCGCCCGGTAGACCCCGTTTTGGGTGGGGGTGAAGGTCTGGGAGGCGGAGCCGTTGCCGGAGGAACTGAGAGAAAAGGTCTTGGCTGCCGACCAGGTCCCTGTGATAGGGTCCTGCCGCTCCAACTTCCAGACGCCCGAGAGGCTGTCTACCGCAGTGAGGGTGTTGCCGGAGGCCGTCAGGGTGGGTGGAGTACCATCGATTTTCACCGTGTCGTTGACGGTGGAGGAGAGCTTGCCGTTTGCCGTGTTGACGGCCTGGTAGGTGAGGGGGATGCCGGAGGTCTCTGCCGTGTAGCTTTTGACCGCGTCGCCCCGTTGCAGGGTGGCTTCCACTGCGTTCCCCTTTTTGATGTGAAACTGGTCGAAGGTGCCCTCGTAAAAGACGAGGTCCACCTGAGAATTGTTCCAGCCGTTTTCGTTGGCCGGGGTGCGGGTGTAGTGGTAGTCGGTGCCGGGGACGGGCTGGGGCTGGCTGGGGTCGGGGGTGGCGTCCGGGTCTTCAGGCACCAGGGGGATGGCGGGGACCAGTTCGGCCTTGGAGTAGCGGTGGGACTGGAAGAAGTCGTCGGCAATGGTCTGGCCCACGGTGACCGCTGCCCCGGTGGGGTTGACGATCTTCGCCTTGTAGGTGATGGTGTTGTCCCCCGCGCCGGTCATCTTGAAGGGGATGCCGCTGCCTACGATGTCGGTGCCCCCGTCCACCGTTTGGCCGTTGGCGACGATCTGCTGTCCCTGGGCCTTGGTGAGGGGGACGATGCCCGCGGTGGGGTAGTCCTTGTTCCCCTGCAACAGCTTGAGGGTGCAGGGAATGGCCTGAGAGCTCGCCTTTTTGTTGATGTTTTTGACCTTGGCCTGGACGATGACGGTGTCTCCATTTTTGGGGATCTCTCCGGTGGCAAAGGCAGAGCCGTTTGCCTTGAGCAGCTTGGTCTCCACGAACTCCGGGTAGTAACTGGTATAGGCCGCGGTGGTAAAGGTCCCCCCGGCCTTGGAGCCGGTGGGCACTGCGGCTGTCTTCTCCCAGGTCACCTCCCCTGTAATCAGGAGGTAGAGCTTTTCTACCCCGGGATAAAAATCGTCTACTCGAGAAGAGAGGGTGTAACTGCCATAGGTGAAATAGAGCTTTTTTTCGCTACAGCTGTAGCGCACCGAAAAGGGCCTGCTGCCGCTGAAATAGGTACTCGGCAGGTCTTTGCGATCCACGTAATCGTTTATGACTGGAAGACTGTAATCTGCCCTGTTGATTAAAAGACCCAGTATATCATTTGCCTTGCCTACGCTCAAATAGATGAATCTTTGAGTGTTATTGGCATCTTGTGTCAGACAGATGGCGGCATTGGAGAGAACAGGCAAGGGGGCGTGTATTGAGATGTCAAAGGTGCCAGAAAGCTCCCAATCGGCCTCAAGAGAAATCTCTACTTTGCTTACTAGAGAGCTACTTGCATAATTTAAGGTAGCAACTCCTGGATAGGGGGTATAGGAACTGGTGTCTACCAAAAAGTAGCGGTTACCGAAAATGCCGTGGGTGCTGGGGCTGAAATTGGTGGTGTTCTGCCAGTTGAAAACATCCACCAAGTTGTTTGTCCCAATATAGTCGTCGGTGGAGGCTGCGTGGGCCGTTCCGGCCCCTTGCAGCTGGGGAAAGGAGCCCAGGCAGAGCAGCACGGCCAGACAGAGGCCGAGCCCCCGCCCCCGCTTTCTGGCACTGCCTCTCTTCTGCTTGTACATAAAATCAACTTCCTCTTCTTTTATTTTTTGAAAGGTTGGCGGGCCGCCGTTTAAGCTGCTTCCGCGGACAGAGTCGGACTTTTGAAATCCTGCCCCCACAAATGCGGGCGAAAGGGGGAAAAGACCTTTCCACTGGGGCGGGAAGAGAGTCGCGCTGCCGTCTAAAAGGGGGCTGTCTTTCTGTCAGCGGGAGAGAGGGGAGGCCGGGCTGGTGGAAGGCAAAGTCCCACCATCTTCTATATGAGTACGGAGAAAGGAAAAACAGAACAGTTATTTGACATTTTTCGCGCATTTTTCCAAATTGTATCTACACGACTTTTTCCCTTGCAGAAGGTGCGCTTTTTATAGTAAACTACCCTTTAAAGAGTCGCAAGGGGAAAGGGGTGGAAAAAATTGGAAGAAAAGCGGATGGGACACCGGCAGTTGGAACAGCTTCTCCTGCGGGCAAGGGAGGGGGACGAACAGGCCTTTGCCCAGCTCTACCGCGCCACCTGCCGGGCGCAGTGGGTGCAGGCCAGGGCCCTGCTGGGGAGCGATGCCCTGGCGGAGGAGGCGGTGCAGGAGAGCTATCTCTCCCTCTTTCGCCACATGGGGGAGCTGGGCAACCCCAGGGCGCTGGTGGCCTACCTCAACCGCAGCACCTATTTTGCCTGCCAAAATCTGCGCCGGGTGGAGGCGCGGCGGGCCGCCACCGGGGAGGAGCTGCTGGACGCCCTTCCCGATGGGGACCCCCGCACCCTGCCCGAGGCAGTGGCCGACCAGAGGGGGCGGACGGCGGCCCTGTTGGCAGCGCTGGACAAGCTGCCCCAGCGGCAGCGCCAGGCGGTGGTGCTGCGCTACTTTCAGCGCCAGACCCTGCCCCAGATCGCCGCCGTTTTGGGCTGTTCGGAGATGACGGTGAAGCGGGAGCTGGACCGCGCGAAGAAAGCCCTGCGGGGGAATCTGTCCGGCTGGCTGCCCGCTGTCCTGCCCCTGGGAATTGCCCTGCGGCGGGCCGGGGAACAGCCTGCCCCCTGGCAGCTGGGGGAGGTGCCTCTCCCCGTGGCGGGCGTGGCGGCCGGCCTTGTCCTTGCGGTGACGGCGGGGATAGCCCTGCTGCCGACCCCCCAAATTTTGGAGACAGCCGTCTGGCAAGCAGGGGGGCGGGCCGGTGTCACCGCCCGGGTGGCGGGGGCGGAAACCGCCTGGCTGGAGGACGGCGACGGCAATCGCTACGCTCTGGAGCGGGGGGAGGACGGTTTTTCCCTGCTGCCGGTGAAAAACGGCAGCTACACCCTGCAGGCCGAGGGGGGCAACGGAAGGCGCGTCCAAACGGCCGTGTCGGTGGCCGGGGCCGATGAAGAACCCCCCGCCTTGGCAGAGGCGTACGGCCAGGCGGGGCTGGTGACGGTGCGGCTGACAGATCCCGCCGGGGTGGACTGGGAGCGCAGCTTCCTGCTGGGGGCGGACGGCGCCCTCTACCGCCCTCTAGAGGCCGAGGGGGAGCGCGCCCGATTCGACCTGCCCAGCGGCAGCTATACCCTGGTTGCCCAGGACCTGTTGGGAAACCGGGGAGAGGGCGAGCTGACCGTCTCACAGTGATGGACAAAAAGAGAGGGAGGGGAAGCCATCCGGCTTCCCCTCCCTCTCTTTTTAAAGACTTTTATTTGAGAAAGGTCTTGTAATCCTCGTAATTTTGGCGCAGCAGTTTGGGGGTGTCCAGCCCGTAGGGGCAGTGGTTGACGCAGTGATTGCAGTGGATGCAGTCGTCGATCTTGGCCATCTTCGCCTGCCACTCCTCGCCCAGCCAGGGGGCCGGGGGAGAGCGGCGGAGCATCAGAGACATTCGGGCGGCGTTGGGGATCTCGATCCCCGCCGGGCAGGGCAGGCAGTAGCCGCAGCCGCGGCAGAAATCCCCTGCCAGCTGCACCTTGTCCCGCTCGATGAGGGCCTGCAACTCCGCGGTGAGGGCGGGCGGGTTTTCGCCGTAGGCGAGGAACTCTTCCAGTTCGGCCATCCGCTGCACCCCCCAGATGGGGAGGACCCCTTCAAACTGGGCCAAAAAGGCGTAGGCGGCGGCGCTGTTTTGGATGAGCCCGCCCGAGAGGGCCTTCATGGCGATAAAGCCCACGCCGTGTTGACGGCAGCTCTCCACCAGGGCCAGGTCGTCGGGGGAGGCCAGGTAGCAGAAGGGGAACTGCAGGGTGTCGTAGAGGCCGGACCCCACCGCCTCTCGGGCCACGTGAAGGCGGTGGTTGGTCAGGCCGATGAAGCGGATCTTGCCCTGCTCGCGGGCTTCCAGCATGGCCTCGTAGAGGCCGCTGCCATCCCCCGGCTTGGGGCAGAAGGCGGGGTTGTGAAACTGAAAGAGGTCGATGTAGTCGGTCTGCAGGGCGGCCAGCGAGGCCTCCAGATCCCGCCAGAAGCCGGCGGCGTCGGTGGCGGGGGTCTTGGTGGCGAGGACGACCTCCCCCCGCCGGCCGGCGAGGGCGGCCCCCAGCTTTTCCTCGCTGTCGCTGTAGAGGCGGGCGGTGTCGAAGAAGGTGATGCCCCCGTCCAGGGCGCGGCGGACAATGGTCACTGCCTCCTCCTTGGGGATGCGCTGGATGGGCAGAGCGCCAAAGCCGTTTTTGTTGACGGTGAGGCCGGTGCGGCCCAAGGTCACGGTGTTCACAGTCTCTCTCCTCCCTTGTCGGTTGGCGGCAGGTGCCCCTCTAAGAAGGCCAGCAGGTCCTCGTAGACCTCCTGCCGGTTTGTCTCGTTGAACATCTCATGGCGGCCGCCGGGGTAAAGCTGGCAGGTCACCTCTTTCACGCCGGCGTCCTTGAGCCGCCGGGCCACGGCCTTCGGGCCCTCGCCGTAGTCGCCCACCGGGTCCTCCTCCCCCGAGAGGAGGAGGATGGGCAGGTCTTTGGGCACCGACTCGGCCCACTCGGGCACCGAGACCCGGGAGAGGATCTTGAAGAGGTCCAGAAAAGCGCTGGGGGTGAAGAGGAAGGTGCAATAGGGGTCGGCGGCATAGGCGTCCACCACTGCCTCGTCCCGGGAGAGCCAGTCGTAGGGGGTGCGCCCGGCAAAGCGCTTGTTGTAGCCGGCAAAGGCCAGCTTGTTGAGCAGCCGGCCGGGTTTTTGCCCCTGGCCCAGGGCGATCTGCAGCTTGGCCAGCCGCATCCCCCATCTGGCCGCGGGGTTGCCGCCGCTGGTGCCGCTGATGACGGCGGCGGTGAGCTTGGCGCCGTATTTGGCCAAAAAGTCCCGGGCGATGAAGGAGCCCATGCTGTGGCCCACCAGAAAGTAGGGCAGGCCGGGGAAGCGGGCCCGCAACTGCTCGCAGACCACGTTCAAGTTTTCCGTCAGGTAGAGGTGGCCGTTTTTCTCGGCAAAGTAGCCCAGCGCCCCCTCCCCGCCGGCGGTCTTGCCGTGGCCCAGGTGGTCGGCCCCGCCGACGGCGTAGCCCCGGTCGGTGAGAAAGCGACAGAGGGGCTCGTAGCGCTCGATGTACTCGCACATGCCGTGGGAGAGCTGCACCACCGCCTTGGGCGCCCCCTCGTCGGGCAGGTAGAGGTAGCAGGCCAGCTGGGTGGGCAGGCCGTAGGATTCCAGGGAAAAGGTCTCTTTTTTCACAGCGATTTCTCCTCCGATCTGTCGACGTGTTCAGATACCCATATCATAGCAATCTTTTCTAAAAACTGCAAACAAATTGCCAAAAAGAGGGCGCAATCGAGAGAAAATCGGCGGAGAGGAGGGGGCGTTACACGTTTAGGTGGGCGTGCATGCCCAACAAGTCGGCGTACTGGGCCAAAAGGGGAGCCAGCTCCCGCTGCAAAAAGCGGCGGGTCTGGCGGACGGCGAGGCCGGTGAAGGCAGCGGGGTCGAGGAGAGCTTTTAGCTGGGCCAGGTCCATGCCAAAGGCCGGGTCGGCGGCCACCCGCTCCAACAGGTCGCCGGGGAGGCCCTCCTCCTTGACTCGCCGACCGGCGGCCATGCTGTGCTGGCGCAGCCGCTCGTGCAGGGCCTGCCGGTCACCGCCGGCCTTGACGGCGCGCATCAAAATCTCCTCGCTGGCGAGGAAGGGGAGCTCCTCCTCTACCCGCCGGGCGATGACCTTGGGGTAGACTGTCAGCCCGGCACAGATGTCCAGCAGGAGCTCGAGGATACCGTCGCAGGTGAGGAAGAGACCGGCCATAGCCAGCCGCTTGTTGGCCGAGTCGTCGAGGGTGCGCTCGAAGTACTGGCTGGCGGCGGTGAAGAGGGGGTTTTGCAGGGCGGCCATCCCGTAGCGGGCCAGGGCGCAGACCCGCTCGCATTTCATGGGGTTTCTCTTGTAGGGCATGGCCGAGGAGCCCACCTGGTTTTGGCCGAAGGGCTCCTCCACCTCGTGCACGCTCTGGAGCACCCGCAGGTCCCCGGCGAACTTGTAGGCCGACTGGCAGAGCCCCGCCAGGACGGCGGCCACCTGAAAGTCCACCTTGCGAGAGTAGGTCTGTCCACAGACCGACAGGGGCTCGACAAAGCCGAAGGCCGCGGCCAGTTTTTCCTCCAGGGCGTCCACCTTGGCGGCGTCGCCGTCAAAGAGGGCGAGAAAGCTCTCCTGGGTGCCGGTGGCCCCCTTGGCCCCCCGGAAGGGGAGAGCGGTCAACTGGCGGTCCAGCTCTCGCCAGTCAGCGAGGAAGTCGGCCAGCCAGAGGGTTGCCCGCTTGCCCAGGGTGGTGAGCTGGGCGGGCTGCAGGTGGGTGTAGCCCAGGCAGGGCAGGGACTGGTGGCGGTCGGCAAAGTCCCCCAGCAGGGCGAGGACGTTTAGCAGTTTGCGCCGGAGGAGGGCGAGTCCCTCCCGCATGGTGAGCAGGTCGCCGTTGTCCAGCACAAAGCAGCTGGTGGCCCCCAGATGGAGGATCCCCCTGGCCTTGGGGCAGGCGAGGCCGTAGGCGTAGATGTGGGCCATGACCTCGTGGCGGCAGACCTCCTCCCTGCGGGCGGCGGCCGCAAAGTCGATGGAGTCGGCCTGGCGCTCCAACTCCTCGATCTGCTCGGCAGTGATGGGGAGGCCCAGCTCCCGCTCGGCTTTGGCCAGGGCGATCCAGAGGGCGCGCCAGGTGCGCACCCGGTGCGCCTGGGAGAAGAGGCGGCACATTTCCCCGCTGGCGTAGCGGGTGGCCAGCTCGCTCTCGTAGGAGCCGTGTTCCACTACGACCGCCCCCTCTCGATGTACTGCTCCCTCTCCGGGCCTACCGACAGATAGGTGATGGGACAGCCCACCAGCCGTTCGATGAAGTCCACATAGGCGATGGCCTGAGGGGGCAGCTCTTCCAAGCGGCGGCAGTGGCCGATGGGGAGATTCCAGCCGGGGAGGGCGGTGTAGACCGGCTCGGCCCTGTCCAGCGCGCTGCCCATGGGGAAGTCGGCGGTCTCCCGCCCATCGATGCGGTAGGCAGTGCAGACGGGGATCTCGGCGAGGTCAGAGAGGACGTCCAGCTTGGTGAGGGCCAGCTCGTGGGCCCCCTGCACCCGCACCCCGTAGCGGGAGGCCACCGCGTCAAAGGGCCCTACCCGGCGGGGGCGGCCGGTGGCCGCGCCGTACTCGCCGCCGCTCTGGCGCAGCGCGTCCCCCGCCTCTCCCAGGAGCTCGACGGGGAAGGGCCCCTCCCCCACGCAGGTGGAGTAGGCCTTGAGAACCCCGATGACCCGATCCAGCTGTCGCCCGGGAACGCCCGCGCCGATGGGGGCGTAGGCGGCCAGGGTGGAGGAAGACGAAGTGTAGGGGTAGATGCCATAGTCGATATCCCGCAGGGCCCCCAGCTGGGCTTCAAAGAGGACGTCGTCCCCGCGGCGGGCCAGCTCGTCCAGGTAGCGGCCGGTGTCGCAGACAAAGGGGAGCAGGGGCTGGCCGAAGTGCATCAGCCACTCCCACACCGGTTGGGGGGTTAAGGGCGGCGCGCCGTAGACCCCGGTGAAGGTGAGGCTCTTCCACCGCACAATGTCTTGCAGCCGGCGGGAGAGGGCGTCGGGATCGTCCAGCTCCCCCATGCGAAGGGCCTTTTTCAGGTATTTGTCGCCATAGACCGGGGCGATTCCCCGGCGGGTGGAGCCGTAGGCGGCGGCGCCCAGGCGCTCTTCCTCCAAAATGTCCTGCTGCCTGTCGTAGGGCGGGCAGATGACCGCCCGGTCGCTGATTTTCAGGTTTTCGGGGGTGACGGCGACCCCGGCCTCCCGCAGTCGGATGATCTCGCCCCAGAGGTGCTCTAGGTCGATGACCATGCCGGGGCCCATGACGTTGACCACCCCTTCCCGCAGAATGCCCGAGGGCAACAGGTTGAGGACAAATCGCCCCCGCTCGTTGACCACCGTGTGGCCGGCGTTGTTTCCCCCCTGGTAGCGCACCACCGCTTTGCAGCCGGAGGAGAGCAGGTCCACCATTCGTCCCTTCCCCTCGTCGCCCCAGTTGATTCCCACAATTGCTCGCAGCATCTGGATTCTCCCTTTCTGTTCACCGCCAGTCCCCAGGATCGGGGAACAAAAAAACGGCGTTCGCCGCGCAGGGTGCAGTGACCCGCGGGCGAACGCCGTTGTTCTTACGGTGCCATTATAGGGCAGGGGAAGAATTCTGTCAACGGGCAGAAGAGGGTGTTTTTTCCCCATCGGGCTCGGAGACTTCGGGTTCGGGGCGGCGCACCTCCCCCCGCTGGTGCAGGGCGATGAGGGCGACGGAGCAGAGGATCAGGGCGCAGCCGCCCAGCTTGAGGGGGGAGATGCCCTCCCCCAGGAAGAGCAGCCCCATCAGCACGCTGGTGATGGGCTCGAACATGCTGAGGATGGAGGCCAGGGAGGGCCCGGCGTGGCGCAGCCCCAGCTGAAAGAGGGTCATGGCCCCCACGGCCCCCAAGAGGGAGGAGACCGCTGTCAGCGCCCAGCCGGTGGCGGTGAGGGAGAGGGTGAACTGCCCGGTGAGCGCCCCGTAGAGGGCGGAGGCCGGGCCGATGACCAAAGAGAGGTAGAAGGTCAAGAGAAAGGAGTTCAGGTTTTTGAGGCCGCTCTTGTCCATCCAGATGATGTAGAAGGTGTAGAAGGCGCCGGAAGAGAGGGCCAGCAGAATGCCGACGAGGCTGCCGCCCGGCTCCATAAAGGTGGCGATGCCGGCGGTGGCCAGCACCAGGGCCACCACCTTGTAGCGGTAGAGCTTTTCCCTTAAAAAGACGACCGAGGCGGCGGTGGTGAGCACCGGGTAGATGAAGTGGAGGGTGGTGGCCATCCCCACGGGGATGTAGTTGTAGGCGATGCCGAGGGTGATGGCAGTGGCGGTGGAGCCCACCAGCCCGCAGACGATCACCGAGACCAGCTGGTGGCGGGTGATCTTGAGGGGGATGCGCAGGGCCAGCAGGATGCACAGCAGCACCGGCAGGGAGAGCAGCCCGCGAAAGCAGGCCGCCATCGAGGCGTTGCTGCCCATGGAATAGGTGAGTTTGCTGAGAACGGGGGTGATGCCGAAGATGACGGCCGAGGCGATGGTGTAGACAATTCCCTTGAAGGTGTTTGGCAAAGGGGGATCCTCCTCACATGCAGATTGCCGCCTGTCCGGCCGCCGGGAAGAGAGGGGAAAATCCCCCCTGCCGCACCCCCGCGACGCCGGTCGAAAACGGGCGGAACACCTGCTATTGTACATGGAAAAACCCGCCAGTGCAATCGGCTGCAGGGGACGGGAAAAAATTTTGCGGGGGAACAGCCTTCCCTTTCGGCGCATAGACTGGCCCATGCCGCCGCCTCGGCGGGGAGAAGGGGGAATGGGCTTTGGCGACTGTTAGCCTTTGCATGATCGTTCGGGACGAAGAGGACGTTCTGGGCCGCTGCCTGGACAGTGTGGCCGGGGTGGCCGACGAGGTGGTCGTGGTGGACACCGGCTCGAGGGACCGCACCCGGCAGATCGCCCTGGAAAAGGGGGCGCGGGTGTACGACTTTCCCTGGTGCGACGACTTTGCCGCCGCCCGCAACTTCGCCCTGGAGAAGGGGCGGATGGAGTACCTCTTCTGGTTGGACGCCGACGATGTGCTGCTGCCCGCAGACAGGGAGGCGCTGATCGCCCTCAAGGGGGAGCTGGACAAATCGGTGGACATGGTGATGCTGCGCTACAACACCGCCTTTGACCGGGCGGGGCGGCCCACCTTCTCCTTTTACCGGGAACGGCTCTGGCGGCGGGATCGGGGCTTTCGCTTCGAGGGGGCGGTGCACGAGGCGGTGACCCCACAGGGCAGGGTGATCCGCCGGGAAATCGCCGTCACCCACCAAAAGCTCCACCGACGGGACCCGGGGCGAAATCTGCGCATCTTTGAAAAGGAGGCGGCCAAGGGCCCCCTCACCCCCCGCCAGCAGTTCTATTTTGGGCGGGAACTCTGCTACGCCGGCCGGCTGGAGGAGGGGGAGCGGGTGCTGACGGCCTTTTTGGAGGGCGGCCAGGGGTGGGTGGAAAACCAGGTGAGCGCCTGCCGGGAGTTGGCCCGCTGCCTGGACCGGCAGGGGCAGCCGGGGCGGGCGCTGCGGGCCCTTTTTTGGAGTTTTGCCTTTGACCGGCCGCGGGCGGAGGTCTGCTGCGACATTGCCCGGCGGTTTTTCGATAAAGGGCTCTGGCCGCGGGCGATATACTGGTACCGCCGGGCGCTGGAAGTCCCCTTTGACCCCGCGTCGGGCGGCTTTACGGAGCCCGACTGCTACGGCTTTCTGCCCCACATTCAGCTGTGCGTCTGCTACGACCGCCTGGGGGATCGGCGTCGGGCGGAGGAGGAAAACGAGCTCGCCGCCCGCAGCAAGCCGGATCACCCCTCGGTGCGGCAAAACCGGGCCTATTTTCAGGCGCGGCGGCAGCGGGGGGCAGGCGCGAAGGAGGGCGCGTGACCCCTCGTGGCGGGAGGGGGAAAAGGGCTTGCATTTTGCAGGGGGAACGTATATAATAACAAGGTACTAAAAATGCCGGTGTGATGGAATTGGCAGACGTAGTGGACTCAAAATCCACCGCTGGTGACAGCGTGCCGGTTCGAGTCCGGCCACCGGCACCAAAAGAACCGCTCAACAATGCGATTTGTTGAGCGGTTCTTGCTTCCCGTAACCCACTTTTGAACCCACTTTTGTTTTTACTCTAGAATGCGATCGAAGGCCTTGTCCAGAAGTTTGGCCGCCCTTTCCAGCTCCCCGTCCACCTCGTGGCCGTAGACGCCAAAAGTGTCCATGTTGGCACTGTGGCCAACAATCATTTTGAGAAGTTCTTCTGGTACGTCTGCTTTTGCAACTGAGATCAGGGTGTGGCGTAGCTCATGCAAGCTACATGAAATTCCATGCTGCTTTCGGTATGTTTCCCATTTTTTTGATAGATGCTTGGGGTCTAACCGATCTCCGTTTTCGTCGGGGAATAGCCATCGGCTTTTTATGCCCAGACGCTTTAGCATCTCTTTTTGCGCCTCGACTTCTTCCATTGCTCGGGAAGAGAGGACGAATCCTCGCTGGGCGTTGTCTGTCTTCCCGCCGGTCACCTCATTGTAGTGGTTGATGGAGCGGCGAATAAAGAGTGTGTTTCCCTTTAGGTCTTGCCTTTGGTCAATCCCGCAGAGTTCTCCTCGGCGCGGCCCTGCAAGCACCATAAACCGCCACGCATGGATGAAAAAGGCCGGTTCTTCCTTCCCGTATCGGACAATGGTGTCCTCCGAAAAAAGCGTTTTCATATTGTCTGGCTGGAGGATTTTTTTCTCTCCAACGGGCGCGTCTCTAGGTATTTCCAAAAACTCTGGCCGAACCATTGGAATGCCGCGCTTGAAAGAATATTTATAAAAGGCGGTCACTGATCCGCGTATATTCTTGATGCTTTTCTTTGAAAGCCCGGATCGATAGGCGTCGTTCAAGCAGTCCTGCCAGTTTTGGATGGTGATGTCGCGGGCATATTTGTGCTCCAGACGAGGGAGAAACCATCGTCTCCCGTGCAGTTCATGGTTTCGGTAATTAGATGTGCTGGTGGTTAGATGCACTTCTGCGAGAAAATCAGCCCAAAGCGGAGCGAAGCGAATGTTTTCGTTTTTGGTATTGGAGGCCAGCCAGTTATCTGCTTTCCTTTCCGCCTCAATTTTCCCCCTTTTGGAAGGGGTGGAGCTGTAAAAAGCCCTGCGTACTCCATCCTTCTGAACTTTGATTTGCCAGCGTTGGCTTTTTTCAATCCAGATGGCTTCATTTTTTCTCATGGTTGCACCCTCCCGCCAAAATATGCTATACTGACAGGGCAGATGGCTCCCAAACTATCTGCTCTGTTCGTTGCCCGTCCAGCGCCTTACCGTTGGGCGGGTCTTTTTGTTTTTAGAAACATTGTGCAAGGCAATATTTACCTGTTGTATATTCGCTGGAAAATATTTTGCGCTGCTGTCGAAAAATGGCATCATAACGCCGTTTTTGAATGTGTTTTGCCGGAGATGGCAAAACACAAAATTTGCCAAACGGTTGCGTGTGCAACTTGTCTAATTGATATGACTTACAATCAGCTGTAAAATATAGACAAGAAAGGAGGAAGAAAAAGCGAAACGAACCAATAAAATTTCGTTTCTTTTGTGCAATTTTCCTCTTGAAGAACAAGAACATTCGTTCTATTATTGAATTGCTACCAAGAAACTTGTGCGGGCTGAATAGGAGCGTGAACGAAATGACCCCGGAGACGTATCGAAAGCACATAACTCATCTAGTACAACGAATGACCGACGGCGCTCTTTTGCGGAGCATCTACCTATTTGTCCAGCGTTTGGCTCGATAGCAGCACCCCGGGAAGAGGAGTAGGCAATTGCCTACTCCTTTTTCTCTGCCAATTTTTCGGCGATGTCCGCCAGCAGCTCCCACTGGTCAGAGGTCAGCTGGGAGAGCACCCCCACCAGACGCCGCCGGAAGGAATCATCGGGATCCCGGATAATGTCCGCGGCGAAAATGGCGATCTCGTCATCGCGAGAAACTGGGGAGAAAATTGGCTCCACACCCTCTTCGATCCATTTTCTGCTGACCCCATATTTTTCGCAGATATCAGTGACCACCCGGTCAGTGAGGCGTATTCTGCCTGTCTCGATATTCCCTAGGTTAGACCGGGAAATGTTAATCTGCCTTGCAAATTCTTCGAGGGTCATCTCTAATAGCTCTTTCCTTATATAACGGATACGTTCATATGGCTGCATTTTTGTCACCTCCTTACACTGCAATATGAGTATACCACATTTAAAAATTCTTGTAAAGAGCAAAAAATATCAAAATAATGGTTGACAAAAGAATTAAGATGCGTTACAATGCTTGTAGTAAGCAAATCACAAGTACAGAAAAGCAAAACGAGCACGAGAAAGGAGGGTGAGAAGGGGTAGTCGCATTTTAAATGCCGAAACCCCACCCCTGGAGAGACAGAACGGAGTACTTCGATTTGAAATCGAAGTACTTAAAAAGAAAGGAGTTGAGACAAACGGAAACACTGGTCTACTTGAGCCATGACAAAGTAGGGTCGGAGCCCTTTACCACCTCGGAGATTATAGCCAAGTGCGCAGAGGTGGAGCACCATACAATTACTCGGCTGCTTCGGAAACATAAACCCGATTTTGAAGAGTTTGGGGTTTATGGATTTGAAATCCATAAACCCTCCGGGGGTAGCGTTGGCGGGCGTCCACACATGATCTACCACCTCAACGAGCCCCAGGCCACCCTGCTACTGACCTACCTCAAAAACACAGAGCCGGTCAGAGAGTTTAAAAAGAATTTGGTGCGGCAGTTTTTCCTCATGCGGGCGGAGCTCCAAAAACGGGCAATCCGCCGGGCAGAGTTAAAGCCCATCCGGAGGGAACTGACCGACGTGATCCGGGAGAAAACGGACAGCCCCTGGGCCTACAAAAATTTCACGGACTTGGCCTATCGTGCGGCCATCGGGAAAACCGCCGCCCAGCTCCGCAAAGAGCGGGAGGCCTCAGCAACAGCGGTAGCCGCCGACTATATGCACGCCGACGAGCTCCTGGCGGTCGCAAAGGCACAAAACCAGATTGCGGTGCTGCTGGAGATGGGTATGGACTACCAGCAGGTAAAAATGATGATGTTGGCCCGCCGTGTGGTTGGGAAAATCGCTTGAAAGGAGGTGATCCGAATGACCACGACCGAGAAAAACAGTCTGGCCCGTCTCTGCCAGGCAGTAGAAAAAATGGATAGCCTGAAAAGGGAGGTGCTGTTGAGCCTGGGCTGCGACCTGGCCTCGCTCAACGCCATCGAGGAGGCCAAAGAGGCGAGCAAGAAACCCGCGTAAAAAACCCCGCCGAAGCGGGGGAGGAGGTGAAGAGCTTGGCGAAGTCGGTAGAGATTCGTGGAGATGGGTATTCGACACGCGTTTTTATTGATGGACAAGAAATCGACGACGTTTTGTCTTACAGGGTAAGCCAGGATGCCGGAGAATCAGCAGTATTTGAAATTGCTTTCCAGGTCAATGGGGCAGTAGTGCAGACGAAATAGCAGCAGTAGCAACCGTTTGCGCAATCTGCATTAGGGGTTTAAGTGAGGAAACCACCGCAAAAAGGAGGAAAGAAAGGAGGTGAACACCATGGGAAAATCGCCAGATACATATCGCTACCTTCGACAGAGACTCCGAGAGTTGGGAGTGGATGTTTCGTATCTGTCGCAACTTCTCGGCTTTTCGTCTCCAACATCTGCGAGCGATCGCCTATCAGGCAGAGCCAATTGGAGGCAGTCGGAGATGTACCGAGTGTTAGAGATCATCAGGGAACCCCCGGAGCGGCTACATATTGTTTTTCCACCTGATGGCGTCGAGTTTCGGCGCCGGGGTCGGCCGCAAAAAGAACGGCAGAAAAGTCCGAAAGAGCTGCTCATTGAGGCACTTGGCCTCATGGAGCAAGAAGAAAGGAAGGAAACAGCATGACCCCCACAAAACTAACCGCCATCGGCTCGGCGCTCTTACTGCTGTCTGGTGGCATGAGCGACGCAGGAACCAGTCTAACCCACGTAATCGGACTTGCCGCTTGTGGCCTTGGCTGCATTGTGGCGGCGCTGCTGGTGTGGAGAGGAGAGAAAAATGTATAAAGTAGGAGACCGGGTGAGGATCGTCAACTACCGCACCGAGGAAATGAACGGCGACGGAGAAATGGACAAGTGGCTCGGGAAGGTAATGACCGTTCGGAGGATCGAAAAACACCTAGATAACCCTTACAAGATGGAAGAAGATCGCGATGAATACGCAGGGGATGGCTGGTTTTGGTGCGACGGAATGATCGCCGGTCTGGCGAACACCCTCACCATCGAGATTGACCCCGCCGATAAGGCCGCCGCCCATAAGGCGGTAGAGGACGCAATCGCCGAGCATCAGCGCAAGGCCCGCGAGTGGACAGAGGCCGAGATCGAGGAGGCCACCCGACTGTCTGACGAGATGATCCTGGAGTTGCACCACCGACACCTGAGCCCAGTACTTGGATATAAAAAATCGGAAAACAAGACCGTCTTACACCTAGCTAAAAGCGATGCAGAATCGGGTCGAAGGTGGAAAGAGTACACCTCTTTTCCGCGAGGGGATGATCCTTTTGACTATGATATTGGCCGCTGTGTCTGCCTTTGCAGGGCTACCGGCCGCAAAATTCCGGAGTTTATCCGCGAGAAAAATAGGGGGTACCGGTGATGATCTACCCGTGTATGGATTGTCCCAAGCACAACGAGTGTTGGGATCACGACAAGTGCATCCACTACCGCAAAGCCAAGCAGGCAGCAGAAGAGCTCAGGCGCAAGGAGCGGGAGTGGAGGGGCGACTACAACGCCAAAACCGTCATCGAGATCGAGAGGACGGAGCGGATTAAGAAGAGGAGGGGAAAGCAATGACCTCACTTAAATTACATCGATACAGCGCCGGGAAATCCCCGAAAGAGGCGGTTGCTGTCCTCCATCGGGTGCCGGCCAGCGACACAAAAATGCGGATGGATAATCGCCTGTACAAAAAGGTTGAGTTGGGGCTTGTAGACCTCACGGTAGAGCAGGCGGAGGCCCTGGCGACAGATTGGGGAGTGCCAATTGACTACATAAGACACCCCAATCCAACAGAGACCCCGAAAATCTCCGTCGCAACAAGGGCCAAAGCACAAGCAGGCCCAGGCACCCAAGTCTACCGTATGACGGCTGATTTGCCCCGAAAATTGGCCGATGAGGAAGCACCTCTCGCCGAAAAACTGGCAGTCTGTGGGTATTGCTCCCTGGTGGAGTGGCAGAAACACAATCTACGGCTCCTCAATCGGCGCTACCGCAAAAAGATAGCCGCCCTCGATGCTGCGAACACCGAAGACGGCAAAGCTAAAAACCACCCCCAGATTATAGACCAAGGAGGCGCAAAAGTCAATGTGTGACGTCTGCCGTCAGACAACATGTCCCTCAGGGTGTCCCAACGCGCCGGAGTGGGCGCCGCCCGAATGCGATCTCTGCGACAACGAGGCGCGCTGGGAGTATGAGGGGGAGAGGCTCTGCACACGATGCCTCGTCGAGAGCGTCACCGAGGATGCAGAGTTTGAGGAGATGATCGCCTTTGTGAGTGAGAGCCGCGATCAGTGGCACAACTTCCTTGACTTCCTCCTCGATTCCGGAGAACTGGGAGCCGAAACACTCCGCGGAACGCGGTTTGACTGGCCCTCCGCAGTGCGCGAATATTGCAGCGGAAATGAGGACTTTTTCGAATACTTAGATTACAACCAAAAAGTACATTATAAGGAGCTTGATGACTGATGGATAACTATTTCGCGGAGCTGAACGCCTTAAATGTGGGCGACAAAATCGAGAAGAAAAACGGCCTATCTTATCTCTCCTGGGCGTGGGCCTGGGGAGAGGTCAAGAAGCTCCACCCGGACGCGCAGTACCGAATCTACGAGAATGCCGACGGCTGGAACTACCACACCGACGGGCGCACCTGCTGGGTCAAGACGGGCGTCACTGTGGCTGGGATTGAGCACATCGAATACCTGCCGGTCATGGACAATCGCAACAAGTCCATCCTGGCTGAAAATGTCACCTCTTTCGACGTCAACAAGGCCATCCAGCGCAGTCTTACCAAGGCGCTTGCCCGGCACGGCCTGGGCCTCTACATATACGCCGGGGAGGATTTGCCGGAGGACGCCCAGAAGGCCGCCAAGGAAGAGGAGAGGAAAGTCAAGGAGGCCAAAATCGACGAGATCAAGCAAGCGTCCCTCCTCGGCGAAATCAAGCGCACCGGCTGGACAGTAGAGGGGATGCTTGACTGGTTGTCCAGCAAGTCAGAGACCTCTGTCAACAACATCAGAGACATCACCCTGGCCCAGTACGTGGGTGTGATGCAGAGATTGGAGCGCAAGCCAGATGCAGCAGCTGGAGCTTGATTTTTCGGCGGCCCAGTGCTGGGAGGGAGACGGCTGCTGGCTGATGCTCAAGGTGGCCAACGCCCCAGCGGCCCGCCGGTGGGTAGACCAGATGTCGGGAGACTGTACCGCCGCCCTCGGCCCCAAACGGCGCAAGCGATCGCTGGACGCCAACGCCTACTTGTGGGCGCTATGCGACCAGATTGCCAAGGCCGTGCGCTCCACCAAGGAGGAGGTCTACCGCGCCGCTGTCAAGCGGGTGGGGGTGGTTGATGTTATCCCGATGCGGGAGGACGCCGCCGCAGAATGGTGCCGCCGCTGGCGATCGCGAGGCATTGGCTGGGTGGCAGAGACCGCAGACATGGGGTTGGATGGATGGGTCACAGTGATGGCCTACTGGGGGTCAAGCGCTTACAGCACTGCCGAGATGTCCCGGCTGCTGGACGATGTGGTGGAGGAAGCCAAGGGGCTGGGGATAGAGACCGCCACCCCGGAGCAGTTGGCCTTGATGGCAGAGGGGTGCAGACGATGATTGGCGAGTGCCCCATCTGTCACCGCTGGCTGCCGCTTGAACGCCATCACATTTTCGGTGGCTCCTGCCGCCGGAAAAGCGAGCGGTACGGCCTTGTGATTGGCCTCTGCCACTGGTGCCACAATGAGCCGCCGATGGGTGCCCACCACAACGCGCAGACCGCCCTTGCCCTCCACCAGTACGGACAGCGAAAGTGGATGGAGGAGCAAGGCAAGACAATAGACGATTTCCGCCGAGAATTTGGCCGGAACTACCTGTAAGGAGGGTATAAGATGCTTAATATAGCCGCAATTATGGGCCGCTTGACAGCCGACCCGGAACTTCGCCAGACCCCCAACAACGTGCCCGTTACCAGCTTCACCGTGGCGGTGGCCCGCTCCTTCGTCAAGCAAGGGCAGGAGCGCCAGACCGACTTCATCAACGTGGTGGCCTGGGGCAAAACCGCCGAGTTTGTCTGCCGCTACTTCAAGAAAGGAAACCTGATTGCCGTTGACGGGTCAATTCAGGCCCGCAAGTACCAGGACAAGGCGGGCAACAACCGCACCGCCGTAGAGATTGTGGCCGCCAACGTCAATTTTTGCGGCAAGCAGGAGACCGGCCCGGTGGTGGAGACACCCATGACCCCGCTGGTTGACTTTGCCGACGTGCCCGGCGACCTCCCGTTTTAGGGGGTGGGGGCATGGAGCACAGCTTTAACACGGAGGTTGCCAAGCGTTACGGGGTGACTTCGGCAGTCTTTATCCACAGCCTATATTTCTGGATTATGAAAAATGAGGCCAATGGGCGGCACTACTACGACGGTCGTCACTGGACGTACAACAGCCTCGCCGCCCTGTCCAAATTGTTCCCATATTTTACCTCAAAGCAGATTCGGACGATTGTTGACAGGTGCGTTGCATCCGGCGCAATCATCAAGGGCAATTACAACAAGTCTGGCTACGACCGCACCAACTGGTACGCTCTCGGAGACGAGGTTTTGGAGATTTACGGGGGGTTCACGGACGGCAAATCGATTTGCCAAAATGGGCAATTCCATTTGCCCGAACGGGCAAATCAAAATGCCCAAATGGGCGAACCAATACCAGATACTATACCAGATACTAACCCAGATATAGATAAAAAATATAAAGGGGCCACAGCCCCAAAGTTCAAGCAGCCGTCAATTTTTGAGGTGCGGGACTACTGTCAGGAAAAGGGCTACCAAATCGACCCAGAGGCATTTGTGGACTACTACATCGCCAAGGGCTGGCGAATTGGGAAGACCCCAATGAAGGACTGGAAAGCGGCTGTGAGAAATTGGGAGAGGAGACGCAAAGATGGAAGCGATGGCAGAAGCGCTCAAAAACCTCAAACTGACTGGGGAATCAAAAACGGTCTGGACTTATGAGCAGATGCTGCAAAACCGCTGTGACGTCTACAACAGCAAGTCCGGGGCGCTAGACGGAGTGGATTGCCCCATCTGTAAAAACAAGGGCTCGGTCATGGAAATCATCAACGGATATGTAACAACAAGAGAGTGCCGGTGTATGGCCGCCCGAAAAAGCCTGTGGAGAATCGAACGGAGCGGGCTGCGAGATGTGGTCGACCTCTACACGCTTGAAAATTACGAGACCCGGGAGCCCTGGCAGGGCAAAGTCATGGAGACCGCCAAGCGCTTTCTAGCGGACGAGGAAGCCCGCTGGTGGTACTTTGGCGGGCAAGTTGGGGCCGGGAAAACTCACATCTGTACGGCAATCACAACCGAGCTGATGCGCCGGGGGATGGCAGCAAAATACATGCTCTGGCGGGACGAGGTAGTCCAGCTCAAGGCCTGCGTCACCGACGATCAGCAGTACAACGCCATTATCTCCCCGCTAAAAACCGTTCCCGTCCTGTACATAGACGACCTTTTCAAGGTCGAGAAGGGCAAATTCCCCTCGGCGGCGGACGTCAACATCGCCTTTGAGCTGCTCAACTACCGCTACAACAACCGCGAATTGTACACAATCATTTCCAGCGAAAAAACCATGAACGACCTGCTGGACATTGATGAGGCGGTGGGAAGCCGCGTGTACGAGCGCACCAAGGCGGGGGGCTATCAGCTCTCCCTCTCGCCCGACAAATCCAAAAACTACCGGCTGAAATAGGAGGACAGCATGAACGAAATTGCAAGAGACCTCGCGGCCAGCATCCGCGAGCAGAAGAGCACGGGGAGCGGGGCATACCACAAGGCCCCGTCGAAACAAGGCCCCAGAAA
This sequence comes from Acetanaerobacterium sp. MSJ-12, assembly GCF_018917875.1. Taxonomy (NCBI): domain Bacteria; kingdom Bacillati; phylum Bacillota; class Clostridia; order Eubacteriales; family Oscillospiraceae; genus Acetanaerobacterium; species Acetanaerobacterium sp. MSJ-12. The sequence continues at coordinate 96,460 of NZ_JAHLPK010000004.1, read as the reverse complement.
CGCAGTCAAAACCCCGGTGGACACCATGCCCGCCAAAGAGCGGAGAGAGTACACCAAACCTGGTGCCCTGGTGCTGGACAACATGGCACAACCCGTCAAATGGGTCGTCTACAAGCAGCTGTCCGAGGATGTCAAGCGCGAGCGTCTGCGCTACTGGGCTGCCCGCTATGGTATCTGGTCAGCGGGCAAAATGTCAAGACTGCTGGGGTGCTCCCAGCTGACCGTGCGCAAGGAGTTTGAGCGGTTGGGGATTGGAGCCGCGCTCAAGCACATTGCCGGCGAGCTTACCCCGGAGGAGGCGCAAGCAGCCGCAGAAAACTACAGGGCCCTGAAATTAGCCCAGGAAGGCGCGAAAATGGGGGAGACGGAAACGGACACCAGAAACGATAGATATACGCCTTATCGGGGCGAAAATCGGCCTCTCGTGTCGATTGAGTGGGACGGCAAAGATGGGGTGGACGTCAGACAAGTTGGACGAATGATCGCGGAGGTGCCGGATGGTCGGTACGCCCTGCGACTGATGCTGGAGGCGGTGTGATGGGGAAATCGAGCAGGAACAAGGGAAAACGCGGCGAAATCGAACTTGCCAAGGCCCTGCGCGGGCTGGGGTATGCCGTTGCCAGACGCGGACAGCAGTATTGTGGGGCCAATGGAGACGCAGACATTGTAGGGGTGCCAGGGATGCACATCGAGTGCAAGAGGGTGGAGGCCCTCCACCTCTATGACGCGCTGGCGCAGGCAATCGGAGACGCCAAGGACGGAGAATTGCCGGTGGTGATGCACCGGCGGAACAATTGCGAATGGGTTGCCATCATGCGCCTGGAAGATTGGGGAGAGGCGACCAGGGACTATATAGCGGGGAGGAGAATGCGCGATGAAAGTCTATGAGCTGATGAACGAGCTTGACAACATGCCGGCAGGAGCAGAGGTGAGGTTTCGCCGAAAATTGGCGGAGGACGAGCTGAACAAGACGGATGACGGGCTCTATGTGGTAGACTTGCCAATCCGCTGGGCTGAAATGGAGGAAGAGGTCATACTGCTGGACGGGTGGAAATCGTGAGAGAGGCGGCCCAATACCTGATCATGCTGCTGGCCCTGCTCACCCTCCAACACCCGGCGGCCACCCAGCCCCATGCGCTGTCCCCGGCCGCCGAAGCCGTCGCCCAGATGACCTACGCCGGAGAATATACCATCGTCGCCTACTGCGCCGAGCAGTACCCACACATTTGCGGCGGAACCCCCACCACCAAGAGCGGGGAGCCGGTGGCCCCAGGGGTGACCGTGGCTGCCGACCCAGATGTGCTGCCGCTGGGGACGCGAGTCTACATAGACGGCATAGGGGAGCGGGTGGTACAGGACACCGGCGGGGCAATCAAGGGGCACAAGATTGACCTGGCGGTAGAGAGCCACCAGGAGGCGGTGGCCTGGGGAGTACAGCACAAAGGGGTGTGGATATGCTCCAACTAGGAGACGTGACCCACATCAACGGCGCGGAAATCGAGCCGGTGGATGTCATCACATTCGGGAGCCCGTGCCAGGACCTGTCGATTGCCGGCGGGCGATCAGGTCTTGACGGGGAGCGCAGCAGCCTATTTTTTGAGGCCACAAGAATTATACGAGAAATGAGGGAAGCAACAGATGGAGAATACCCAACTTTCATTGTTTGGGAAAACGTCCCAGGCGCTCTCTCCAGTGCCAAAGGAGAAGACTTCCTTGCGGTGCTCCAGGAACTTGCCACCGTCGCGGGAGAAACCGTACCTATCCCTCGACCTGCGGGAAAATGGACAACCGCAGGAGAGATCATGGGAAACGATTACTCGATTGCCTGGAGAATACTGGACGCGCAATACTGGGGAGTGCCCCAGCGTCGTCGTCGTATCTACCTTGTCGCCGACTTTGGCGGTCAACGTGCCAGCGAAATATTATTTGAGCGAGACCGCCTGCCGCGGCATTTTGGGGCGGGCCGAGCAGAGGGGAAAACCGGCGCCGCCCCTGCTGGAGGAGGTGCTGCGCTGGCAGGCGGAGCACTACGACCAGTTGATGGAGTGGCTTTCACAATCAGAGAGAGGGGAGGCTGCCCAGGCGGCGGGAAGGGCCCGCTCGTGCAAGAAGAACAGACCGGGACACCATCCTGCCGGAATGACCAGTACCTTGTGACCGGAGGGTTTGCTCGCCGTCTGACCCCACTAGAGTGTGAACGCCTCCAAGGCTACCCAGACCGCTGGACAGACATCCCGGACTACATAGACAGCAAGGGGCGCACCCGCCACGCAGTGGACACTGCGAGATACAAGGCGCTGGGCAACTCCATCGCCCTGCCGTGCGCGGAGTATGTGCTGCAAGGCATCCTGGACCAGCTCGGGAGAGGAGCCACCCTGGGCAGCCTGTTTGACGGCATCGGCGGATTTCCATTGATTTGGGAGACCATCAGCGGGCCGAGGACCGCCAGATGGGCCAGCGAGATAGAAGATTTCCCGTTGGCGGTGACGGCGCACCATTTTGAGGAGAAACCAAATGAATAACCTAATCAGACGCGCCCTGCTGGGCGACCGGAAGGCACAGGAGGAGTGCACCCGGCAGGGGATTGCGCTACCGTGCCCATGCTGTGTGTGGGAGATGGTAGACGACGTGGAAGCGCCTGGGCTGGGCGGCTATTGCAGTGCCTGGGCACCGAGAGAGGAGGAAGACCATGAGACCGATTGATGCAGACGAAGCAAAGCGCTTTGCGGCAGAGTGCTGGCCTAATCCAGTACACCGGTTGGCAATTGATGCTCTGCTTGATAATTGCCCCACCATCGACCCCAAAGACCTGCAACCGCACGGCCATTGGATTGAGCACCCCACCGGCGGGCTGGTATGCTCTCACTGTGACAGGTACAAGCCAGACGAGTGGCGGAGTATGTGCTGCCCCAACTGCGGGGCGAGGATGGAGGATAAAAATGACGGTTGAAGAATACAGGAAAAAGCACAAAAGTTGCAGATACTGCGAACACAATCATGCTGAATACCCAGAATTAGAGATGGAATGCCGGGCAAAAACCAAATATGGGTCAAATCGCCTCCCTCATAGTTGGTTGAGAGCGTATTTGTGCAAAATGTACAGTCCAGAGGGATATTGGAGAAACAGAAAGCGGGTGGAAAAATGATGTGGATTAAGTGCGAAGACATGATGCCGGAGCAGATGGCCGAAAACCAAGGCCGCAAAAAGGTCAAGGTACTGGTGGCTATCAAAAACAAAAACGGGGTAACCCTCCGAACGCAGGAGAGGTGGATAAGCTCGGGTGGGAATTGGATGTGGAGATGCTCCCCTGGAGAGGTCACCCACTGGATGCCATTACCTGACCCGCCGGAGTGTGAGGCGGAGGACTATGGGCGTACCCTATAACCTCTACATGGCGACCACGGCGGACGAGCTGGAGCCGCCCCTTTGCGTGGGTAAGGCAGAGGAGGTAGCGCGGTATCTTGGAGTGCCGTTGAGCTACATATACCAAGCGGTGTGCCGTCAGAAATCGGGGACAATCAGGGGGTACAGAGTATTTCGGATTAAGGAGGCGGAGGATGGCGAAAAAGACCCTTGACGACGACATCAAGCAGCAGGCCCTGTGGATTGTGAGAGGGTACAAGGCGTCTCTCCGCAGGTACATGGCTGCCCGGCAGGATGTCATTCTGGCGACGCCGTGCAGTTTCGACGAATACGCCGCCGGAGGGGAGACCTGCCGTCAGTATTACCCCCATTCCTCCGAGGTGGGCCGCCCGGTGGAAAATATGCAGCAGGCCCTGGAGAGGTTGGAGCGGTCGCCGGACGCCCGCCGGGTGGCAGCCGTGGACAAGGCCAAGCTGCTGATCGGCAATGACCTCCAGGACGATGAGCTGCGGCGGAAGCTGACCAATGCAATCTTACTCAACTGCGAGAGCGGGCGCAATTACCCATTCGAGATTTTGGGGGTGGACGGGTTGAGTAGGCGGGACTTCTACCGGCGGAGGAATAGATTTCTTCAAGATGTTGCCGAAAAATTCGGAATTATCTGAAAGTTGGCACTGTGCACGCAAAACGCCTGCTAAAATGTGTATAGTGGGCCAAGTGAGGATGGATGCGCGCCTTGCTTGGACACAATGGCCGGAGCGCACCGGCCCCTAGATTATGCCTGCCCAGTCGAAGCCTTACGTTCAGCGCGCGGGGTACTCAGTAGGCTGGGTGGGCCCTATGCTGGGTAGCCTGATGTGAGCGGTATGCCAACGCGGCGCAGATGCGGGGCATATCGCGCGAGGTTCACCACCTCGGCCCGGCCTCAAATATTCAAGCCTGCACCTGACGGTGTGGGCTTTTTCGTGCCCATTTTTGGGGCAGATAGGGAGCGCCGAATGTACGTCTACACCATAACAGCCAGCCTTGGTTTCTCCTCGTCACTTACCTGTGAGGAGGAAGCCGCTCTACTGGACGCCTTAACAGATGCTGCCGAAAAGATGCCCAAGGGGTACGACGGGGCAGCGGCCTCTGTATTGGAGCAGGAGGAGTAAAAAACGGGAGGAGCAATGAAATCAAAGACATACGAGGAGTTCGTCGAAAAATTTAAGCCCAAAAAGACAACTGATGACTGCTATACTCCGCCGTACATATACGACGCCGTAAAAAGCTGGGCGGCAAATGAGTATGGGCTAGAGGGGCGGCCTGTTGTTCGTCCATTTTATCCGGGTGGGGATTATGAAAACTATGAATACCCAGAAAACGGTGTGGTTATTGACAACCCGCCGTTTTCTGTTTTGTCAAAAATCCTAGACTTTTACCTCGAAAGGCGGATAGACTTTTTCCTCTTCGCACCAACATTAACGATATTTTCACACATACAAAATAGGCCCGTGAACTGCGTGATTATCGACTGCGCCATTGAATACGAAAACGGGGCAAAAGTTAGGACGTCGTTTGTCACTAATATGGGGGATTACAAAATTAATGTATGCAGCGGCCTGACAGTGGCCTTAAGTGCCATACAGAGAGAGGCACTTAAAAAAGTCAAGGCAGAGCTTCCAAAATACGACTACCCGGACGAGCTTCTGACAGCCGCCAAAATCCAAAAAATCGCGAAATATTGTGACCTTAAAATCAAGGGGTTCGACGTGGCATTTGTGCGAACACTTGACGCCCAACGCACACACAAAAAGACGATTTTTGGCGGAGGGTTTCTGCTGTCCAAGAAAGCAAAAGAAGAAAAGTTGAAAGCTGAAAAAGCGGCGGCAGAAAAATCGGCGGCTGAAAAAGCAGCAGCCGAAAAGGCGACCGCAGAAAAAGTAGGGGTCGAAGTGTGGGGGCTGTCAGACAGGGAGCTGGAGATTATCAGAGAGCTATCTGGAGAGTAAAAGACCCAGGGATAAAACGGGTGTGCCAGTGCAAGCGAATCGCATAGGCGCTGGAGGGTGGGTTTGGGGAGACAGGAGAAGGGGGACCGGGGTGGCAAAAGGAAAATACGAAGAATGGCTAACCCCGGAGGGCCTTGTCTGCCTCGAGGGATGGGCCAGAGACGGACTTACAGACGAGGAGATTGCGGGGAAAATCGGCATTGCAAGAACTACGCTGTATGCCTGGAAAAACAGATACAGCGACATTTCTGACGCCCTAAAAAAGGGAAAAGAAGTCGTTGACTATCAGGTGGAAAACGCGCTGCTCTATAAGGCGTTGGCGGGAGACGTAACCGCACAAATTTTCTGGCTGAAAAACCGGCGGCCTGGCAAGTGGAGAGACAAGCCGATTGAACCGGCGGCAGAGGGGGGTGTGCAGATTGTCGACAATATCCCTGGATAAGGTAATCGCCCCTGCCTTTCACCCGGTTCACGTAGCCATCCGCAAGGGGGAGGCGCAGGAGGTGGTATTGGCGGGCGGGCGAGGCAGTCTCAAAAGCAGCACCGCGTCCATTGAGGTCTGGCTCACCCTCTTGCGGCACCCTGACTGCCATGCGGTAGTCCTCCGCAAGGTCGGCAACACCCTCCGCAATAGCGTCTACGCGCAGATGATGTGGGCGGCAGACGCGTTGGGGATTTCTGCATACTGCAAGGCCACAGTCTCCCCGATGGAGATCGTCTACGCCCCGACCGGCCAGAAGGTCATGTTTTTTGGGTTAGACGACCCCGGCAAGGTCAAGTCCATCAAGATGCAGCGGGGATATGTGGGAATCGTCTGGTTCGAGGAGCTTGACCAATTTTCGGGCCCCGAGGAGGTTCGCAATGTGGAACAATCCGTTCTGCGCGGCGGGCCTTTCTCGCTGACCCTGAAATCTTTCAACCCGCCGGCGGCGGCCAGAAATTGGGCCAACCGCTATGTGCTTGAGAACAAGCCGGGCAAGCTGGCCCACCACTCCACCTACCTGACGACCCCTACCGAATGGCTGGGGCAAAGATTTCTCGATGATGCTGCGCATTTGGAAAATACCAACCCCATCAAGTACCGACATGAGTATTTGGGTGAGGTGGTGGGTAACGGCACTCAAGTATTTGACAATCTCCACCTTGAGCCAATCTCGGTCGACCAAATCAAGCATTTTGACCGCATCTACAATGGCGTTGACTGGGGCTGGTACCCAGACCCATGGGCATTCAATCGGATGCACTACGACGCTGGGCGCCGGGTGCTCTACATATTCGGCGAGGAGGAGCGGCAGAAGGCGCGAAACCAGGAAACGGCAGAGATTGTCAAGAAGTGGATTGACCCGGACGAAATAGTCACCGCAGACAGTGCAGAAAACAAGAGCTGTGATGATTATCGGGCATTTGGAGTGCGTTGCCGAGAGGCGGAGAAGGGGCCGGGCAGCGTGGCCTACTCTATGAAGTGGCTGCAAGGGCTGTCCGCCATTTGCATTGACCCGGAAAGATGCCCCAGGACAGCCCGGGAGTTTGCGGAATACGAATACACGACTACCAAGGACGGGGAGCCCACGAACGAATACCCGGACGCGGACAATCACCACATAGACGCCGTACGGTATGCAATGGAAAGAGTTTGGAGGAGGCGGGGCAGATGAAGAAACTGAAAATATGGATTTTTAAGCGATTCCTGCCCGAGTGGTGCCGGGGAGACCTACTTCGCCAGCTGGCCGAGAAGGAGATGGAGATTCGGGATCTGAAGCGCCAGCTCTCCGACAAAGAGGCCTATATAGAGGGGCTGCACGACGGAATGAAGATGGCTGGAAGACTGACAAAACGAGTGGGAAGGAGGGCGGCGGATGAAGGGGACGCTGATTGAGCAGGCGCTAAACTGCAAGGACGTCACTTCTGCCGAGATGCAGGCGGCAATCGGAGACTGGCTGAACCTCTACTACAGAACCCGAGAGGACGAGGAGACCAGGGAAGACCCATGCCAGAGAATGGCATACGCAGTGGTGAACAAGCTGCAAAAGACCATTTTTGGAGAGTATTCCGCCAGCCTCAAGGGGAATGATGAGGCGGCGCAGAGATGGCTTGAAGCTGCCGACCGGGTGAAAAAGAGAGCCATGCAAAATATGCTATCTGCCGGAGACGCCTACATCAAGCCGGTGCCGATGGGCGGAGGAATCCATTACTCGGTTGTCCGCCGGGACTGCTACGTGGTGCTGTCCAGAGACGACCAAGGAAACGATACCAGTGTTGGGATGCTGGAAATCACCGAGGAGGCCGGAAAAGTCTACACCCTGGTAGAGCGCCGCACTGTGGGGCCAGATGGCCGTCTCACAATTGACTACAAGCTGTTCCGCAGTTACACCCGTGGGGAGCTGGGAAGCCCGGTAAGCCTCCATTCGCTCGCGAAATATGGAGGCTTAGAGGAGAGCCACACCTACCGGACGCCCATGGGGCTGGGGATGGCAAAGCTGCACTCCCCGGCAGATAATTGTGTGGATGGGTCGACAGATGGGGTCGCGGTATACGCCCCTGCGGCAGCTCTCATCCACCGCATTGACCGCAACGAATGGCAGCTCGGACGAGAGTTTGAGCACGGCCGGTCTCGTATCATCGCCAGCGAGGATATGCTGGCGAGGGACAGAAAGGGGAACAAGCGGCTGGAAGACGACGTTTTCCTGGCTGTAGATGACAGTACAAAGAATGTCGGCGTGACCGTATTTTCGCCGGCCCTCCGGGAACAGAGCTATCTTGCCCGAAAAAATGAATACCTGCGAAACATCGAAACTGCTATCGGGATGAAGCGCGGAATTCTTTCCGAGGTGGAGGCGTCCGAACGGACGGCGACAGAAATTACATCCAGTGAGGGAGACTATAACTTAACAATCATTGACCTACAACAGGCGTGGGAAGAGGCACTTCAGGAGCTGCTTAAAATAAGCGCTGCAATGGCAAAAGAGTACGGCCTTCCGGGGGGATCAGACAACTGGGACTCCGACAATCTGGTGATTGATTGGGGGGACGGTGTCCTGTACAACCGGGACCGCACCTGGGCGGAATACCAGCAAATGGTTGCCGCTGGAATGCTCCGGCCTGAAATTGCACTGGCGTGGTATTTCGGGGAAAAATGGAAAACAGACAGAGACCTTGAAAAAATCGCTCAAAAGTACATGCCGGAAATGGAGCAGTTGTTAGAAGGAGAGGAAGAAGAACCTCCACAGGAAGATTAGGGGTGAGGTAGATGCTGACCCCAAAGCAAATCAAGGGATTGCAGGATGCCGCAGAAAAGGTGGCCGACCCGATTGTTGAGTTCCTGCTCCAGGACATCGCCCGCAGGGTATCAGAGGCCGGCCAGCTCACCAGCACTGCCGCATACCAGACTTGGAAGGCCCAAGAGCTAGGGGTGAGCCAAAAGCAGGTAAAAAATGAGCTACAAAAAATTCTCAAGGTGAGCGCAGCGGACGCGGAAAAGCTTATGCAACAGTCGTCGGAAGTTGGCTACCGTTTCGACCTTTCGCGATTGCCCACAGCGGCAGCCATTCCGTTCGCCGCAAACGCGGCCCTTCAGCAACAGCTCAAGGCGGCAAAGCGGCTGGCAAAAAAAGACTTCTCAAATTTGACTCAAACGCTGGGTATGATTGGCCCGGACGGGAAAGCATACCCATTGCAAAAAGTGTACCACAAGGCGACGGATTTTGCCTTTCAGCAGGTTTTCACAGGTGCGGCAGATTACAATACCGCTGTTCGGACGGCCTGCCAAAATCTCGCCAAATACGGGGTGCGGGTGATTGACTATGAAAGCGGTGTCACCACCAAGTTAGAGGCGGCAATACGGCGCAACATTATGGGCGGCATTGGACTTATGCAGGAGCAGATCAGCCAAGAGACACACGACAGAATGGGAGCCACCGGGTGGGAGATCAGTGCCCATGCAGACAGTGCCCCAGACCATGAGCCACACCAAGGGCGGCAGTATACCGACGCGGAGTACAAACGGCTCAACGAAAACCTTCGCCGCAGAATTGGGACGCTCAACTGTGGGCACATCGCCTACCCGGTCATTTTGGGAGTAAGCGCCCCCGTCTACTCAGAGGCGGAGCTACAGGAGATGCGGGAGCAGAACCAGAAGGGCATCACCTACCAGGGGCGGCACTACAGCCTGTACGAGGCAAGCCAGAAGCAGCGCCAAATTGAGCGGGCCATGCGGTCGCAGAAGAACTACATACTGACAGCAGATGGGGCTGGAGATGCGGATGCGAAACTTGCCCATCAAATCAAATTGAAGCGGTTGGAAAGCGAGTACAAGAAGTTTTCGTCTGCCGCCGGTCTTACCACCCAGAAGGAACGAGCGTGGATTGCTGGATGGGGTAAGAAAGAGGCGGCGGAGGCCTCGAAGGCGGTGCGCAAAAATATTGAAAAATATCGGCAGTACAGGTACAATGAAGATGGAACCATAATTGTAACGGATGACTGGAAGGAAAAAGAAAAGCCATCTATCCCCAAGGTGTACCGCCCTCACGCTGTCATTGAAAGCAAGATCAAGTACAGAAGCGGCAAGATACAGATAGACCGAAGTATCTACGATAGCGAGGGGATGCTCAAACGTCAAGTCCATTCGTCGGACCACAGCAGGCCTAAGCAACATAGGTTTGGAGAGGATAGGACTGAACCATATCATGTGCACGAATACACATGGGGAGAAGATGGGGTGCTGGAAGAGAGAACGACAAGGTCTCTTACAGACGAAGAGAAAATAGAGAACGCGGACTTGCTAGGAGGAGGTAAGGGTGGATAGAAAGAAAGTTGAACAGTGGCTTTTGGTAAATGAACCTGCCTTCCAGTATGGTGGGAAACAGTACTCTGTCTGCTCTGTGGATGGGATGTATTACACCTGGAATTCCGATGGAGAAGAGGAAGATTTTTCGGGAGTTGATAACTTGTTGGACAACTGGATGGTTGGAGGCAAGCGATTTAAGGATATTTTGGATGAGATAATGTGAACCACCTGTTTCTACGGGTGGTTTTTTCATGCCATGAAAGGAGGCGATGCTGCCGGTAAGTGCAGAAATAGAACCAAAAGAGCAGGCCGAAAAGGGCCTGCTATTATTTTACCCCCGGCCCGGGGGACAAAAGAACGGGCGCCGCAAAACGGGGGCTGGCCCGAAAAAAAGGACAGCGGAGAAAGGAAAGCGATGCTTGAGTTTTTGAAGGAAATTTTGGGAGACGGCTATACCGCCGAAATTGACCAGAAAATCAGTGCCGAGATTGGTAAGCGGTTTGTCGGCCGGGATGACTACAACAGCAAGAACGAGGCGGCCAAGGCTCTGAAAGCCCAACTGGACGAAGCGACAAAAACCATCCAGGAGATGCAGGAGCAGGGTAAGGACATTGAGACGGTCAGAAAATCTGCTCAAGAGTGGGAGGAAAAGTACAAGGCAGCCCAAAAAGAAGCGGAGCAGAAGGTTGCCGAAGTACAGTTCCAATCCATACTTGACCGGGCGATTGGAAGAGCGAGGGGGCGAAACACCAAGGCCATTGCCGCGCTGTTGGACATGGAGGAATTGAAGTCCAGCAAGAACCAAGAGCACGACGTAGAGGCGGCCCTGTCCGCCCTGAAAGAAGAAAACGGGTATCTCTTTGAGGAAGAGGAAACACCGCCCTCCATTGCTACAGGCACAGGAAGCGTCCAGGCAAATGGAGGGAACGCCGATGAGGCAGCCTTGCGCGCGGCGTTTGGGCTGCCCAATGAATAGGAGGAAACAAGAAAATGGCAAACAACATTAAACTTGCACAGAAATTCGTACCCATGTTGGATGAGGTCTACAAGCTGGCATCTCTGACGGCCAAGCTGGACGGCAACCCCGATTTGGTGAGAGAGGGGGCGAACGCAAACGAGCTCGTTATCCCCATGCTGGATATGCAGGGGCTTGGCGACTACAGTCGCAATGATGGGTATGTGCACGGCGATGTTACCCTTACCAACGAGACTGTCAAATGCAACTATGACCGTGGCCGGATGTTCACTGTTGACACAATGGACAATATGGAGACCGCCGGAATTGCTTTTGGGCGGCTGGCCGGCGAATTTGTCCGCACTAAAGTTGTGCCCGAGCTAGACGCTTTCCGTTTCGCCTGCTATGCAGGGAAAGATGGGATTTCCAAGGTGAGTACCGGCGCGACCCTTGCAGACGGCACCGCTGTTTTGCAGGCTCTGCGGGTGGCGGTCGACAAGATGGACGAGGACGAAGTCCCCGATACTGATCGACATCTGTTCATCACTCCCACTCTGTATGGGATGATTCGAGATTTGGACACCACCAAAAGCAAGGAAGTTCTGGCGGCGTTTTCGTCTGTTACCAAGGTGCCGCAGAGCCGATTCTATACGGCAATCGAACTCAAGAGCGGGAAAACTGGCCAGGAGGCTGGCGGGTATGCCAAGGCATCTGGCGCTGCGGATATTAACTTTTTGATTGTCCACAAGCCGGCCTTGATTCAGTTCGAGAAGCACGTTGCCCCCAAAATCATCGACGCCGCTGTGAACCAGAACGGAGACGGCTACAAATTCGGCTACCGCAATGTCGGGATTGCCGACGCATACAAAAACAAGTTGGCCGGCATCTACCTGCATCATAAGGCCACTGCGTAGGAGGCGCGAAATGGGTAAAATCGTTGGCTTGATATTCCCTGAAAAGGAAGAGGGGTTCTCGTGCCCCATCTGCGGGAAGGAATATAAATCCGCCAAGGGCCTTGAAGGCCACATGGAAAAGGAGCACCAGGACGGTAAGTAAGGGGGGGGAAAGCATTGCAGTATGCGGATTATGCCTACTATTCGGGGGCCTACCACGGCTCCCTTGTGCCAGAAAGCCAATTCCAGGCGCTCGCTCGTGACGCCGGCGGGGAAATAGATCGGCTGACCTTTGGGCGATTGAAAGAAGGCGCCGAGCCGGACGAGGCGGTAAAAAATGCCGTCTGTGCGGCTGTGGATGTCCTGTACAGCTGGGAGAACACGGAGAAAGGGCGCCCTGTGGGGTTGAAATCCGAGACAGAAGGGGCGCGGTCGGTGTCTTATGACACGTCAGCCGAGTGGGAAACGCAATGGGGGAAGAAGCTGGAAAAGGCCATCGACCGAAACCTGCCGCGTTCTCACCCTCTCCGCTATAGGGGCGTGGGAAGATGCTGACCAACGCTGATTGCACCCTCTACCTCTGCCGGCCAGATGGAAGCTATAGGCGGCTGGCGGTGGGAAATGTCTACTGGGAGGGCACCAGGGGAACCGCCCTCAACAAGACTGGGAGCGCTGCGGTAGACAGTGTGCTGGTGCATCTCCCCATCGACGCCGACCTCCCCGAGAAGACCAGCGGGAAGGATTACCTATTGAAAGGCCTGTGTACATTTGAGGTGTCGCCAGAAAGCCCAATCCGAGACCTTGTGAAGCAGGGAGATGCATACACGATAACCAGCATCGCCAAGTGGGACGGCGGATCTGCATATCTGCAATACTGGGAGGTGCGGGCCAAGTGAGAACTAATATCCACTATATTCCGCTGCCAAAAGGGAAGCGATTTCGAGCCGGAGAACTGTCGGCGGAACTCACTTGGTATCCGCAGTACAGCCAAAGATGGTCTGGGCGATTTAACAGGGGGCAAGGAGTGCTTGACAGCGCCGTACTGCAATACTCGGATGCCTATGTGCCCATGCGAAGCGGCTCCCTGAAGCAGCGCGCCGCGGTCGCTACAGCGGTTGGAAGCGGGCTTATTGTCTACCCTGGGCCGTATGCAAAAGTAAACTGGTACGGGAAAGTGATGGCCGGGAAAGCTCCAAAACATGTCACCACAAAAGACATCGTTTTTCACCGCGGCGCACCAAAGCGTGGCAAGATGTGGGTGAAGAGGATGTGGGCAGATAGAGGGAAAGCAGTCATGACGTTGGTGAGAAAAACAGCAGGTGGCAGAAAATGACAGTATTTGAAATTATGCGGGACTGGCTCTCTACCTGCCCGCACCTGGAGCAGTTCACCGGCGGCCAGCATGTGGACTGGACAGGGCCGGAGCCTGGCAACTATGGCATCATGCCGACCGGCAGCGCCGACGTCAGCGTGGAGGAAGACGTGCTGGGGAACATCTTCAAAACCAAGCAGTACAACCTCGCCCTCTACGCCAGAGATTGGACAATTGACGACGTGGTGCGGGTGGAGAATACCGAGTTTCTCGATCTCTTTGCCGACTGGGTGGAAGAACAGCAATGGACGGGGCAAATCCCGCCAGTGGGCGACAGGCCAGAAATGGAGGTTGTCACCGCGCAGAATGGGATGCTCTTTGAGCTCTCGGAGGACGGTCAAACCGGGCTCTACCAAATCCAAATCGCGGTGACCTACGAAAAACATTACAGGAGGAATAGTTAAATGGCAATTGCAAGCGGAAAACAAAAGCGCAAGTCCTTTGCGCTCTTCTACGCGCCGGCGGGGAAGACGCCGGAAATCATCGGTAAGGGAATCGAATCGGTGGCTATCGAGCAGAGCCCCACGGTGGAATCTACTGCGGATGTGCTGGGGAATGTGGAGACCGAGCTCTCGTCCTATGAGAAAACAACCGAGCTCGACCCCATCTACGTGACCGGCGGAAATCTCTTCTCGGAAAAGCTGGACGAAATTGAGGAAAAAGAGCTGATTCTGGAGGATGTGGTGCAGCCCTTCATCTGGGCAAAGCTCTACAAGACCGCCGAGGCCGGGAAATATGTCGCCTGGAAGCAGGACGCGGTGATTGAGCTTACCTCTTTTGGCGGGGATACCAAGGGCGTTGCCTGCCCCTGTACCCTGCACTGGATTGGGGAGCGCACCTTCGGCACCTTCGACCCTGCGACCAAGACCTTCGCCCCGGACGGCGGGGCCCAGCAGCTGGTGACCTTCCTTGTCAAATCTGGCAGCAATGCTGTTTCCGGGGCAAAAATTACCGTGAACAACGGGGTGCTCACCACCAACGGCAACGGCGTGGCGGAAGTAGAACTGCCCACCGGCAGCTATGCCTATACGGTGATGGCCGATGGGATGACTGCCGCCAACGGCAACATTACCGTAGCTTCGGCGGCACTGCTCCAGGAAATCACCATGACGGCAGCTGGCTAAGGAGGAGCAATGGCAAACACTAAAAAGCTTACAAATTCCATTCGGGTAAATACTGGTGCAAAATGGATCGAGGTCAACGATGACGGCGAAAAAATCTGCTTGAACTTCGGCGACCAGGACTTCCCCAGGCGGTTCTTTCAAATGATGGAGGAGTTTGACGCATACATCGAAAGCATCAAGGGCAGAGCAGAAGAGCTCGACGAAAGAGAATGGCCAAATGAGCGCGAACAGGCGAAGGCAAGGGCAGAGCTCAACGCAGAAATCCACGTTCACCTGCGCGACCGAATTGACGATGTGTTCGGGACTGACACCTGCCGCAAGGTGTTTGGGCCCATCATCCCGTCGGTTGACCTGTACGCGGAGTTTTTGGAGGCTATCACCCCCTATTTTGCCGAGTACGCCAAGGAGCGGGAGGCAACCCTGAAGAAGAAATACAGTGCCACCCGCAAGGGGAATGTATAACTTCCTGCTTGACCCACTCCCGGACGAGTTCGAGGGATACCTCATCCGCACTGACTACCGCATTGGTATCCAGATTTCGCAGATTTTGGGCGATCCCGAGTGCGACGAGGTGGAGCGGTTGGTGCTTGCGTCGCAACTCCTTTTTGGGGCCGGTGTCCCCGACTACGAAACAGCCATTCGCGGGTTGCAGTGGTTTGTGGCTGGTGGTGAAGAGGATAAGCCAACGGAGGAAGAAGAGGGAGAGAACATCAACTATTTCTCCTTTGATGCCGACGCGGGGCGAATCTACAGCGGATTCCGCCGAGCTTATGGGATCGACATTGACCGGGAACGGATGCACTGGTTCCGCTTTCTCCGTCTCTTTGGAGATTTGGGGGAATGCGCCTACACCCAGGTGATTGACTTCCGCACCGCTGACCTCTCCAAGATGGACAAAGACACCCGTGCGGCATATATGAAGATGCGCCGAAAATTCGCCCTACCGCAGCCCAAAGACCCGGATGAGGAGAAATTTATGGCAGCACTGAATGGGGGCGATGGCAACGGAGAGTAAGCGGGAAAAGGTGCTCTGCCCCTATTGCGGGCATCCACAGCAGATTGCCCGGGAAGCCGGGGCGCAATGTCGGGGGCTCTACATCAAGTGTCGGGCGCGGCATTGCGGGAAAGTGTTTGAAATCCGCATAGAACAACAAAAAAATAGACCCCAAGGGTGAGGCCGGGCGCAGTCGAAAGACCGCGCCTGCCCTTGCTTTTGGGGCATTGATAGGACAATGCTCAAGTAGTGCCACTGTGCCGATGAGCGGCGCAGGAGGTGTATACATTGGCAATGGGGCAACTGGATGGGAGTATCCGCATCGGAACACAGATGGATACTTCCGGGCTACAAGACGGAGTTAAAAATATAACTTCACAGGTGGGCGGCCTAAAAAGTGCCTTAAAGAGCCTGGGCAAGGTAGCCATTACCGCATTCGCCGTCCGTGGGCTCGTCAATTTTGGCAGAGAGGCAATCAGCATATCGTCTGACCTCACCGAGGTGCAAAATGTCGTCGAAACAGCTTTCGGCGGGATGTCTGGAGCTGTTGACGAGTGGTCAAAAGGCTCCATCAAAAACTTCGGAATGTCAGAACTAGCGGCCAAAAGAACAGCCTCCACCTATATGGCAATGTCCAAGGGCATGGGTCAGTACGGAGAGGCCGCCGGCAAAATGGCAATGGAGGCGGCGGAACGAACCGCTGATATTGCGTCATTCTACAATGTGTCTCAAGCCGAAGCCGACACCATGTTGAAATCTATCTGGACGGGTGAAACCGAGAGCCTCAAACGAATCGGCGTGGTAATGACCCAGACCAATCTCGACGCATATGCCCTAGCGAACGGTTTTGGGAAAACCACTTCGGCTATGAGCCAGGCGGAACAGGTACAGCTGCGTTTCCAGTATGTGATGGAGCAGACCAGGCTTGCGGCCGGAGATTTCGCAAAAACACAGGACAGCTGGGCCAATCAGACCCGTATCCTCTCCGAGCAGTGGAAACAGCTCATGGGGATTGTCGGAAACGGTTTGGTGCAGGTTTTGGCCCCGACGGTCAAGATGCTCAATGCCCTGCTCTCCCAGCTGATTGCATTTGCCCAGACGGCAAGCACGGCCCTCTCTGCCCTGTTCGGGAAAAAGGTAGCCAAGACACAGGTGGCGGCAGCGGCGGCCACGAACGCCAACGCAGCGGCACAGGAAGGGCTGGGCTCCGCCATCAAGGGGGCCGGAAACGAGGCCGCCAAGGCCGGGAAAAAGGCAAAGGGAGCCTTGGCCCCGTTTGACGAGCTGAATGTCCTGTCAAAAAGCAGCGGTTCATCTGGCGCCGGCGGCAGTGGCAGCTCCCCCGGCGGAGCGGGGGCGGCGGTTGGCCCTATCGATTTCCCGGTTACCGGCGTCGAAGAAATCAGCACCGACATCACCGCATTGCAGGCGTTATTACAGCCGACCATTGACGCCTTCGGACGCCTGGGCGACCAGCTTTCCCGTCTGGGCGGATTCGCTTGGCAAGGGCTACAGGACTTCTACAATACCTTCCTGGTGCCGGTTGGGAAATGGGTGATGGGTGAAGGTTTGCCCCGGTTCATTGACGCGCTTGCAGACGGCTTCGCAAAGGTGGATTGGAGAAATATAAACGATTCGCTTCACAGATTGTGGGAGGCACTGGCTCCTTTTGCGGTTCATGTGGGGGAAGGCCTCCTTTGGCTATGGGAAAATGTATTGGTGCCATTTGGCTCCTGGACGATGAACAATGTAGTTCCATTGTTTATCGACATTCTAAGCGGAGCTATCGAATCTATCAATACAACTATTGAAAACTTTGCGCCGGCTGCTCAATTTTTGTGGGACTATTTTTTGAAGCCTATCGCAGAATGGACGGGAGGCGTAATTGTAGGGATCCTGCAATGGCTTGCAGATCACATGAGCACTTTAACCCCTATTATTTTAGGGTTGGTGGCGGCGTGGGGAGCTTATCAGGCAATAATTCTCGCGGTCGAAATTGCGCAGAAAGCTGTAACAATAGCTCAATTAGCTCTTAATGCGGCGCAAAATGCAAACCCGATCATGCTGATAATTACAGTCATTGGAGCGCTGATTGGCGCATTTATCGCTTTGTGGAACAACAACGAGGACTTCCGAAATTTTTGGATTGGTTTGTGGGATAAAATCAAAGAAGTTGCAAAGGCAGTAGCTGACTGGTTTTGCGAAACATGGGATGCTATATGCGAATGGTTCGGAAATTTATGGGACGGGGTCAAAAATTTTGCTATTTCCGCGTGGGAAGGAATAAAAGCGGTTTGGAATACGGTAAAAGACTGGTTTAACAATTATGTAATTCAACCGATCGCCGACTTTTTCAGCGGTTTGTGGGATGGGGTCAAAAACTTCGCCAACAACTGCATTGTGGGAATCAAATACATCTGGGGGAGGGTTTCCGAGTGGTTCAACAATACCATCATTCTGCCCATCAAAAATTTCTTCGGCGGAATGTGGGACGCCCTTAAAAATGGTGCTTCCGCCGCCTGGGAAGGCATCAAGTCGGTGTTTTCGGGGGTTGTCAACTGGTTTAAAGATAAGTTTTCTGCGGCTTGGAATGCTGTTAAAAACGTGTTCTCTGTCGGCGGGAAAATATTTTCTGGGATTACCGAGGGAATCTCAAACATGTTCAAAAAAGTGGTGAATGCAATTATTGACGGGCTGAATAAAATTATCGCGTTCCCGTTCAACAAAATCAATGGCTTTTTGAACACTATTAGAAATATCTCAATCCTAGGAGTTTCCCCGTTTAAAGGTCTTTGGGGGCAAAACCCTCTGCCTGTTCCTCAAATCCCGAAGTTGGCAAAGGGCGCGGTCATCCCCCCGAACCAGGAGTTCGCAGCCATCTTGGGCGACCAGAGAAGCGGGCGCAACCTGGAGGCCCCGGAGGGCCTCATTCGGGATATCGTGAGCCAGGAGGCCGGCGGCGAATCCATGTATCAGGCGATGATGAGGGCGTGGAGGGACGCCAGAGGGAATCGTGGGGACATGGTGTTGCAGGTCGGTGAAAAAGAGATTGGCCGCATCGCCATCCAGTCCATCATTGACCACTTGGCAAAAACCGGGGAACTCCCCTTCCCGGTGTAAGGAGGAAGACTTGGAAAATCTCATTGCTATTGACAGCATGGCCTTGCCTGTGCCCGATGCAATCACCGTTACAATCATGGACTTGGATGGTGAATCTGAACGGAACTCGCTGGGGCAGCTCATCCGGGACAGAGTGGCGACAAAGCGAAAGGTGGAAGTCGAATATAAGAAGCTGGACGGCCCGACCATGAGGACGGTGCTGGAGAAGGTGGAGCCGGTATTTTTCGCATTGGCCTACCCAGACCCCTATACTGGGGGCAGAAGAACCATCACCGCATACTGCGGCGACCGCTCAGTGCCCATCAAGTACATACGAAACGGGCAGATATATTGGAACGTCAAGCTGTCCATGACAGAGAGGTGAATCAATGTTTCCCGTAAGCGAAGCATACCTGAATGACATTTTTGCGCCCAGCAGAAGGGCAAAGGGGCAGCTGGCGGATACTTCCGGCAACCTTCTCCTCTCCGCCGAACAGGTGAAGACCATTGAGATTTCCGGGTTAGCCAACAGCGGCGGCGACATAGCGCCGGGGGCGTTTTTGTCCGATGAACTGAAGGTAGCTGTCACAGACCCAGATGGAGCCATTGCCGCCATCCAGTGGGAGGGGAAAGAGGTTGTCCCTCAATTGGGGATAGAGACAGCGGCAGGGCTTGAGCTGGTGCCAATGGGCGTTTTTGTGGTGCAGAAGCCGGAGCAAAAAAACGGGGCGTTGCTGACGCTCAAAGGGGCCGACAGGGCCTGCAAAGCAGAAGCTGCCTGGACAACCGAAAATGAGGTCTGGCCCATGACCTTGGCCCAGCTTGTTGGCCGTGCTTGTGAAATAGCGGGAATTGAGCTGGGAAGTGCCAATTTCCCCAACGCCTCCTTGCTCATCGAGCAAGGGGCCGCTGTGGAAACCACTGCCCGGGCGATGATTGCATATGCGGCCCAGGTAGCTGGGTGTTATGCCCGGATGGGGCGAGATGGCCGCCTTTACCTCCGCTGGTACTCCTCCTCCAACAGAGAGATTGGCCCAGAGAGCACAACAGAGGCCATGCGCGCGCAATACGCCACCCGTCCAATCGACCAGGTGCGCGTCATCGCCGAAGAGGGTGACCTGGGCATGAATTACCCGGAGGGAGTAGAGGCACGGGCACCGCTGGTGATTGAAAACAACCCTCTCCTGTACGCCCTTACGGCGGCATCCAAAGAGGAACAACAAGACGTGCTAAAATCCATCTACGATGGCGTGGCTGGCTACAGCTATGCGCCGCTTGAGTGGAGAGGACAAGGAGACCCATCCATTGAGCCAGGCGACATCGTGACGATCAAAAATGCGTATGGCGAGGCCGCGCAGCTGCCGGTGATGGAATGGGCAATCACCTACAATGGTGGGCTGAAAATGGAGCTGCGAAGTGTCGGAACGTCGCCGTCCACAGAGCCGAAGCGCGGCCCGCTGAATGAATCCATCAAGGTCCTGCGGCAAAAGTCTAATGTGCTTGAGCGAGAGCTCGACTACACCCGGTCAGAGATCAAGGAGGTATCCCACACCGCAGACGCCATCGTCACCGAGGTTACGGAGTTGACCCAACGAGTGGACGGCCTGGTGTTGTCCGCGTCTCGGACCGGCGGCGCCAACAGGATCAAGGGCAGTTCAGGGCGCCTGGGGCTGGATGATTGGCAGGTGGATGGGCAAGTGGTCTGTGACACCTCTACCGCCGTCTACAATTCCACCGCGGCCGGCGGCTGTTTTGTCCTCGGCCTGACCGGCCGTCTGGGGCAGACGATCCCCACGGTGGCGGGCAAGAGGTACGCTTATTACTGCCAATACAAGCTGGAGACAGGGGCCTCCACCTCTGCGTACATCTCCCACGGCGGGCACCGCCGAGAACTGGCCGCCGCAGAGGAGTGGACAGAGATCACCGGCAGCTTTGTGGCGGATTCACCGGCGGCCCTCGTCGAGGCCATGGTGGAGGGGGGTACGTTGCGGATTGCCGACTGGACGGTCATACAGGGGGAGGTCTGCACTGCCTGGCAGCAGGCCCAGAACGAGATTGACGCCGGAGGGGTGAAAATCACCTCGCGGGGCATCGACATCACCAAGGAGGGGGATCCATTCCAGGCATCCCTCGACAACCAGCAGGTACGCTTTCGTAACACCGACACCAGCGAGGACGTGGCCTATTTCAACAAGGACAGCGGCCGCATCCGTCAGCTGTCGGCCCTGGGGGAGTTCACGGTTCAACGCCCGGACGATATAAGCGGCGCTCTGCGGGTCATCCCGGTGGCTGGCGGGGCGTTTTTTGTTATCAATGATTGAAGGGAGGGAATAGCGTGGCGACTTTTTACGGGTCTGTAAGTCAAAATACATCCAAATATGCATTCTACATAGAGGCCAGCGAGATTCAGACGGACGTAGCCAATAACCGCTCTTTGGTTCGGGCATCGGTTAAGCTGCAATACAAGAGCTGGGGATGGCAGACGGGAAATAGTTACAGCGGTAGCTTGAGCGTTGCGGGAGATTCGGGCGGGTTTTCATATGTCTCTAGCCAGCCTTATGGTTCGGACGCAACCGTGACCTTGTCTACCCGTGAGGTTTGGGTCTCCCACAACGCTGACGGCAGCGGGTCGGCCTATATATCAGCCTCCTTCTCCCCGTCTGGCACATACTCGCCCGGCTATTGTTCGGCCTCTGGCACCCTTACACTCACCACCTTGCCCCGAGCCAGCAGCATCTCCACCCCCAACTTCACAGTTGGGGACAATGTGACGGTGAGCATCAGCCGGGCGTCCAGCAGCTTCACCCACTCCATTCAGCTGGACGTGGGCGGTGTGGCCATCAAGACCGCCAGCGGGGTGGGGGCAAGCCACACCTGGACATTTACAGAAGCGGATGTCAAGAAGATCTACGCGGCCATGGGCAGCGCTACCAGCGGAGCAGTCGTCCTCTGGTGCAACACCTACTCCGGCAGCACCCTGGTGGGAGACGCCAAAGGGACGGCCACCTGCTACCAAGTGGGCAACAGCACATTGCAGACGGCCCCCACCTTTGTGGTGGGAGATAGCCGGGCCTACTCCATCAACCGGCTGCGGGGCTCGGTGACCCATACCTTGCAGCTCTATGCCGGGTCAACCCTCGTCAAGACCATCACCGGCGTGGGCGCCTCCTACACTGTCTCCCTCACCGAGGCGGAGATTGCCAAAATCTACGCCCTGGGAACGTCGGTTTCCACCAAGATGGTCTGCACTGCTTACCACTACGGCCGAAATATCGGCACATCCCAGCTGACGGGGACCGCTTCGGCACCGCCGGTCAGCAGCATCACCAGCAAGCCGGACCACACCATCGGCAGCGGGTACACCACCTCCATCTCCCGCAGCCGGAACGCGGTGAGCCACACCCTGCGGCTCTATGTGGCAGGCAAGCAGATCAAGGAGATCAGCGGGGTGGCAACCTCCTACACCTGGACCCCCACGGCGGCAGAGATCGCGGCAGAGTATGCGGCCACCCCCAACAGCAACACAGCGGCAGCGCAGGCCGCTGTCTGGTGTTACCACTACGGCAAGCTCATTGGCACCGCCACAGCAAGCGGGACGGCCACCGTCAACCCGACAGCAGCCGCGCCGGTGTTCGCCGGTTACTCCTTCGCGGACGTCCGCCCTGAAACGGTAGCCCTCACCGGCGACAATCAGACGCTGGTGGCAGGGGAGAGTACCCTCAAGGTGACAATCCCTGCTGCCCAGGCAGCCAGCAGCACCACCTCTGCCACCATCAAGCAGTATATCCTCTACTGCGGCAGGGCCACGGCGTCCGCCACCTACTCCACCTCTGACGTGTCCATCCAGTTGACTGGGGCCTCCTCCGGCAGCATTCGGGTGGCGGCAGTGGACAGCCGAGGCAACCAGACCATTGTAGAGCGGCTGGCCTCCCTGGTGGCCTATACCCCGCCGCGCGTCACCCAGATGCAACTTCGCCGGGACAACAACGTGGACAACAAGACCAAGCTCGCCGTTAAGGGGGTGTGGTGGCCGGGGAATTTCGGGGCGGCCGACAACTCCCTCACCTCCGCCTACCAGTACAAGGTCACGTCTGCCGAGCAGTACACCGACGGAGGGGCTGTCTCCATCTCCATCACCGGCGGCGAGTGGTCGTTTGAGGGATACCTGCCGGGAGACTTGGGGGCCGGGGGATTCGACTTCCAGAAGTCCTTCTCGGTCATTCTGAGCGCCACCGATGCACTCAATACGGCAACCGGCGTCGGCATCATAGACCGAGGCATTCCCGCCATGCACCTGGACAAAGGTGGCGTGGGGATCGGGAAAATCCGGGAGACCGGGGCCTTGGACGTGGCGGGAGTGATTATTACCGAAGGAAGCGAAGTGTACCATCCAGGCAACAAACCAACCACAGAGCAACTGGGAGCCATGCCATCAAGCGCGAAAGTCGAACTGCTTGACGAAACGAGAAGCTATAACCTTGACGACTACTGGATGCCGGGCCAGACAATACTTGTGCGCCAATCGGTGGCAGCGTCGGGAAAAGTTGCAAATTGCCCATCGAAGTCCGCTGGAATCGTCCACGTGGAAGGAAGCTCGATCCTCATTATGCAGGCTTACATCGAAACTGCGGGGGGAGCGATATATTCCAGGTATCGGGCAATTGGAGGGAGCACAACAGAGTGGGTGGGACCGTCGGGAATCCAATCTGGCAGCAACTCCAATGGGTCCTGGACGAAATGGCCGGACGGGACAATGGCGTCCTACGGCGTGGTTACAAGCCAATCAGTACCGGCGCATAGCACTATCGGGATAACAGGGCAGAGTATCTTGTTCCCGGTGGGGTTTTTGGCGCCCCCATCAATGACTATAACAGTCCTTGCTGACACTGTTGGGGAATTTTCGGCCAAGCTGGGCGGAGTGAATGCGACGCTTTGGTGGGGGTCAGTTACCAACAACAGCGATTATGCACGAGTTACGCCGGTCCACTGGCACGCCATTGGCCGCTGGAAATAAGGGAGGGAAATTATGGCATTATCAAAACAAATCACCTATGACAACGGCACCACCGCCAGCTACCACCGCATTGACGGGCTGCTGGTGCACTGCCACCCGGACAACGGGGCGACGGTGACCGCCACCCTGTACAGCTACATCACCGAGGACACCCGGGCGGCCAATGCTGGTGCGCCGGTATCCACCGTGGCGGTGACCACCGAACTGACCGATGAGCAGGTCAACGGCAATCTACGAGAAACATTGTACGCCAAAATCAAGGCGCTGCCCGAGTGGGCGGATGCCGATGACTGTTAGGAGGAGAAGGATGACCGAGTGGGGCGTTTTTGGGGTGGTGGTGGCGTTGGTCGGGTTTGCGGTCGCCATCATCACCCCAATTCTTAAGCTCAACACCAACATCACCCGCCTGACTGTGACCATGGAACACCTGGTCAAGGAGATGGGCGGACAAAGCAAAGAAATGAAGGAAATCAGAGAAAAGAATCATAAGAGCCACGAACGACTGTGGGAGAAGAACGAGGAGCAGGACAAGGCCATCGAAAACCACGAAACCCGAATCAAGGTACTGGAGGAACGCAAGTGAAAAAGTATATGAAGCGGCCGGTTGTGGTAGAGGCATACCAGACCGAACGGGAAATCGTCATCCACACCCTTGAGGGGGACATGACCGCCAGCCCCGGCGACTACATCATTACTGGCCTGCGGGGTGAGCAGTACCCCTGCAAGCCGGACGTGTTCACGGCCACCTATGCCGAGGTGCCGGAGGGCACGCCTCTCACCGATTACATCAGCCAGTGAGCGCCCAAACAGGGCGCTTTTGTTTTGCCCCCGCGCGGGGCGGAAAGGAAGGACAAAATGAAAATCAACTGGAAAGTCAGAATCAAGAATCCCGTATTTTGGGCGCAGGTGGCGGCCGCCGTGGTGGTGCCCATCCTCGCCTACCTGGGGATGGCCTGGGAGGATATGACCACCTGGACGGCTCTGGGCGGCATCCTGCTCAAGGCCGTCCAGAATCCTGTTATCCTGGGCTCCGTGGTGGTCTCTCTCTGGGGAATCATCAATGACCCCACCACCGCCGGACTGTCCGACAGCACTCGGGCGCTCAACTATGACGCCCCGAAAAAGGAGGAAAAATAGAATGGCACAGAAACTAATCCAGCCCATCAACAACGCCCGGCTCACCGCGTCCTACAAATGGAGAGACGCGTACAAGAGACAATTCAAGGCCACCCACTACGGCCAGGACATGACCGGCGGCCCCATCGTCTATGCCCAGGGTAACGGCACCGTGGCCTTCGCTGGCTGGGACAACGTCTGCGGCTGGGTGGTGGGAATCGTCTACAAGGATTGCTACTCCTGGTATTACAAGACCGTCTCCGACATCACCGGGCGGTATTACCACATGGCCGACGTACGGGTGAAGCCGGGCCAGCGGGTCACGAAAGACACCCGCATCGGCACCGTAGGGAACACCGGGAAGTACACCACCGGGGCCCACCTCCACGTGGAGCTCGACACCGACACCAAGTACCCCAACTACACTCCCACCCTGGCGGGTAACTCGAACATCCTTAAAAAGGGCACCAGGGGGGCGAAGGACACCACCGTAGACCCCATGCGCTGGACGCACACCAAAGCCAGCGCCCCGGACAACCAGACCATCGTCGCCGGGTATGGCAGCGACTGGGTCGACCCCAGAGACGCCAAGCTGCCCAAAATCTAAGAGTACATAGAGAGCGCCCCCAGCTTGCCAGTGCGGCAGGTTGGGGGCGGTTTTTTGTCTTATAAAAAACTAGAGCCATGGATTATACCACGGCCCTTACAAAACATGAAGTTTTTCTTGGTGTTTATATTATATGCGATTTTTCTCAAAAAGTCAATCTGAAATCAATAAACTGCTAATTAATTTATAAAAAAACTCATAAGAAGATTTTAGCAGCTCATTATCTGCAAAATACTCATGATGTTGAACTAATCGTGTGTTAAACAGTTCTTTAACCTCTGACAGCCGAGTTTGGCGTGTGTTTTCGCTTGTCACAATAGTACTATAGACATACAAAAGATGCACAATTTGATTTATGACGCCATTTGACAACTTTTTGCCACGTATGTGCTCCCCAATGCCTGCCTTACTAACAAATTGAGTTATAAATAAAGGCGTTTTGACAAGTGTTTTAGATGGGCGAAGGTCATTAATAATACAGTTACTATGTGCTGCCGCATTTCTAATTTGCCGTACTCTATCAAGGCTCATTTTATCAACAGGCTCTTCCCAGCCAGTGGATTCGGAATAGAAGGAAATGAGGTCTTCTAGGTCCCCAAATGAAATTACTTCTACAAATGCCCAAATAGGCATATCCGATTTGTATTTTTCCATAAGCCCTTTACAATAAGGGTTCTTCTTATTTTGCCGAATTTTTCTGGATATAGAGCCAGAACGTTTTGATATATTTGTTGCTCGATCCCCAAAATCTAAGCGCCCCGCGTCAACCAGAAAATCTGTTACAATTTTATATCCGTCCTCGTCTCCGCTTCCCATTGTATTGTTCTCTACTGCTTTTATCAGTCTAACCTTTAAAAAATGCTCTATGTCAAGACACATCTTCAGTAGTATATGGCGGATTTCGACATCGATTCTAGCTAGTTCAATTAAATGAGCAAAGTCAAGTCCGACATATTGCCCTTCTTTTTCACCCGTTGTAATTTTTGCATAGTTTTTTCTGTATGATGTCAATTTGAAATAATTGTTGTTGCTATCGAGGTAATTTTTTGCGTCTTGTTCTGACATAATGTCGAACCTAATTCCTTTTTTCTTAGAATGTTCAATCAAGTCGTCTACACATAGCATTGGCTTACGAGGCATAACTCTATTCTCCTTACACAAAATATTGTGTGTTTAAAGAAATTATAGCACACAATTAGTAATTTTCAACAAATTGTGATAGATTTCTCAATGAGCGGCAAGAGACTACCCCATAAACTCGACGAGTGGCACCTCCTCTGCGACTGGTCAAAACCCTGCCCTACATGACAGAAATTTTAGGGACGGTGGAGGTGGGGAAACGCCCGAATTTGTAACCCACTTTATAACCCGCTTTGGCTCCAAAGGTGGTGTTTTGATTCCATCGTTTGCGCTACGTGAAACAAATAATTCGCATATTTGTGCCATTTATCATAATACTTGGAATTTACATTGGACATATAGACTGGTTCGAGTCCGGCCACCGGCACCAATAGGCTGAGCCTGCACGCAAATCGCGCTCCCCACAATTGTGAGGAGCCGTTTTGTTTTTGCTCGCGTTTTTAATAAGTATCTATTTTGTTGCAGTAAAAACAGAGACAAGCCGCCGCAGACAAGAAACGCACCTCACTTTTGTGGGGTGCGTTTTGTCATCTCCCCGCTCTGTTGGTGGACATCCAAATAACTCTCCGCAGATAAACCCGCTAAAGCGGGGTCTCCGCCTGATTTTTCAGATCGTAGGCCTCACTTTTTTGCGTTTTGCGGCCTTTTCCCCTGCTGTCTGATTTGAAGATAATTCCTGAAGTAAAATAAATCAATTGACAAACCCCCAAGAAGGGTACTCTCAAGCCCTCAAAATGTACGGGCAAAGCATGTCCTTTTTTAGGAACGCCAGCTGGTAGGACCGGCTCTCAGCCTATTAAAGAACGCCGGTTTGCATTAAGTGACAATCAAGGCCCTTTATTCGGCTGCGCATGATACTTTAACGGGCAGTTTGATACAGGCAGTGTATTAAAATATTGATTGCGTATTTAGAAAAAATGTGTTATAATTAACCAAATAACCAATGTGAGCAGTGTCGTTCTTATATGAGCATTGTTATTCCTACATGAGCAAGGCTAAAGCAATTTACTTTGTTGAAAGCCACAGAGTATTGACAAACAAAAAGACGGTTATCCGCCACAGGAGGACAGAAATGGGAAAAGACAATGTGTTGAGTGAGCTGATTTATGAGTACTATGAATCGCGTATTTGTTTTGGTATTTACAAATACGGTGATCAACTGAAGTCGGTGTCGCAGCTCTGTGCTTCATTTGGATTAGCTCGGAATACTGTTCAGACCGCTTTAAATAAGCTGGAAGAAAAAGAATATATAAAAACGGAACAGCGAAGAATGGCGAGGGTTATTTATCAAGGAAACCCAAAAATGTTCAAGGAAAATGCCGAAAAGTATTTCGTCCCCAGAAGAGATGGGCTCCGGGATATCAATCAATGGGGACAATTTCTGTTTTCTCCAGTCTGGGAGAAAGGGATAAAGAAAATTGAGCAGAGTCCGCCAGACAGCATGTACGGAAAGCGGGACCTGATGATGTTTGAGGCGACAAAGCTGTATTATGATGCGCTTAACATATTAAACAACCGACTGATGAGCAGCCTTTATTGGCAGCTCTTGCGATATTTAAATTATTTTTATCCAAATGAAGAATATGCAACAGACAGTTGCCTGGAGGATGGGCGTTTCTCAATAGTGAAGGCCAATGAAATCAAGCAGAAGATGGATTCTTATTATGGCGGAGTCTACTCGAAAGTTGAAAATTTCGTTGATTCAATCTATAGAACGCATCATCTGGAGGATGTGGAACAGATTCCATTTACATGGACAATTTACCGAAAACGGCCACAGGTGCGATATACCCTGGCGTCCACTGTTATTCGAGAAATCCTCTGGGACATCTACCCGCTTGGCAGTTATCTGCCTTCCCTTCCTCAAATGGCAAAACAGTATCAGGTATCCTTGATCACAGTGCGCCGGACTTTGGACGTGCTGCATTCACTCGGAGTGACCAACACCTACAAGGGCGTCGGGACCCAAGTATGTCTGGAACCTATTGAACCAGATATACTCAGTACCCCAGAAATGCGGGAAAATCTGCTGCTGTATGGGGAAGGAATGGAGTTCTTTGTGCTGACAGCCTACAATGTAACATTTTATACTTTAAAATCTATTTCCAGAGACAGAAGAGAAGTGTTATTGCAAAAAATTGGTAATCTTCATGACAAAAAAAGTAGTATTCTCTGCATGGATGTCCTCTTGGATTTCATTTCTACAGAAGCTCCTTCTGCGCTCTTTCGGGAATGTTATGGCAAATTGAGAGAATTGGTGACATGGGGATATGTTTTTTATGCCATATTGAAGAAGACTGGGGAGCAACAGGATAATGATTTGACTGATTTTATCACTCAGCTGGAAACCAATCTAAAAACAGATAATCTGACTGCATTTGCGGGGCTGTGGCCGCCATTTATTGAGGACAGGCTGAATTTATTTCGTTCCAAGATGCTGCTGTGGGACAGCCAGAAAAAAGTGCAGTATGAATAGACGCGCATACGTTCTGGACTCCGACTAGGATTATCTCCGAATGCTGTGAAGCCACGTGCGATAGTGAAGGATCAAGTGTTGTATAAAAATATGAGAGAATATGGAGTCTGGTACGATGAATAGAGACAAAAAAGCGCCATTGAAACTGTCAAAAGTATCATTGATTATTTGCATTGCAGCCTTTGTTTTTTCTGGGATCAGCATTTTGATTTCTTATGGAATGAATAAAAATGCCCAGAGAATGTACGAGCATCCATATACTGTGTCAAACAGCGCAAGGGCAATGCGCTCGCGCTTGTGGGACATGAAAAGTTTTTCCGGCATACTTCTGACACATGATTTCCAGGAAAAAACGGATAAGGAATCCTTCTTCCAGGCGCGTTACGATATGCAGAATGAGGCGATCGAGACAATTCGTGAGCTGTATCTGGGACCAGCCTCGGATGTGGACTCCCTCAGTAGCGCAATGGATACACTGATCGCAGTTCAAACTAAGGCGTGCAGCTATGTGGATGACCATTCGGCGGATAAGATCCAGAATTATATGGATGAGAATGTATATCCATGCTATGACCAAGTCAGCGATTGCCTAACGACGATTATCGATTTTGCGGATGCCAAAATATATAGTTTGAAGGAACAGGTGCAGAAATCTGGGGTTACGGCAACGATCGTTTCTCTGATCATTGCATTTTCAACAATTGGGTTGACGATCCTGTCAAGCAGGCAGGAGCGGCGCAATATAGAAATGCTGATCTCAAGAGAACATGAGCTGCAGGATGCCCTTTTTCTTGCTCAGCAATCAAGTAATGCCAAAAAAGATTTTCTTTCCCGCATGTCGCATGAGATCCGGACACCTATGAACATTATTGTGGGGATGACCACAATTGCGGGTGCGAATCTAGAGGATAAGAACAGAATAAAGGATTGCTTGTCCAAGATAGCGTTTTCTTCTAAGCATTTGTTAATGCTGATCAACGACATCCTTGATATGTCAAAAATAGAGGCGGGAAAGCTCTCCGCAAATAATGTGCTGTTTGAGCTTCCGCAGATGTTTGAAACGCTCGTTCCGGCAATCTACTCACAGGCGACCGCCAAGGGAAGCGCGTTTGAATGTGAATTCAGTAGTATAATATCAGACACTGTGATCGGGGACTCTCTCCGGATCAATCAGATTTTGCTCAATCTGCTCTCGAATGCAGTCAAATTCACTCCCGCAGGAGGTACCATACGCCTGAACGTGAGTCAGTCTCCAGTAAAAAATGGGAAGACCAGGCTTACATTCAAAGTTGAGGATAATGGTATTGGTATGAGTGAAGAATTCCTGCAACATCTTTTCACTCCGTTTGAGCAGGAGGACGGTACTGTGTCCAGGAAATACGGCGGAACTGGTCTGGGCATGGCGATCACTAAGAATTTGGTTGGCATATTGGGTGGGGTTATCTCTGTAAAAAGCAAACAGGGGGAAGGCACTGTTTTTACGGTGGAATTACCGGTTGAAGTTCCCGAAGAAAAAGAAGAGCGAAAAAACGGCGCCTTGGAAAATCTCAAGGTATTGGTAGTGGACGACGATGAGGGGGTCTGTACCCATGCGAGCATACTGCTGAAAAAAATGGGGATCGATGCAGACTGGGTCCAGCGCGGAAGTGTAGCTGTACAAATGGTACTAAAAGCTCATGAAGAATATTGCGATTACAATGTATGCCTTATAGACTGGAAAATGCCGGATATGGATGGTATAGAAGTAGCCCGGCGGATCCGTGAGGAGCTTGGACCGGATACACTGGTTATTATCATCTCAGCGTATGATTGGAGTGAAATCGAGCTCGAGGCAAAAGCGGCTGGAGTAGACGCTTTTATTGCCAAGCCGCTATTTGAATCCTCTCTCTATCAGGTTTTGTCATCTGTGATCTGTGCGGAAAACGACAAGAAGGAAGAATCCAAGACCTCATCCATATCATTTAAAGGAAGACGTTTTCTTTTAGTTGAGGACAATGAACTGAACCAAGAAATTGCGGCGGAGATTCTGAAGGTGGCTGGAGCTGAAATCGAATGCGCTAGCGACGGAAAAGAGGCAGTCGACAAATTCAGTACCTCTCCAAATGGTTATTACGATCTTATATTAATGGACATACAAATGCCGATCATGGATGGATACGAGGCAGCCAAAGCCATACGATTGGTCGATCGTGAGGACGCAGATCATATACCAATTCTCGCAATGACAGCGAATGCTTTTCACGAGGATGAGGCGGCGGCGCTGGCGGCGGGAATGAACGGCCATATTGCGAAGCCCATTGAAGTGGATACACTGTACAGGAAGATATCAGAACTGTTGGAGTAGCGATATTTCACCATTACTAGGAGAAACAATCTTTCGTCAACAATCCCCAAAAACAAGTTGCCGCTTTCAAGTTGCACACCTCGCTTTGTGGGGGGGGCTTTTGCCCCTGCGCTGGAACGAGTATCTATTTTGTCAACGCTTCCCATTAGACAGAGTCTGGGCGCAGTTCGCGTTCCAGGCTCTTTCTTTTTTCCCTCTTTAGGCCCGCGTCGGCAGGGGGTGTCCGTTTTATCGACACCTCTCCTAAAATCCGAAGATATTTTCCACTTGCAATCTTTTCGGATTACTGTTGAGGAGGAGGCCATTTTGACAGGCATGTTTTTGTAAATCGCGAATGATATATGTATGATACTGGAGAAGTTATTATGACGGAGCCGCCCGTATGGCAAAATCAGGGTTATTTGAAGCTGATGGTCCAGCAGTGGTGTGCTTTTTACAAGACCCTCCGATTTTTGGTGAAAATGCATTGCGCATGGTTGAATCTGTATACTGGCAGGCAAATCACGATCGTGAGATCCCCATTCATTTCTCGCTTCGCTTGATGCTTGAAACTGACGTTTCTTTACTCCCCCGGGGCGTTTCGCGAAAGCACATCAATTCAAAAAAGAGTTTGAACGCCAATTTTGTTCCAATTTTTTGCCCAGAGTGGAGTGCCCGTGCTGTGAGCCGGGCATCCTTTTACGGCGCAAATCCAGGTATAAGCCTTGCCCCGCAAGCGGGAGAGCCATGTGCAGGGCTTTTTCACCGGCTGCTTTGTACCTGCAAATAAAGTGCCGCTCTTTTAGAGAACAGATTGCATCCCCGCGCGCTTGGGGCTTTGAAGCGACATTGGAAAGCGGTCTTGCGCCTGCCAAGAAGCGGGGCCGGAGAAGCGCCAATGGACAGCCTGCGGCCGCCGTTTCTCTGGCTTTTTCCTCATTGAGGAAACGGTCGGTTTGTAGTATAGTGTCTTTATAGTTGGTTTGAATAGGGAAAATGGGTCTGCCAAAAGACAAATCCGGATTGTTGGGGGAGAAGGCGCATTACCCATTCTTGAGACCGCTATGGAGTTTAGGCGAATGGGATCCCTTTAAGGGCACAGAATCGACATCCGCCAATATGGCCCCATCCCTTTTCAGGAGGGGGAATACAGGCAGCGCTTCTGTGAAGGAGGATTGCCGAAGGGATGAAAAGGCTGCCAGAGGGCCTTTGAGGCGGTCGTGATTCAAAGCGGGCATTTGAGCGGTTTGCCCAGAAAAATTGCAGGCGCGGGAGAGGGAGATAAGATGAAAACAGCATTCGTTTTTTATTCGTATACTGGGAAGACAAGGGCGCTGGCAGAAGAAAGGGCCGGCAAAGAGCAGGCAGAATTGATTGAAATCAAAGAGAAAAAGCGCCGCTCTACAGTTGCCGCTTATGTTTTGGGCTCTCTTGCGGCAAGACGTCAGAAGAGAGCGGAGATCGAGCCGGTTGCCGCTGACTTTGCCGACTACGACAAAATCGTTGTCGCCGTTCCCCTCTGGGCTGGATTCCCGGCACCGGCATTCAACAGCATATTGGAACTGCTGCCCAGGGGAGCAAAAGTCGAACTGATCATCACCTCTGGCAGTGGAAATTCGACTGGCAGCAGAGAAAAGACGATGGCGCTTGCCGCTTCAAAGGGAGTTCAAATCGTGAGTTATGAAGATGTAAAAACGGCGGAGTGATAGAGCGCACAGCAGAACTGCAAAATGGGCCGCCCGACAAATCTTTGTCGGGCGGCCCATTTTTAGTTCGAGCGGGTCAGGGGAGAGCAGCGCTCGAGCGCATCGCCTGTAAAGGCCTCACCGCGGCGGGTTGCACTTGGAGCAGGGGCTGTAGCTGCGCTTGGCGTCGTCCAGCGAGATGGGGATGCAGCTCTTTTTTAGGTACTGGCAGCCGGCGCGGTGGTATTTCTCCCCTGTCTTGGTCACGTAGACGGTGACGCTCTGCTGGGGCGCCGGGGCGGGGGCGGCGGAACTGCTGGGCGGGGCGGCAGGAGCGGGCGTTTCGGCCGGCGGCTGGGAGGCCGCTGGGGCGGAGGACGCCGGTTTGGCTGGAGCGGGGGCGGCGCTCTTTTCAGATGTGGCAGCCGAGGAGGTCGAAGAGGTCGAGGAACTGGAAGACACCTGGCTGCTGGAGGCGGAGGAGGAAACCCTGCTGGAGGGGGCGCTGGACGAGGGGGCCGAGGAAGAGGGGGCTTCGTCCAGCGCGTCCAACCCGCCTTTGGCAGAGGAGCAGCCGGCCAAACAGAGGGCGGCTGCCAGCAAAAGGGCCAACAATTTTTTCACGACAAACATCTCCCGTTTGATTGGATGGGGTTTTCTCCATCCTAGCGGGAAAGGGGTGAACTGTCGCGAAAAGTTTGTCGAAAGGGAGAGAAATTTGGTGAAGTAAAGGGCTGCCTTTCGAGTAGAGCGGTGGGGTTTCCCGCCGCCTTTTCAAAAGGGACGTAAAAAAGCCTCCGAGAGGAGGCCTTTTGCCGCGGTGCGCCCTATTTTCCAAATGCATCTTCGATCACGTCCATCAGGTGCTCCGGCGCCAGCTCGTACCGGTTGCACAGAGCGGCGATCCGCTCGACAAAGGGGCGGGAGACCGAGACGTCGGACACCTGGCGGAGGAGGCGTTTGCCGCCCCCCTCTCTGCCCCAGACGCGGATGCCGTAGGTGAGAAAGGTGCCGCTGTCGGCGATCCGGCGGAGTTCCTGAAACACCGCGTACTCGAGTTGCAACTACATCACCTCCTCTCGCAGGCTGTCCAAGCTGAAACCCAGTTGAGAAGAGATTTGCAAAGCGGTCGCCAGACTGGGGTTGGTGTGCCCGTTTTCGAGATTGTGATAGTGGCGGGGACTGATGCCGCAGAGCTCCGCCGTCTTTTCCTGGGTCAGGCCGCGCGCCTCCCTGGCCAGTTTGAGTTGTACCCCAAATTGCACCGCTACTCGCTTGAATCTGTCCACTTTGCCACCTCCATGCTGGAATAATAGTCCAATTTTCAAAACAGCACAATGAACAGTCGTGCGCAATTTGCTATTTTTTGTAAATTCTTTCCGAAAAGAGGCTTTTTCAGGCGAAAAGAGAGGCCCAAGGGCGGCCAGGAGGGGGGAGAATGGAGGGGGGAAGAGAGGCGTGAGAGAAGGGCGGTATTTGCGTTTGAACCGACTTTGCCCGGGAAAAGAGGTGAGACGGCGGTGCGAAAAGAGGGCGAAAGGAAACCCCGCCTTGCACAGGCAAGGCGGGGTGGGGGGCGGTTCTATTGCAGCAGCATCTTTAGGATGCGCTCTTTGAAGAGAGCGGCGTCCATTCGCTTGATGAGGCGGGTGTTGGCCGGCCGGTTTTGGTAGCCCCCGGCGGTGGCGACCGCGTTGGGGAGGAAGGGGATGACCTGGCCGTAGGTGGCCTCTTCCCGGTAACAGGTGTAGCAAAAGCGGTCCTCCGCCTCCAACACCGTGTCCGGCCAGAGGGCGGCTGCTGCGGCGAGGGCGTCGGGCAGGGGCACGGTGGGGTAGCCCAGGCGGGCCGTGGCCATCTCCAACAGCACCCGGTTGCTCTGCACCACGAACGAGGCCAGGGCTGTGCCCGACCGGTTGAGGAGGTCGAGGTCCTGGGCGCTGAAGGCGGTCTCGCCCAGGCAGAGGTCAAATCCGGCGATGGTGAGGGGGATCCCGCTCTGCAGCACCGCGTCGTAGGCCTCGGCATCCACCAACACGTTGAACTCGGCCACGGCGGTCTCCATCCCCAGGCTGTACCCGCCGGTCCCCATGGAGTAGATGTGTTTGACCCCCCGCATGGCCTCCGGCTCTTTCATCAGGGCGAGGGCGACGTTGGTGGCGGGCCCGATCATCAGGATCTCCAGTTCGCCGGGGAAGCGCTTGGCCAGCTGGCAGATGATGTCCACCGCGTGGCCCTTTTGGGGGGCGATGCGGGGGTGCACCAGGCCGCAGTCTCCCATGCCGTCGCTGCCGTGGGCGTGCACGGTGGTGAGGGGCTCGCGCAGCAGGGGACGGGGGGCGCCCTTGTAGACCGGCGGCAGCTCACCCCCCATCAATTCCAGGGTTGCCAGGGCGTTTTGGGTGGCCTGTTCCAGGTCCACATTGCCGAACACGGTGGTGACTGCCTCCACCTGGACCCCGCTGTCCATGAGCATCATCATCAGGGCGAGGGCGTCGTCCCCCCCCCGGTGTCGGTGTCGATGATAAAGTGTCGCATCTCTCTTCTCCTCTCTCAGTTGACGGTTGGTTTTCCCCAGTATAGAATGAAGCCAACAGCAAAATCCAGGTCACCTGACCAAAACGCGATATTTTGTTTGGAGGTGCCCCATGAAAGGGCTGATCGATTTTTTGGAGGCGGCGCCGGCGGCGGTCGGTCGCCAGCTGGAAGAGGTGTCGTTTGCGCGGCGGGCCCCCATCCTCTGGGAGGGGATGGAGAACAGCGCCGTCTACATCCTCCTGGAGGGGGACGCCGAGGGGTACCTGCAGGGCGTCCGGGGGCAGGTGTCGCCGGTATTTCACTACTGCGCCCCCAGCCTCTTCGGCGAGTTTGAGGTGTTTTGCGGGCGGGAGAACGTCATCAATGTGGCGGCGATCAGCCCCTGTCGGCTGTACCGCCTCTCCCGCAGCGCCTTTTTGGAGTGGATGCGGGCCGACTTTGACTTTACCCAGTACGTGGTGTCCCAGCTGGTGCGCAAGCTGACCGAGAACACCGTTCTCTTCGACAAGTTTGGCCGCTACACAGTGCGGGAGCGGGTGCTGCGCACCGTGGCGGTCTGGCACCGGGCCGGAAAGCTGCCCCAACTGACCAAAGAGCTGTTGGCGATGGAGGCGGGAGCCCCGCTGCGCAGCGTCAACCGGGCTGTGGCCGCCTGTGCCGGCGAGGGGATCTTTTGCTGGGAAAAGCGGCGCTTTCGGGTGCTCGACGAGGGGGCGCTGAATGCTTTTTTGCCCCAGTAGGGGACAGCTGGGCCAAGGGGCGGACAGAAAGACCGGGCTTCACCGTGCGCAGTGCACGGCGGGGCCCGGTCTTTTGTCGGGAAATGGGAAAGAAATTGGGAAAGAGGGGTTGACAGGAGGTTCTGTAACTGTTATTATTACAGTAAAATCTGTAACAACAACAAAAACAGTTTGTGGAGATGGAGCTTCGGCCGGCCTGCGCCAAAAGAGAGATTGGCCGCCCCAGAAGGGATGGGCCCTTGCAGCAGGCAGCGCCGATCCTTCCGCCCGAAAGAAAGGGAGGTCGCGTTTGCGATGGCAGTTTTAGCAGTTGATAGAGAACACTTTGAAGAGGGAGTGCTGCACAGCGAGAAGCCGGTGCTGGTGGACTTTTCCGCCCCCTGGTGTGGCTACTGCCGCCGGTTGGCCCCGGCCGTTGCGCGGCTGGCGGAAAAGTATGGCGACCGGCTGGCGGTAAAGACGGTGGACATCGACGAGGCGCCGCAGTTGGCCGAGCACTACGGGGTGGACACCATTCCCACCCTGCGGCTCTTTGCCGGCGGCCGCGCAAGCGAGCCCCTGGTCAACCCCGGCTCGGCGGCGGAGATCGAGAACTGGCTTCGGGAAAACGGGGCCCTTTAAAAGGGCGAGAGATCGGCGGAGAGCCCTCTGTGACGACCTGTCTGGCCGTGCCGGAGGGCGCGCCAAGGCGGAAAGGATGTGTGTGCGCGATGGCGAAAAAAATATATGACGTGGCGGTGATTGGCGGCGGGCCGGGCGGCTATGCGGCCGCCCTCTACTGTGCCCGGAGCGGCCTCTCGGTGCTGGTGATCGAGAAGATGGCCCCCGGCGGGCAGATGGCCACCACCGGCCAGGTGGACAACTACCCCGGGTTTGACGAGGGGATCGACGGCTTTGCGCTGGGGGAGCGGATGGAGCGGGGGGCCGAGCGCTTTGGGGCGCAGACGGCCTTTGTCGAGGTGGAGGCGGTGGACCTGCGGGCGGCCCCCAAGAGGATTGAGACCAGCGACGGCCCGGTGCTGGCCCACACTGTGGTCCTGGCCACCGGGGCCTCTCCCCGGGAGCTGGGGCTGCCCGAAGAGCGCGGTCTGCGGGGGCGGGGGATCTCCTACTGCGCCACCTGCGACGGGATGCTCTACAGGGACAAGACGGTGGTGGTCGCCGGCGGGGGGAACAGCGCCGCGGAGGACGCCCTCTACCTCTCGAAAATCTGCAAAAAGGTCTACCTGGTGCACCGAAGGGACGCGCTGCGGGCGTCGGCTGTCTATCAAAAGGCGCTGGAGGGCAGCCCGGTGGAATTCCTCTGGAACCAAACGGTCGCGGAGATCCTTCACGGCCAGCGGGTGAGCGGGGTCCGGCTGCAGGAGGTGGGCAGCGGCGCCACCCGCGAGGTGGCCTGTGACGGGGTCTTTGTCGCCATCGGCCGGGTGCCCGACACCGCCCTTTTCCGCGGCCAGGTGGAGATGGATGAGCAGGGCTACCTGGTGGCCGACGAGACCACCCGCACCAGCCTGCCGGGGGTCTTTGCGGTGGGGGATGTGCGCCAAAAGCCCCTGCGGCAGATCGTGACCGCAGCGGCGGACGGGGCGGTGGCCTCCAAATTTGTGGAGGAGTATCTGGCCCAGCTCGGCGGCTGAAAACAGCGCCGCAGCCGTTTGGACAAAGAAGAAACAGGGGGGCGGGAGCAGTTGGTTGCTCCCGCCCCCCTGTTTTGGTACAGGCGAGTCAGTTGGCGCCGGCTGGCATCTGGCCGAACACCTGGTAGATGGCGTCGAATTGCTGTTTGTCCGCGTCGCTCTGGGGGATGTCGGTGAATTCGCTCCAGGAGGCGTCGCCCCGGCCCAGCACGGGGTAGTATTCGCCCTTCCCCTCCAGCTGGGTCTCCTGCACGGTGACATAGCCGGCGGTGTAGGTGCCCCGGCGGGAGTTGTAGCGCATCACCTTGACCTGGCTGCCCACCGGGTAGTCCGCCAGGCTTTCGGTGGTCCAGTAGAGCAGGAATTGGCCGCTCCCCACCCCCTGGAAGGACCAGCTCTGCACCCCCTGTGCCTGCAGGTCAAAGCCCGCCTCTTTGAGGGCGCCCTCCAGCTTTTCCCGGTTGGTGCCCTGCTTGCTGGTGGAGTCGATGTATTTGCCCGCGCCGGTGAAGGACTGGAACAGGGCCTTGAGCTCCTCGCTGCCGGGGTTTGCCATGAGATTGCGGATGACCTCGCTCATGTCAAAGGTGTAGGCGCTGTCGTGCAGGGGACAGACGACCTGTATCTCCCCTGCGCCGTCGCGCAGCACGTGGTAGACCCCGCCCTGCTTGCAGTAAAATTCAGACGTTTGGGCCAACTCCTGCAGCTGGGAGGTGGTGAGTTTGCCCCCGCCCTCGGTCTGATAGATCTCCTCCGCCTGCAGGTCGCGGGCCAGACTGGCCTTGCTCACCTCGCAGGCGCGCTTGTGGGCCTTGTCGATCCAGCCCACCATGGAGGGGATGAGGAGGGCGGCGAGGACCGCCAGAATGACCAGGACCACAATGACCTCCACCAGGGTGAACCCCTTTTGGCGGCCCCGCCCGTTGCCCGTGTTTGCCTTTTCTGTCATCACTCATTCCACCCCCGCACCCGTCCGGCGTGTGTTCATTTATTCCCCATTATATCACACAAAGCCCCTGGGTGGGAAAAAGATGCGCAAAAAGGCGGAAAAAGGAAAGAGATGCAGCCGCCCGAAGGGGTTACCGGGGCTCGTCGTGCCGTGGAGAGGGATCCCAGGAGGCGGGGCGGGAGAGGAAGGGGGGAAGGCGGGTCTGCCCGTCCCCCCGGGCAGCCCCCAACTGGATGGGGGTGAGGAAGATGCTCCCCCGCAGGTCGGCCCCGCGGAGATCGGCCCCCCGCAGGTCGGCGCCCAGGAAGCTGCTGCCCCAGAGGTCGCAGCCGGAGAGGTCGGCCCCCAGGAGGAGGGCCATGGAGAAATCGCGCCCGCGCAGGGGCGCTCCCCGAAATTGCCGACCCGAACAGTCGGCGTTCCGGCGGGGGGAGGGCCGGCCGCCGGCGACAGCCAGGGTCTGCTCGTGGGCGGGGCGGAGCAACCGGTTGACCCGCGCGCGCTGCCGCTCCAACAGGGCGGCGTCGAGGGGGGCGTCCCCCTCGCCCAGGGCCCAGCACTCGCTGATGAGCTGCTGGGCCCCCTCCCAGAGGGAGCGGGCGGGGAGGAGGGAGGCGACCTCGGCCAGGTACCAGAGCATTTGGTGGAGGGCGGTCAGGGAGAGGAAGCGGGCAAAGAGCCGCTCTTTTTCTTCCGGGTCGCGGCGCCAGTCGGCAGGGGAGGTGGCAGCTGCCCGCTGCCCGGCCCCCAAACAGTCGTAGGCGGTGCAGCCGTGCAGGCCGCGGGCGGTGAGCTGGCCGTGGATGGCGCAGCGGTACCCCCCGTCCAGGTGGGGACAGGGGCGGCCCGGGGGCAGGTCGGCGGGAAACCCCTCGGCGCGGGCGCGGTAGAGGGCGGCACAGCAGAGGCCACGGCAGCGCCGGCAGTCGGCGTTGAGGGCCTCTCGCAGCTGGGGAAGGGGCTCTTCCCGGCGGATGGGTCGCACGGCAGATCCCTCCTTTTTAAAATGACGGTTTGGCGGGTCGACGGGACGGGGTGTGCCTTGCGGCCCGACCGGCGCTCTGCGAAAGGGGGCTAGCTGAGAAGGGTGGGCTCCCCCGCCTCGTAGAGCAGGTCGTCGGCCTCGGCCACCCCGAGCCCTTTGTCCAGGCAGTAGAGCAAGATGGCGTCGCGCCGGTCGCGGGGGTAGAGTTTGCCCCGCCCGGCCAGGCGGAGGACGCGGTCGCACTCGTCGGCACAGAGACCGCCGCCCAGGCACAGGCAGATGAGCTTGTCCCGCTCGGCCCGCTTTTTGCCGGCCAGGATCTGATAGGCGTAGACTTCGCTCAAACCGCTGCGGCGGATGACCTCGGACTTGCGCAGACCCCGCTTTGCCAAGCACTCGACGAGGTACTGGGAGAATTCCTTGTGCAGGAATTCCCCCTCGTTTTCGCGGATATAGACGTCCAGAGACGGCGCCTCTTGCAGCTCGTTGCGCAGCTCTCCGGTGGATTTTTGGGACACAGGATCAGCCCTTTCTGTGAAACTGCCCAACCTGTCTGGGCGAAAGAAGTACCTTTCATTATATAGGAGCGCGCCCCCTGCTGCAATATGCTGGCAGCTGAGTGCCTTTTACCCCGGGTTGTGGTAGAATAAAAAATAGCTGCGGGTGAAAAAAGACGGGTGACCGCTTCTGTTTGCCGGGGCCTGGCGGCGGGGCGGAAAGCCTTCCCCTGCCGCGCCTTTCTGCGAGGGGGGCCCGCCGCGAGTCCGCAGCGGGAGAATTTACAGAGCCGAGGAATGAGACAGCGATGACAGAGTTGACCGACTACCTGACAGACCGATACCAGGTGCTGGACACCTTTTCCGAGAACGAGCGGGCGAGGGTGGAGCTGGTGCGGGACAAAAATACCGGTCTGGTGGCGGTGAAAAAGACCGTTCACCGGGCAGACACCGTCTATCCCCAGCTGCGGGACCGGCACTTCGCCGGCACCCCCATGGTCTATGACCTCTACCAGTGCGCGGGCGAGACGGTGGTGCTGGAGGAGTACGTGCCCGGGGAGACCATGGCCCGCTGTGCCGAGGGGCGGCGGCGTCTGGGAGTGGCACAGGTGGGGCGGTGGCTCTGCGCCCTCTGCGATATTTTGGAGCCCCTGCACCGGGCGGGTCTGGTGCACCGAGACATCAAGCCGCAAAACGTGCTGGTGAGGCCGGATGGGCAACTCTTCCTCATCGACTT
The DNA here is from genome assembly GCF_018917875.1 of Acetanaerobacterium sp. MSJ-12. Classification (NCBI taxonomy): domain Bacteria; kingdom Bacillati; phylum Bacillota; class Clostridia; order Eubacteriales; family Oscillospiraceae; genus Acetanaerobacterium; species Acetanaerobacterium sp. MSJ-12. The sequence goes on along the minus strand of NZ_JAHLPK010000004.1, from coordinate 55,442 downwards.
TGAGGCCGCCCGCCAATACGACCCCCGGCAGAAAAACGACACGGTCTACCTGGGGACCAAGGGCTATGCCGCCCCCGAGCAGTACGGTTACGCCCAGACAGACGCCCGCACCGACCTTTATGCCCTGGGGGCGCTGGCCAACTGGCTGCTCTGCGGCAAGCTGCCGGAGGAGCGGCGCTGGAAGGGCCCCCTGGCGGAGGTGATCGACTGCTGTCTGCGCATCGACCCGGCCCAGCGGTACCAGTCGGCCGCCCAACTGCGGGGGGCGGTGCAGCAGGCGCTGGCGGGGCTGTCCGCCGAAGAGGGGGGCGTTTTCCCTGCGGGGGCCGTGCCCTCGGCCGCTGCCTCTCTGCAGCAGGACCGGGCGGCGATGGCGGCGGACCTGCCGGCGACCGCCTTTGTCCTCTCCGATCCTGTGGGCGAGGGGCCGCCCCGCCGGTGGCAGAGTGTATTTGGCCGGGAAAATGCCTGGCGGCTGGTGGCGTTTTTGGCCTTCGCCGCCTTTGTCCTCTGGGCCGCCCTGACCAGCCGCCCCTTTGAGAGTGCAGGGGCGGCGGTGGTCAGCTGCCTGATTTACCTGTGGATATTTCTCCCCCATGCCGCCTACTGGCTGGATTTGGGGAGAGTTCGCACCCGCCCGCCCTTTCGCGCGCTGGACAGGCGGGGACAGCGCTGGCTGGCGGGGCTGTGCTATTTGGCCGTCTGGCTGGTGGTTTTGCTCGTCTTGGTGCAAGTTGGACACACCCTCTATCGGGTGCCCTGACAGCCGGCAGACGCGCGGGTCCCGGGGCAGAGCCCTATGCTGGGAGCATAGGACTTTGCCCCGGTTTTTTCGTACAATGGGGGCGATCATCCGAGGCCTGGGCCGGAGGGTCGCCCGGCGAAGACAGCCGGGCCATTTTGCCAATGAGAGGAGTTTTGGAAAGATGAAAAAACGCATTTTGTTGTCTCTGCTCTGTGCGGCGGCCCTGGTGCTCTGCGCCGGCTGTGGCTTCAGCACCGACGGGGGAAGCGGGTCGGGCGAGAGCTCTTCTCCGCAGGTGGAGGAAAAGACCTCCTTCGGCGTGGGCGAGACCTACGAGGAGGACGGCGTGAAGATCACCCTCAACAAGGTGGAGGAGAACGAGGGCACCCAGTACCTGAAGCCCGAAAAGGGAAACGCCTTTATTGTCTGCGAGTTCACCGTGGAGAACGGCTCGGACAAGGAGCTGCTCGTCACCGCCGCCTCCTTTGACGCCTATGCCGACGACGAAGCCATCAGCCTTAGCATCAGCGCCTCTTACGAGCAGGGCAAGGACCTCAGCGGCACCATCGCCAAGGGAAAAAAGCTCACCGGCATCATCGGCTATGAGCTGCCAGCGGACTGGAAAGAACTGGAGCTGCAGTACAAGCCCAACCTCTTTTTGGACAGGACGGTCAGCTTTGTGGCCACCAACGCCTAGTCGCGCCCCGAGAGAGGGCTGAACACCGCAGCAAACAAGGGGGAGATCCCCTTTAGAGAGCCGACGCCGCTGGTTTGCGGCGCCGGCTCTTTTGCTGCGTCGAGGCTTTTGGGCGAGACGGCGCTCTTTGGCGCTGCCCTGCTTGGCCGTCGCCAGGTAGGGGGGAGCAGCCCCTTTTCGACGGGCGCCCCCGGCGGGCCGGACAGGGGGGGCTCTCCAGCCGCTCCTGCGGTCCCCCTTCCGCTGTGGGTGGAGGGGGGACGCTGCCCTTGGCAGCAGGTCAGGGGCGGTTGCGCGAAGGCGGGCCAGGGCTTTGGCCATCTGGCCTCCCTTTTGCGGTGGCAGGACTTTGGGGTGAGACGGCGCTCTTTGGCGCTGTCCTGCTTGGTCGTCGGCAGGTAGGGGGGAGCAGTCTCTTTTCGACGGGAGACCCCGGTGGGGAGGACGGGGGGGCTCTCCAGCCGCTCCGGCGGTCTCCCTTCCGCTGCGGGTGGAGGGGGGATGCTGCCCTTGGCAGCAGGTCAGGGGTAGTTGCGCGAAGGCGGGCTAGGGCTTTTGTCGTCTGGCCTCCCTTCTGCAGTCGCCGGCAGGAGGCAGTACACCCTTTGCGGGGGAATGCGGGGAAGATGGACGAAAAAGACGGCGGAGCGGCGGTATGATAAAGACAAGGGGGGACGGAAAAAGACGGTCAAAAAAGAAGTCGCTTTTTGGACAAAAGGTGTTGGCGCGGGGCGGGGAATGTGGTATACTGCTGCTGTCACAGGGAGGGTTGCCCCCTCCCACCAGTCGCCTTTCGGCCCGGCGGACCCCACAGGCGGCTGTTTTTTGTGCCCTTGCCCGGCTGTTCCCCCTGCGAGAGGGGGGCCGGGGGCGAAATCAGACAGAGAGGGAATTGAGATCGTGCGCAACAAGATTTTGACCGAAAAGTCCTTTTACCGGGCCCTGCTGACGGTGGCCATCCCCATCGCCCTGCAAAACCTCATCAGCTTTGGCGTCAATATGATGGACACCGTGATGCTGGGCCAGCTGGGCGAGGTGCAGTTGTCGGCGGCCTCCCTGGCCAACCAGCCCTTTTTCGTCTTCAGCATGTTCTCCTTTGGCTTTGCCGCCGGCGGCTCGGTGATGATCAGCCAGTACTGGGGTAAGGGGGACACGGCGGCCATCAGCCGCATTATGGCCATCGGTCTGAAGTTCGTGGTGGTGCTCTCCCTGCTCGTCACCGCCCTGGTGCTCTGTTTCCCCGAGGCCATTTTGCGCCTCTTCACCGCCGACCCCGAGGTGGTGGCCGAAGGGGTGCGCTACCTGAAGATCATCGCCTTCTCCTACTTCTTCTACGGGGTCTCCAACTGCTACATCACCTCCCTGCGGGGGGTGGAGCAGGTGAAGATCTCGGTGGTGATCTACTCGGTCTCCTTTGTCATCAACGTGATCATCAACTACATCTTCATCTTCGGCGCCTTCGGCGCGCCGGCCCTGGGGGTCGCGGGCGCCGCGGTGGGCACCCTCTGCGCCCGCATCAGCGAGCTGGTGATGTCGATCGTCTACATGGAGCGCTTTGAAAAGCGCACCGGCTTTCGGCTGCGCCACCTCTTTCACAAGATGGACCGGCTGCTGCTGGGCGACTACGTCAAGACCAGTCTGCCGGTGGCCTTCAACGAGATCGCCTGGGGGCTCTCCACCTCGGTGCACGCCGCCATTTTGGGGCGGATGGGGGCGTCGGTGGTGGCGGCCAACAGCATCGTCAACGTGGTGACCCAGCTGGCCTTCATCTTCCTCTTCGGCCTCTCCAACGCCACCGCCATCCAAATCGGCAAGGCCGTCAGCTCAAAACCCGCTGGGTATGTGCGGAAGATGGCCACCACCATGCAGCTGCTCTCCCTGGGGGTGGGGGCGGTGGGCGCCTCGATCGTGCTGGCCATCCGCAAGCCGGTCATCGGGCTGTACAACATCGCCCCCGAGACCACTGCCATGGCCGGGGAGATGATGATCGCGGCGGCGGTCATGACCTTTCTCATCTCGGTGGAGGTCATCTCCACCATGGGGATTTTGCGCGGCGGCGGCGACACCAAGTTCACCTTCTTCATCGACGTCTTCTTCATCTGGGCGGTGGCCACCCCTCTGGGGGCCTACTTCGGCCTGGTGGCCAAGGTGGCGGCGCCGGTGGTCTACGTGCTGCTGCGCATCGACTCGCCCATCAAGACGGTGGTCTCCTTTTTCCGTATCCGCAGCGGCTGTTGGATGCGAAACGTCACCCGGGACGAGTCTGAACTGGCGGCGGAGTAATGTTTTCTCGTGGCGGCAGGGGGCAAGTTTCTGCTCTGCCATGCGGGTTTTGGAGGGTTTGCGCAACTTTTGTCTGAAAAATCTGGCGCTTTTGGCGAGAGTGAAAAAATTCCTTGACAGGAAGTGGTTTATAGGTTAGGATGGGGATGTTGAGAGAACGCTAAAGGTAGGGTCTTATGGGCGATTGGAAATCGGATGACGCACAGACCGAGCTCCTGCGCCGGGCACAGGGGGGCGACGCGAAAGCCCTCAATCAGTTGGTTTCTGCCTACCTCCCCATCGCTGAGGCGATGGCGCGCAAGCTCTTTTCCGCCGACTGCGAAGACATGGCGCAGGAGGGGCTGATGGCCCTGCCCGCTGCGGTGAGCAGTTTTGATGCGGAAAAAGGGATCCCCTTCTCCTCCTACGCGACAGTTTGCCTTCGCAACGCCATGATTGCCAGCTATCGGCGCAGCCGGGCGCGCAAGCGGGGCGGCGGCGAGGAAAAACTGCCCTACCTGGACGGGGAAGACGGAGCCGACGGGGCCAGCGACCCTCAGCAGATAGTTGCACAGCGAGAACAAGTGTCCCGCCTGATGAAGCAGGCGGAGAGTGTTTTGTCTTCGTTTGAGAAACAGGTATTGTCTCTACACCTGGACGGGTACAGTTACAAGGACATTTCGCGCCTCTTGCACAAGCCGGAGAAATCTGTCGATAACGCCCTGCAACGAGTGAGAAAAAAATTAAAATATGCCCAATAGCTCAGGGGAGCGTTTAGGTTTTTCTAAAAGACGGTTCAATTCCGGTGCGGGCCAAATTTATCTTTCCAAAGTGAGGTACAATCAAATGTTCGAAGACAAGACTTTAGTGTGCAAAGAGTGCGGCAAAGAGTTCGTGTTCACCGCTGGTGAGCAGGAGTTCTACGCGGAGAAGGGCTTTGAGAACGAGCCCCAGCGCTGCAAAGAGTGCCGTGACAACAGAAAGAGAAACCTCAGAGGCCCCAGAGAGATGCACGACGCCGTCTGCGCTTCTTGCGGCGCTCCCTGCCAGGTTCCCTTCCAGCCCCGCGAGGACCGTCCTGTCTACTGCAGCGACTGCTTCGCCAAGATGAAAGAGGAGCAGTAAGCTACCGTTTCTTTTCGTCAATCAAAAGCCCTTCGCTCTACGGAGCGAAGGGCTTTTTTTGTCTGCCGTCGCGGAAGGGCTGGGGGGAGAGGGCGGTGGGCGGCCCGGCGGGGCGGCAGACGGCAGAGGAGGTCCCAGCTCCAGCGGGCGGCTGCCCAGCGGGCGCGCCGGCAGGGGAGGAGGAGAGGAAGAGCCCTCGGTCTGCCCAGAGGGGGGAGGGGGCGGTGGTTGGCTGGACTGCTACCGATACAAGAATGCACCGGAACACCACCGACGGCGAGGGCGGGGGAAGGGGCGGTCTGCGAGGAGAAGCCGCGCTTTTGCTGTGCGGGGAGAAGGGGACAGCAAATAGGGGGAAAGGGGAGGAAATTCGCCCTCTGCCGGCTGGGGGGCGTTTATTCACCCCTGTGGCCCGCAGGGGGAGAGGGCGGCCCCAAAAAGGTGGTTTGCTCTCCCTTCTCCCCGCCGCGGCTGGCGCAATTGGGCCTGCCCGGTCTTTGCGGGCAGTCGAAGTGGAGAGGGACGAGGGCCAGGGGCAAAGAGCAAGAAGGGTTGAAGGGGAGAACCGTCTGGCCTACCCGGATGCCGCGACAGTTGAAACGGGAGGGTTGGGAGCAAGAAGCAGAGGAGTTGGAATAGGGGGATGGTTTGGCCTGCTCGGCCTTCGCGGCAGCTGGAGCGGAGAGCGGCGGGAGCAAAAGCGGAGGGCCTAGAAAGGGCCGGCCGTCTGGCAAAACTGGCGGGTCAAAGGGGGGCCAGGGAAGTGGAGGGGGTCAAGGAATGAAGGGAAGAAATCGCATATTTTGTAACCAATGATGGAATACAATGTAAATAATGGCAGTGGAATCGTTAAGATAGCATAAAACCTCTCCCCAGCGCATTGAAAAGAAGGGGGCAAGTCACTATAATACAGGCAAAGGTGAGGGGGCGGGTGATTGACTCGCCCCCGGCCTTATTGGAAAGTGGCATTGCCGAAAGGCAAGATGGAAAGGTAGGTTTTTATCGTGAAAGGGAAACGAATCATCGCTATGGCGTTGGCGGCGGCGCTCTGCCTGCCCCTGACCGGCTGCGGGGACAAGTCTGCGGCAAACGGCGATGACCGCCCAGTCTTAAAGGTCGGGTTTGAGTGCATGACCGCCCCCATTACCTGGACCCAGCTGGACGATTCCAACGGGGCGGTGCCCATCACCGGCAGCAATGAGTACACCTATGGCTTTGAGGTGGAGCTGATGAAGCAGCTTTGCGACAAGGCCGGCTACCGGATGGAGGCCTACAAGATCGACTGGGAGGGGCTGTTGCTGGGGGTGCAGACGGGCACCATCGACTGCGCCATCTCGGCCATCAGCATCACCGACGAGCGCAAGGCCTCGATGGACTTTACCGATTGCTACTACCGCAGCCAGATCGTGGCCCTGGTGAAAAAGGACAGCAAGTACGCCGGCAAGACCAAACTGCAGGACCTGTCGGGCGCCAGCTGCACCTCGATGCTCAACACCCTGTGGTACGACATCATCGACCAGATCCCGAATGTCAACAAGATGCCCGCCATGGACAACGTGCCGGCCATGATTGTTTCGCTGCAGTCGGGCATAGTGGATATGCTCTTGATGGATGAGCCCACCGCCCTGTCGGCCGTGGCGGCCAACCCCGACCTGGCCATGGTCAAACTGGCCGAGGGGAGCGGGTTCCAGCTCTCCGACGAGGACACTGACCTGGGGATCGCCGTCAGCAAAAAACGCAGTGACGTGAAGGAAAAGCTCAACGCCGCCCTGGGCCAGATCACCGAGGAGGAGAAGGAGGAGATGCTCCGCCACGCCATCGAGGTGCAGCCGGTCAACCAGTAGCGGTCTTTCGCGTGGGGCGGGCGCGCCCCCTTGTAACGGGATGAGCGATCAAAGAAAAAGGGGAGAGAAACCATGAATTTGCCCACCACATTTTTCGGATGGGTGGCGTTTATCGCCGAGAAGTACGGCGTCGCCTTTTTAAAGGGGGCCGGCACCTCGGTCTACCTGGCGGTGCTGGGCACCCTGCTGGGCTGTATCATCGGCTTTTTGGCGGGGACGGTGCGCACCGTCCCCCTCACCAAGGAGGACAATCTCTTCAAGCGGGTGGGAATGAACATCGTCTGGGCGATCATCCGCTTCTACGTCTGGGTTTTCCGCGGCACCCCCATGATGGTGCAGGCGATGGTGATCTTCTACGGTGCAGCCGCCATCTTCGGGGTGCATTTTCAGCCCCTGATGGCGGGGCTGCTGGTGGTCTCCATCAACACCGGCGCCTACATGTGCGAGACGGTGCGGGGCGGCATTCAGTCCATCGACCCGGGCCAGATCGAAGGGGCCAAGGCCATCGGCATGTCCCACGGCAGGACCATGCTCTCGGTGGTGGTACCCCAGGCGTTTCGCAACATCACCCCCCAAATCGGCAACTACCTGGTCAGCAACATCAAAGACACCTCGGTGCTCAGCGTCATCACTGTGAACGAGCTGTTCTACGCGGCCCGGTCGGCGGCGGGCGTCTACTTTAGATACTTTGAGGTGTTCTTTGTGGTCAGCTGCATCTACCTGGTGCTCACCACCCTGGCAAACGCCCTGCTCCACCTGGTGGAGCGGCGGATGAACGGCCCCCGGGACTACGAGTTGGCAGACCCCGCCTCCATCCCCGAACTCAAGGCGATCGCGGCGGAGAGCGACCGGGAGAAGGCAGAGATGCAAAAGGAGGCAGTGAGATGAGCGGGCAGGCAGTACAGGAGTGCCGGAGCGCAGGGCCGGGCGGGGACGAGATGTCCCCGGCCCTGCAGGAGCTGTGGCAGCGGGAATCGATCCTCAAGGTGCGGCACCTGCAAAAGACCTTTGGCACCCATGTGGTGCTGCGGGACATCGACTTTACGGTACACCAGGGCGAGGTGGTCTGCGTCATCGGGGCCTCGGGCTCGGGCAAATCGACCCTGCTGCGGTGTATCAATCGGCTGGAAATCCCCAGCGGGGGAGAAATTTACTACCATGGCCAGCTGGCCGGCGGGGACGGCTTTGACTGGAACCGCTATCGGGCCAAGGTGGGGATGGTCTTTCAGTCCTTCAACCTCTTCGCCAACCAGACGGTGCTGGAAAACTGCATGGCCGGTCCCCGGTACGTGCTGAAAAAGGGAAAGCAGGAGTCCCGCGAGCTGGCCCTGCGCTACCTCTACAAGGTGGGGATGGTGCCCTACATCGACGCCAAGCCGGCCCAGCTCTCGGGCGGGCAGCTGCAGCGGGTGGCCATCGCCCGCGCCCTGGCCATGAAGCCGGACGTCCTCCTCTTCGACGAGCCCACCTCGGCTTTGGACCCGGAGATGGTGGGCGAGGTGCTGGGGGTGATGAAACAGCTGGCCCACGAGGGGATGACCATGGTGGTGGTCACCCACGAGATGGAGTTTGCCCGCGAGGTGTCCGACCGAACGGTCTTCATGCTCGACGGTTTCATCGCCGAAGACGACACCCCGGAGGTGATTTTCGGCAACCCCCGAAACCCCAAGACCAGAGAATTTTTGAGCCGGTTTATGCACCGACTGTAAAAGGGAGAACAGCCCCCGACCGCCATCTGTGCGGCCGGGGGCTGTTTTGCGTTTGGATGGGAAAGTCATGGCGCGGGGAGATAACGACGCTTTTTTCGTCGGCGCGCAGCTCTTGCCGGCGATTGGGGAGAGGCCGATGCAGTCGGGAGGAAGGGGAGTGAAACGGCCCGATGGCCTGCCAACTCACCTTGCAGGGGGGGGGGCAGGTGGTCGCCAATGAAGGAAGAGAGATGGCTTCACAGGGAATGGCGGCCGTGGCCAACAGATCGGGGCAGAAGGGACTGCGTTTCAGGGGTGACAAAGAGAGCTGGACGGAGGGCGGCAATCAGCAGCGCTTTGCAGTTTTTCACAGGCAAGACCGTCTTTCAAAAAGGCCGGGCCCTACCATGGGGATAGGGGAAAGGAGGGCTGTCAAGCGTTGGGTCGAATCGGCCCGGTTGCAGATATGGTGTGTCCGCTAAAAGCTCCGCTGATTTTACCACATTGCCTTGAGAAAGAATCGCCTGTAAGGTATCATGAAAAACAGTACACGTTAGGCGGACAAGGCGTACCTGTCAGATTAGAAAATGGGGAGGGGATCGTATAATGGCGCTTGATCTTGTGGGATGGAATGTCGTTTTGGATTCTGATCATGCGGACGAGTTGTCTGCATTTTATGAAAAATTGCTTGGCTGGACGCGGTTCAAGGGGGAAGAGTATACAGTCTTAGTAAATTTGGAACAAACAGGAACGCCAACTTGGCTCACCATTCAACAGGTGGATGACTATGTGCCGCCCGTGTGGCCCGCGACACCAGATGAGCAGCAGCAAATGGCGCATTTGGATTTTCACGTTCAGGATGTGGAAGAAGGGGTGAGATATGCCTTGTCGTGCGGCGCAAGCATATCGGAGTACCAATATGACGACCGTTGGCGGGTGATGATCGACCCTGCGGGACATCCGTTCTGTATACTGCCTCCGGTTATGCCTTGGCTGTAAGAGTTAAAGCCCGTCAAATGAAAATTTATGAGGTCAGTTGAATGCGCCTGATCGGTAGGGGCACTTCCATGAGGGCGGGCGGCAAATAAATAAGCGCAATTTGTACGGGTTGCGTTTGTTTGTTTTTTATGACCATTTTGACGGAGGCCGGTTTGCCGAGCTTGCTATCGACACTTTTTACAACAGGGAGGACGAGCCTGTCACCGAGCAGTGCCCTTCGGGGACGCCTCCCAATCTTCGGGCAGGTGGTCGGCCCCCCAGTCGGAGAGGGCGATCAGGATGGGGATGAGGGAGTGGCCCCGGCGGGAGAGGCGGTACTCCACCTTGGGGGGGACCTGGGGGTACTCCCGACGGATGACGAGGCTGTCGCGCTCCAGCTCCTTGAGCTGGGCGGAGAGCATCTTATGGGTGATGCCGGGGAGGGCCCGCTTCAATTCGCCGTAGCGCAGCGTCCCCTCCCGGCAGAGCCAGAAGAGGATGTGTAGCTTCCACTTGCCCTCGATGAGGGACATGGCGTACAGGAAGGGCTTTTCGTTGAGGGGGCGCTGGCTGGGGCTCATGGGCGACTCTCCTTTTGGTGAGTAGCGCACCAGAAAGTGCGTACTTGTAAATCGGCTTTCTCCCATTGTATACTAAAAAAGGAAACAGCACAAACGGGAGGCGAGAAAAAATCTCCCTCTCGCCACCGCTTCACGGGTTTTGCCGCGCCCCGAGGAAGGGCGGATAAGAGAGAGGAGAGAACGGATCAAAACTGGCTTTATGCACGGAAAACGGAAGTGAAATTGTGACAGAAACACCAGAGAAAATGGTCCCTGCAGGGGTTGTGTTGGGGGGGAGAACAGGCTATAATAGAGTCATTCGGTAAACTTTTCAACCAAAAGGAGCGTATCGAAATGACTGTTACACCCGAGATCTTGATTGGCGAACTGCTGCGCATCGACGCGGAGGGGATCGCCCCCATTTTGATGGAGGCCGGCATGCACTGTGTCGGCTGCCCCGCCTCGCAGGGCGAGAGTCTGGCCGAAGCCTGTATGGTGCACGGGATGGATTGCGACACCCTGGTGGCAAACATCAACCAATACCTGGCCTCGAAAGAGGCATAACGGGCGGGGCCGCGGGACAAATGTCTCGCGGCCCCTTCCCGTTGGGCGCATGCGGCTGCGCCTGCGCCGGAGACGGCGCTTTGAAAAAAGAGGAGGAGTTTGTGTGGCAAAGAACAGCCGGTTGCGACAGATGTTGGGGATGGAGGGCCTCAACCCGGACTTTTTGAAGGTGCTGCAGATCTATCTGTGCTATCTCGTCTTCACCAACCTGCACACCATGTTCATCAACACCCTGTTTATCAAGCTGACGGGGGACAGCGGGGTCACCATGTTCTACAATACAGTGGTCTCCATTTTGGGCCCCTTTTTCACCGTGGCAACGGTGGCCTGCATGCGGCGCTTTTCGGCCAAATTCACCTTTACGGTGGCCATCGCCGACTTTTTGGTGATGTATGTCACCTTTTTCACGGTGATGAACCGGCTGGACGACTTTGTGGTGCTCATCGCCTTTCTGGCGGCCATGGGGCAGTCGTTCTTCTTCATCACCTACGCCAACGCGGTCTCCCAATTTTCCAGCGAGGGGAACACCGACCAGACCGTCTCCTTCATGGCCTTTGCCAGGGGGATCGTCAGCCTGGCCATGCCCTTTCTCTCGGGCTTCCTCATCTCCCGCTTTGAGGGGCTCACCGGCTACTATGTGGTCTTCGGCCTCTCGGCGGCGGTGGCGGCGGTGGCCATGTACAAGGTGGTGCGGATGCCCCGCATCACCTTCAACTCGCAAAAGACCCAGTACAAGAAGATGGCGCAGATCGCCGTGCGCTCCCCCCTCTGGCGGATGTTTGTGGCCTCGGAGCTGATCAAGGGCTTTCGCTCAGGGGTGTTCAACTTCTTCCTCAACATCCTCCTCTTTCGCATCATCCAGAGCGAGCTGTTGGTGGGTGTCAACAACGTGCTGGTGGGCATCAGCGCCATCCTGGCCAGCTGGGTCTGCGGGCGGCTGATGAAGCGGGAGAACCGGGTGAAGCTGCTGCACATCTCGGTGAGTGTCCTGGTGGCGACCACCGCCTCCCTCTACTGGCGAATGGACGTGACCACCATCCTCCTGTTTTCGGCGGTCAACAGCTTTTTCGGCTGCTGGCTGGACAACGGCTACACCAGCATGTTCTACCTGTCGGTGAAGAAGACGCCGGGCGGCCAGGGTCTCAGCGGGGAGTTTATCACCCTCTCCCAGTTCTGCATGGGCTTTGGCGGCGCGGCCGGCATGGCGGTCATCTCCATGCTGCCCCAGACCACCGTGGCCACCATCACCGGGCTTTTGGTGTTGGGGGCCAGCCAGTACATCAGCAACTTCCTGATGAAGACCATGCAAAGACAGATGGACAAAACCGACGCACAGAGGGGAGGAGAAGCAGTTGATACGATTGCCGGATAAGCGGCTGCAGGCAGTGGCGGCCCTGGTGCCCCCGGGCACGGCGGCCGACATCGGCTGTGACCACGGCTACCTGATCTGCCACCTGGTGGAGAGCGGGCGGGTCACCAAGGGCTATGCCTGCGACATCTCAGAGCCCTCTCTGCAGAAGGCGCGGCGGCTGGCCGAGCGAAACGGCCTGGCGGTGAGCTGCATCTGCACCGACGGGCTGCAGGGGGTGCCCGAGACCGACACCGTCATCGCCGCGGGGATGGGGGGCGAGCTGATTGCCAGCATCGTCCTCGCCGACGAGCGGCTGCGGGCGCCGGGCAAGACCCTGGTGCTGCAGCCCATGAGCCGGGCCGGCCAGCTGCGCATCGACCTGTACAAGGCCGGGTTTGAGCTGGTGAAGGAGCAGGTGGTCTGCGACCGCGGCCGGGTCTACACGGTGATGTTGGCGACCTACAGCGGGGAGCCCAAGCGGATCTCCCCCCTCATGAGCCTGGTGGGCCTAGTCCCCTTGAGCGCGGGGGAGGAGCGGGCCCTCTACTACGAAAAGGTGTTGGGGCAGCTCTACAGCCAGAAACAGGGGCTGCTGGCCCAGGGGAAGGACGCCGCCAACATCGAAGAGCTGATCGTGGAGATCAAAAAGCTGTACTGAGTGTGTAACAGGTGGCCCTCCCGGCCAGTCTCACTGGTGGGAAGGCCGCTTTTGCGCCCCGATTTTCCCCGCAATATGGAAAGAGGGAGTGGATTTCTGTGAAGAGATGCAGAGGGTGGGTCTGGCTGCTGGCGCTGGCGCTGGCGGCGGGCTGTTTGACCGGCTGTCAGCAGGGGAGTGGGGATGGCGTTCCGCCGGAAGGGGAGGTCTCTTCCCCGCCGGTCACCGCCGCCCAGCCGCCGGAGGGCGCGCTGGCCGCGGTGGAGACAGACAGTGCCGGGCTGCTGGACATTGCCAAACAGCTGCTGATCCAATACGCTGCCAGCCAGGGGGCCCAGCTGACCCCCGGCTACCCCAGGAATGTGCTGGCCGGCGGGCGGGGGGAGTATACCGCTGAGCTGGGGTTCACCCTCTTGGCCGACGCGGGGGCCCCCGGCCTGCTGGCCGGCTGCCTGGACGACGGGCAGAGCGGCACCGCGCAGATGCGGATCGTCCGCTACGGGGCGGATGGGTATGCCCTCACTGAACTGGGCGACCTGGTGGAGGCCGGGGACCTGCCCCCCTACGACGGCCCCGACTACGCCTTGAGCGCCGCCCAGGCCGATGCGGCGGCAGCTCAGGCCAAGCGGGGCTGGGACGGGCGCTGCCAGTACCGCACCGGCCTCTACCAGAAAGAGCCCACTCTGGAAATCAGCTACAACAGCGGGTTGGAATGGGTGGAGGGCCCGCTGGCAGTGGCCAAACTGTATAGCCCCGACCAACAGGCCCAGGAATTTGTGCCGCCGGGGGCGGTTTGGGTCACCCAGGAGAAGACGGCCATCTTCTACCAGGACGGCGAGGAGCTGAAGGCCCTGCTCTCAAGCGACCGGGGAGCGAGCTGGGAGGAGTCGGCAGTGGCCTCGTCGGGGGCGAAGACCCGCTTTCGCGCCATCGGCTTTTGGAGCGACACCGGCGGCTATGCGGTCTTTAGCGCCGGTCGGACCATGAGCCAGGAGGGCTGCAGCGTCTACCTGACCGCCGACGGGGGAAAGACCTGGCGGCCCACCGCCACCCCCGCCGCGCAGGGAAAGACCAGCTTGGTGATCGGCGCCAAATTTGTCAGCGAGAAGGTGGGTTTTCTCTGCTACCGGCCGGAAAACGGGCTGCCCTGCCTCTACCGCACCGCCGACGGGGGCGACAGCTGGCAGCGGTGTGAAGTGGCCCTCCCGGCCGAGTACGAGGGGGTTTACGGGGCGGTGCAGCCGCCGATTTTTGACGGGCAGTACGGGCTGCTGCCGGTGGCCCAAGGGGACGACGGGGACGCCGCCGAGACCGCCCTCTGGTTTGCCAGCGACGATTGGGGGGAGCACTGGAGCCTCTGCAGCGACAGCTTCCCCGACGAGCTGTTGAGTCAGCGGCGGGAGGATCTGGGGTGATAAAAGGGGGGCCGCGCCGGGCTGGGGCGCGGTCCCCCTCCCTCTTTTCGTCTCCGCCGGCTGCGCCATGAAGGCAAAAACAGGGGCTGTTCCCATAGAGGGAGCGGCCCCTGTTTGTAAATTTTTCCTCTAAACGCGCCCAAGGCGAGGTGGGGGTGTAAGGCAAGGGGAAGGGAAAGCCGCCCCCGTCCCTTGAAAAGGGGATTGCCGCGCCGGATACCGGACGGGTGAGGTCATCCCGTCATCCCGCTTGGCGGGGAGCCCGCCCTTTAAACGGCGCTGTTCTCCGGCGGGGGAAGGGGCTTTTTCCCCTGTTCGCAGGGAAGCTTTCGCCTGGACTTGGCGTGGTGGGCTCTACAGGCCTCGCAATCGCCGTGCCGCTTGCATTTTTTCCTCTTGCACGGGCAGTCTTCTCGGTTCATTGTCGTCTCCTCCTCTCAAATGGCTGTCCTGCCGAGGGCAGCTCCTTGCTTAGGGCCGCCCTTCGGCAGAGGGTGAAGGGCAAGGGGCGAAGGGCAGAGATGGGGGCCTCAACCGTTCCGCCAAAGGGGAAATGGCCGCCTGTTCTCCCTCCCCCCGGCGGTCGTCCCGGAGGGAGGATGGCGCGATTGCCGTGTCGATTAGAAGGCCATATTTTTGGGGTCGCCGCTACGCGTTCCCGCGCCCCCCCTTTTCGCGGTAACTGCGCAGCTGCTCGAGGTCGAGTTCGGCGATGTAAATGCCCTCCTCGCCCCCACACCCGCCTCGCCGCCGGCGGTGTCGAGTTCGGCGACGCAGAAGTCCCCGCCGGGCGCCGGGTTTTTCTCTGCCCCGAAATCGCAGGTGTGCACCTTGGCGTAGACGAATGGCTGCTCTCCCAATCGGTGGAATGGAATGAGCGAGTTGCGGGGGAGGGGGCTGCATTTCTCCAAACTGGAGATGCCGATCGCCGTCCCCAGTTCTCCAGCGAGGTCGCCGACCGCCCTGACAAAGGCGCTGTCCGCCGGGACGGCGTCGTTCAGCCACTCGCCCACAGGGCGGTCGCAGATGCTGTATTCGCTGCTCCACATTTCGGAAAACAGCGCGATGTCGGCCCCATCTCTCTGGCCTTCCGGCAACGCTGCGGCCCTTTGTCGGGGACCTCCTCGAGGATGGCGCAGGAGGGCGAAATCAATGGAAAATTTACTGAAAATAGCCTTGTTGCAGGCCGCGGCCTCCTATCTCTGCCCATTCGCGCCGTGCTCGCCGAGCAGTTCTCTGGAATGTGCGCGCTTCCTCCGCCCGGTGAAAACTGGTGTTTTCCCATTCTACCATGCCCGCTCGGCCGCCACAAGGCCGGCCGGTGAAACGGGCGGGGCCAGCCCGGGGATCTCCGGCGGGACCGTCTCCCCGCCGTCTACGATTTTGGCGAGGGATGTGGTATAATAGCCACACAGTGGCGATGATGCCGGGGATGGCCGGGCGGGCGCACAAACGCCGTTTGCCCCCTGCTCCACGGCCAAATCCCGCGGCGTGCCCGGCGCTTGCGGTATACCAGCCACACAGTGGCGATGATGTCGAAGATGGTCAGGCGGGTGCGCAAATGCCGTTTGCCCCCTGCGCCGCGGCCAAATCCCGCGGCGCTTGTGGTATAATAACCGCATGGCGGCGCTGTGCCCTGTGCCCCCGGTCTTGGTGGAGCCTGCGAGCGCAGTAAAGACAGGCGGCCGAGGGCCCGCTCGGCCTCTACCCTCCCCCAACCGTTTGGTCCCCCTTTCCACCCCGTGGGGCGGGGGTGGCGAGCTGGGCCTTCCCCGCGGCCAAAGACGGAGGGGAGCCACACAGGCCGTTCGTGCCCCGCAGGGGTCGCACTGAATGGAAGATTTTCGCGGGCGAGCCCGCTTTTTTGAGAAGGAGTATAGGTATGCGCATCAAAGAGATATTGGCTCTGTTGGAGGAGCACTTCCCCACCGCCCTGGCCGAGAGCTGGGACAATGTGGGTCTTTTGATTGGGGACGGCGAGGCCGCGGTGACGGGGGTGGAACTGGCCCTGGACGTCACCGATGGGGTCATCGACTTGGCCCTCTCCCACGGGGCCAACCTGATCGTGACCCACCACCCGGTCATCTTCGGCGGTCTGCGCCGGCTGGAGGCCGGGTCGCTGCCCCACCGCCTGGCGGCAGAGGGGCTGTCGGTCATCTCGATGCACACCAACCTGGACATCGCCCAGGGCGGGGTCAACGACTGTCTGGCCGCCGCGGTGGGGCTGGGGCAGCTGGCCCCCTTCCGCCCCGACGGGCTGGGCCGCATCGGCCGGTTGGCGCGACCCCTGGCCCCGGCGGCCTTTGCCTCGCAGGTAAAGACCGCCCTGGGCGCCCCCGGGGTGCGCTGCGCCCTGGGGCAGGGCTCGGTGGAGACGGTGGCCCTCTGCAGTGGGGCCATGGACGGCGGCATGGTGGAGGAGGCCCAGGCCATGGGGGCCGACGCCCTCCTCACCGGCGAGTGCAAGTACCACGAGTTTCTGGAGGCCGCCCACCGGGGGATCACCCTGGTGGCGGCGGGCCACTTTGCCACCGAGCAGGTGGTGCTGCCCGCCCTGCAGGCGCTGCTGGAAGGGGCGGGGGTGGAGCGGGTCTTCCCCTCGGCCCAGCGAGATGTGGAGGTGTTTTTCTAATGGCTCTGGACGCATTGACCCTTCACCTGCTCTGCGGTGAGCTGCGCCAAAAGGTACTGGGAGGGCGGATCACCAAGATCCACCAGCTCTCGAAGGAGGAGCTGGTGCTCACCCTCTCGGGACAGGGGGAGATCGGGGGAAAGCTCTTTCTCTCGGCCCGGGCCGATGCCCCCCGCATCCACCTGACCGGGGAGCAGTATCCCAACCCCGCCACCCCGCCCATGTTCTGCATGCTGCTGCGCAAACACCTCTCCGGCGGGCGGTTGGTGGACATCCGCCAGCCCGAGGGGGAGCGCATCGCCTTTCTGGACTTTGACTGCCGCAACGAGATCGGCGACGCGGTGCGCTTGAGTCTGGTCATCGAGATCATGGGCCGCCACTCCAACATCGTCCTCCTCACCGAGGACGGCACCATCCTGGACGCGGTGAAGCGGGTGGACATGAGCATGTCCTCGGTGCGGCAGATCCTGCCCACCGGGAAGTACACCCTCCCCCCGGCCCAGAACAAGCTCTGGCTCCTCTCTCACAGCAAGGAGGAGTTGGCCGAGGCGGTGGCCGCCCGCTTTGACGGGGACCTGCACCGGGCCTGCATGAAGACCCTGGCCGGCATCTCGCCGGTGGTGGCGGGGGAAATCGAACACTACGTCACCAAGGGGGGACCCTGTGGGGAACTCACCTCTGCACAGCTGGACCGGCTGCGGTTTTTCCTGGGGCAGATGCAGGAGACGGTCACCTCGGGGGACTGCACCCCCACGGTGGTGTTGGACGCGCAGAAGGCCCCCAAGGACTTCTCCTTTATGGAGCTGCACCAGTTCGGCTACCCCTTTGAGACCCGCCGCTACCCCACCCTGGGGGAGATGCTCGACGCCTTTTACACCGGGAAGGACGCCTACCACCGGGTCAAGCAGCGCTCGGCCGACCTCTTCCACCTGCTGATGGGGCGCATCGAGCGCATCGAGCGCCGGGTGGGCGCCCAGCGGGAGGAGCTGACTGCCTGCGCCCAGCGGGAGGAGCTGCGGGTCCGCGGCGACCTGCTGCAGAGCGCCCTCTACCAAATACAGAAGGGCGACCGGGTGGCCAAGGTGACGAATTACTACAGCGAGGCGGGGGAGACGGTGGAGATCCCCCTGGACCCGCGGCTGACCCCGGCCCAGAACGCCCAGGCATACTACAAAAAATACCGCAAGCTCTGCACCGCCGAGGAGAAGCTCAAGGCCCTCATCGAACAGGGGGAGGAGGAGATCCGCTACCTAGAGAGCGTCTTTGACAGCCTGACCCGGGCCACCGGGGAGGACGAGCTGGCGGTCATCCGCCAGGAGCTCTGCGACCAGGGCTACCTGCGCCGGGCTGGGAAGAAGGGGAACCGCCCCAAGATGCGCGGCCCCCTGGAATTTGTCCTCGACGACGGCTACACTCTGCTGGTGGGGCGCAACAACACCCAAAACGACCAGCTCACCACCAAGTTGGCCGAGAAGACCGATATCTGGTTTCACACCAAGGACATCGCCGGCAGCCACGCTATCCTGCTGACCGGGGGGGAGGACTTCGACGCCATCCCGGTGCGGGCCTTCACCCAGGCGGCCACCATCGCCGCCACCCACTCCAAGGCCGGGGACGCCGCCCAGGTGGCGGTGGATTACACCCTGGTGAAAAACATCAAAAAACCCGCCGGCGCCAAGCCGGGGATGGTGGTGTTCGAGCAAAACTACTCGGCCTATGTCACCCCCGACCCGGAGCTCTGCCGCCGGCTGCAGAAGAAGTGAGAGGAGAGAGCGCTGTGAGATCCCACCGCAAAGAGCTGCACTTTCACCTGCCTGCCCGGCGGGGGCTGGTGAACATCACCCCCCAGGTGCAGCAGGCCATCGACGAGAGCGGGGTCAGAGAGGGGCTCTGCCTGGTCAACGCCATGAACATCACCGCCAGCGTCTTTATCAACGACGACGAGGCGGGCCTCCACCGGGACTACGAGCGCTGGCTGGAGCGGCTGGCCCCGGAAAAGCCCTACAGCCAGTACGACCACAACGGCTTTGAGGACAACGCCGACGCCCACCTCAAGCGCACCGTCATGGGGCGGGAGGTGGTCTGCGCCATCACCGGCGGCCGGCTGGACTTCGGCACCTGGGAACAGATCTTTTACTTTGAGTTTGACGGGATGCGGGACAAGCGGGTTTTAATCAAGATCATCGGCGAGTAGAGAGGGGGAAGGGCTGTGGCCAAGAGCGGGGGACAGAAGGGCCGACTGCTGGCCCTGCGGGAGATCCTTTTGCGCCAGACCGACGAGGAGCACGGCCTCACCCTGGCCCAGCTGCAGGGCGAGTTGGAGGGGCGGGGGCTGGCCGCCGAGCGCAAGAGCCTCTACGACGACATCGAGACCCTGCGCCTTTACGGGCTGGACGTGATGCGGGAGGGACGGCGCTACTTTGTGGCCGAGCGCCCCTTTCAGCTGCCTGAACTGAAGCTGCTGGTGGACGCGGTGCAGGCCTGCAAGTTCATCACCCGGCGCAAGTCCGACCAGCTCATCGGCAAGGTGGAGGGGCTCTGCAGCACCCACCAGGCCCGCCAGCTGCAGCGCCAGGTCTATGTGGCCGGCCGGGTCAAGACCGAAAACGAGGCGGTCTACTTCAGTGTGGACGCCCTGCACGGAGCCATCTCCCAGGGGGTGCAGGTCTCCTTTGTCTACGAGGAGTGGGCCCTGGCCCCCGGGGGGAGGCGGTTTGTCCGCCGGGCCCGCAGGGACGGGCAGTCCTATCGGGTCAGCCCCTGGGCCCTCACCTGGGACGACGAAAACTACTACCTCATCGCCTTTGACAGCCGAGCGGAGGCCATCCGCCACTACCGGGTGGACAAGATGGCCCACATCCGCCCACTGCCGGAGATGCCCCGGGAGGGGGCGGACGCCTTTGCCAATTTCGACATGGGCGCCTACTCCAAGGGGGTATTTGGGATGTTCGGCGGGGAGGAGGAGACCCTGCTGCTCTGGTTTGCCCCCGCTCTGGCGGGGGTGGTGGCCGACCGCTTTGGCCCCGAGACGCCCCTGCGCCCTGTGGGAGAGGGGTTTGCGGTGCGGGTCAAGGTGCGGGTCAGCCCCCCATTTTGGTCCTGGCTCTTCGGCCTGGGGGCCGGGGCGCGCATCCTCGAGCCGCCAGAGGCGGTAAACGCCTACCTGCGCTACGCCAGAGAGACCTTGGCCCCCTATGGGGAGGGGGAAGGGGAACAATAGAGAGGGGAGACAGCTGCAGGCTGTCTCCTTTTTTTGTCGCATTCCAGAAAGAATCTCGCCCAGTGGGGGGGAATAAGAAAAACAGTCCGTTTTATGGGACAGTTGGTTTTGTATACTGGTACCAGAGAGAACAAAAACCGACGACCTGTGAGGAGGACGGAAGATGGATTGCGAGATTCGCTATGTGAACGGCCATGTGGAAGTGTACGACAGGGGCGGGAGGTTTCAGTTTTCCGCCGACACCGAGCAGGAGGCCCTGCGGGACTTGCGGGACGGCTGGATGCTGCCCGACCGGGCCGCGTAAAAAGGAGGGACCACAGATGAAGAAAAAGCATTTTGTGACCGTCGTGGGGGGAAAGCACTACCTGGGCGCGGAGGTGTTCTCCCCCGGACAGGTGCTCATTTGCAAAAAAGAGCCCCAGAACCCGCACGACGCCGAAGCCGTCTGGGTGGGGGTGTCCCCCAGCTGTCAGGCGGGGTATCTGGCCAACAGTCCCTACACGGTGGCCAAGGGGACCATGAGCGCCGGCCGCCTCTACGACCAGGTGCCCGATATATTCCGGGTGCGGGTCCTCTTCGTGGCGGGCAGTCAGGTCATCTGCCGGGTCTGCCCGGAGCAGTAAGGGGGAGTTGCACCCCCTGTCTGCAGGGGTACTGTAGAAAAATTGGCGCAGTCTGGCGCGCCGAGAGGATGACCTGTAGTGGGCACATGAGCGCCGGTTGCCTCTCTACGACCAGGTGCCCGATATATTCCGGGTGCGAGTCCTCTTCGTGGCGGGCAGCCAGGTCATCTGCCGGGTTTGCCCGGAGCAGTGAGGGGGAGTTGCGCCCCCCTGTCTGCAGGGGTATACTGGAGAAAAACCGGCGCGATCTGGCGCGCCGGGAGGGAGGAATGCTCTGTGAAGGGAACGCTGCGCACTGGCCCGGAGGGGACCCGCTGCTATCTGCCCGCGCGCTGGGAGCGGGGGATGCCCGCTGCTCACCTGCTGGATGGCAAGATGGTGGAGGGGATGCTGCCCGAACTGCTGGCCGGGCTGGAGGGGGAGGGGGATGCCCTGCCGCCCCTGGCCCTGGTGCTGCACAGCACCGGGAACCGGGACGACGACTACACCCCCTGGCCCGCCCCCAACCTGAAAAAGGGGGACAGGCCTTTTGTCGGCGGCGCGGCGGGATACCTGCCCCGCCTCTGCCGGGCCAAGGAGGCGGCAGAGGCTGCCCTGGGGGCCGACAGCGAGCGCTCGGCCCTGCTGGGGTACTCGCTGGGGGGACTTTTTGCCCTCTGGGCGGCGGCCCAACCGAACGCCCCCTTTGCGGCCTTTGCCAGCCTCTCGGGCTCCCTCTGGTACGACGGTTGGCGAGAGTACGCCGAGGAGAAGTTGCCACAGCGGGGGCGGGACCTCTTCTACCTCTCTTTAGGGGAGGGGGAGGAGCACACCCGGATGGCGCGGTTGGCCCCGGTGGGGGACTGTACCCGCGCCCTCTGTAAACAGCTGCAAGGGCGGCTGGAGACCCCCGACCAGTGCGTGTTGGAGTGGAATCCGGGCGGCCACATCACCGGGATCGCCGCCCGCCACGAGCGGGCGCTGCGCTGGCTGGCGAGCCGCCTTTGAGGGGGCGAATGAGGGACCCCGGCGGCTGTGATTTCAGCAACCCAAACCGGCTTGACACCCTGGGCGGGGCGGCGCTTTTGCCGCCCCGCTTTGCTGTAGCTCTGCCCGGCCGTCGCCTTTGCCGGGGCAAACTTGGGGCGACACCCCATCGAACCTTCTGTTAAAGGAGCATATTCTGCACCGGCAGGGTCCCGAGACTCTCTTTCCCTGTCGCATTTTGCAGAGACCGTTCTCAACTCCGCAAGGGAGAGGCTGTCTCCCACAGCCCGGGCCCATGCCCCCCCATTCGGGGCTGTGTCCCTTCGCAGTCTGAGACTATGCCCCTCACTGCCCGAGACCATACTCTCCGCTGCCCGAGACCATGCCCCCGCCGTTCGAGGCTGTGTCCCTTCGTAGTCCGGGAATGTACTTCCCACTGCCCGAGGCCATGTCCCCCGCTGCTCGAGATCATGCTCCCCACAGCCCGGAGCCATACTTCCCTGCTGCTCGGGGTTATGTCCCCCGCTGCCAGGGCTATGTCCCCCCGCTGCCGAGGCTGTGCCCCTCGCTGTCCGGGGCTGTGCCCCCCCCGCTGTCCGGGGCTGTGCCCCCCGCTGCCCGGAGCTGTGCCCTCCGCTGCCCGGAGCTGTGCCCTCCACAATGGCGGTACATTTTTGGAAGTTGGGTGTCCGGGCGGCAAAAAGTGCCGTGCGCCCAGACTGTCGGCGGCCAGTGGGACCGTACAAAACCGCGCAAAATATGTCATGAAGGGGTCAGATTTACCTGCTATACTGAAAATCGGTGGCGCTCTGCAAAAACGGGCGCTGCGACAGACGGATGAGAGAGCGGGGGATCGACAGATGGCCGACATCACTGTGCACGGACTGACCCAGAACAACCTGAAACACATCACATTCAAAATCCCCAAAGAGAAGATCACGGTGTTTACCGGCGTGTCCGGCTCCGGCAAATCCAGCATTGTCTTTGACACCATTGCCGCCGAGTCCCAGCGGCAGATGAGCGCCACCTATCCGGCATTTGTGCGCGCCAGGCTCCCGAAGTACCCCAAACCGACTGTGGAGCGAATCGACGATCTGA
The DNA here is from genome assembly GCF_018917875.1 of Acetanaerobacterium sp. MSJ-12. Lineage (NCBI taxonomy): Bacteria > Bacillati > Bacillota > Clostridia > Eubacteriales > Oscillospiraceae > Acetanaerobacterium > Acetanaerobacterium sp. MSJ-12. Next base: position 33,016 of record NZ_JAHLPK010000004.1, on the reverse strand, counting down.
CCCCTTCGGTGGTGGTGGACCAGTCGCCGCTGGGCGGGAACGCCCGCTCCACTGTGGGCACCATCAGCGGGCTGTACGCCAGCTTGCGGCTGCTGTTTTCCAGAGTTGGGCGGCCCCGCGTGGGCCCGGCCTCCCGCTTCTCCTTCAACGACCCGGGCGGCATGTGCAAAACCTGCTCCGGCCTGGGCAAGGTCACAGAGGTGGACGTGAAGGCCATCCTGGATCCGGACAGGTCCTGGAGCGAGGGCTGCGTAAGGGACTCCCTGTTTCGCCCCGGCTCCTGGTACTGGAAGCAGTACGCCCAGTCGGGGCTCTTCGACCTCGACAAGCCGCTTGGGGAGTATTCCCGCGAGGAGTACAACCTTCTCCTGTACGGCTCCCGGGACGGCGGGGGAGAGCCGGAACACCCAAAGGTGACCGGGCTGTATCACAGGTACCAAAAGGCGCTTTTGAACCGGGACATCAGCAATAAGAGCGAGCACACCCGGGAGAAATCGCGCCGGCTGGTCACCGAGGTGGCCTGCGGCGACTGCCGCGGAAAGCGACTGAACGCGGAGGTTTTGGCCTGCAAGATAAACGGTTACTCCATCGCCGACCTCTGTGAGATGGAGTTGACGCGGCTGCGGGAGGTCCTCTTGCAGATCGACGACCAGGCGGTGGGCGTGCTGGTGCAGACCATCGTCGAGGGGCTGGACCGGATGATTGCAATCGGCCTGCCCTACCTCCACCTAAACCGGGAGACACCCTCCCTCTCTGGCGGCGAGGCCCAGCGGCTGAAGCTGGTGCGCTACATGGGCAGCAGTCTGACCGGCCTGACCTATATCTTTGACGAGCCCAGCACCGGCATGCACCCCCGCGACGTATACCGGATGAACGACCTCCTGCGGCAGCTGCGGGACAAGGGGAACACGGTGCTGGTGGTGGAGCACGACAGGGATGTGATCGCCATTGCGGACCACGTGATCGACGTGGGCCCCCTGGCTGGGCAAAACGGCGGGGAAATCGTGTTTGAGGGCAGCTTTCGGGAGCTGTTACAGGCCGACACCCTGACGGCGCGGGCCATGCGCTGTTCTCTGCCGGTGAAGCAGACGCCCCGCCGGCCGACGGGCAGCCTGCCGGTGCGGTGCGCCTGTCTCCACAATTTAAAGAGGGTGGATGTGGACATCCCCCTGGGTGTCATGACCGCCGTGACCGGCGTGGCCGGTTCGGGCAAGAGCACCCTCATCACCCAGGTGTTTGCCAGGCAGTACGAGGGGGAGGTGGTCGTGATCGACCAAAAGCCTATCACCGCCACCGGCCGCTCCACCCCCGCCTCCTATCTCGGCTTTTTTGACGACATCCGAAAGCTGTTGGCCCGGGAAAACGGCAAGCCCGAAGGGCTGTTCAGCTTCAACTCCGCGGGGGCCTGTCCGGTCTGTGGCGGCAAGGGGGTCATCGTCACCGAACTGGCCTTCATGGACCCGATTGTGACCGAGTGCGAGACCTGCGGCGGCGCGCGGTACAGCGAGGAGGCGCTCGCCTGCACTTACAGGGGAAAAAACATCGTAGAGCTGCTGGCCCTGACCGCCTCTCAGGCGATGGAGGTGTTTGAGGGCACAAAGATTCAAAAGCGCCTACAGGCGATGCAGCGGGTAGGGCTCTCCTACCTGTCGCTGGGCCAGCCGCTCAGCACCCTCTCCGGCGGGGAGCGGCAGCGCATCAAGCTGGCCAAAAATCTGGGGAAAAAGGGCGGCATCCTGGTGCTGGACGAGCCGACCACCGGGCTGCACCCGTCAGATATTCAAACCCTTTTGCAGCTGTTTGACCGAATCGTCTCCCGCGGCAACACCCTGCTGGTGATCGAACACAACCTGGACGTAATCAAACAGGCGGACTGGATCGTCGACATCGGCCCCGACGGCGGCAAAAACGGGGGAGAGGTGGTGTTTACCGGCACACCAGTGGAGATGCTGCGCCGCGGAAAAACGCTGACGGCCGACAGTCTGCGGGCCGCCTGTCGCCGGTAAAGGAGGGAGGGCTGGAAGACAGTCAGAAGAGAGAAAACCGCGTATTTCCCCCGCCCGAAAAAGGAGACGGTTTTTGCCCCCTACCCGCGGATTCGGCCGCGGCCAAAATGGTTTTTGGGGAAAAGGCCGCTGGAGGAGTGCAGAGGCGATGTGGAATGGTCGACGGGACCCTGCCCTCCACCGGGTATCGAACTCTGCGGGAGAGCGGGGCCGTCGCACACGGGTCGGATCGCGGCGAGAGAGGCGAACGCCTTGGCTGCCCGCTGTCGGGAGACCGCGAGGGCAAAGAGGAAGAGGAAAATTTGAATATTGTGAGGAGTGGGATGCCGTGCTGGAGAGAGTGCCGAATGCAGAGGAGATGACCGCCTTGGTCGGTCGGCCCCTGTTTGATGTTTGGATCGCGCTGTGCGCCGCCATCGACGAGAAATACGATATGGACCGCCTCTGGAACAGCGGCGGCAGGGCGTGGACCTACGAGTACAAGTACCGCAGAGGCGGCAGAACGCTCTGCGCACTGTACGCAAGGGAGAAGGCGATTGGCCTTATGGTGATTTTCGGGAAGGAGGAGCAGGCGGCGTTTGAGGCGGAGCGGGAACAGTACTCTCAGCGGGTTCAAGCGGTTTACGACAGGGCGAAAACCTACCGCGACGGGAAATGGGTGATGTTTGAGCCGACCGACCTTTCGATGGTTGACGATTTTGTTCGGCTGCTCGCCCTCAAGAGAAAACCAAACAAAAAAATAGAGTTTCCAGTTGGCCGGCAGAACGCTTGCCATACCGGACAGAGGGAGGACAGACAGATGTTGCGCGATGTTGAAACAACGCTTGGAGAATTTATTGACCGGCAAGGGGTCTCCTTTATCGCCTCCGTCTCGAAGGACGGCTTTCCCCATATGAAGGCGATGCTCCCGCCCCGCAAGCGGGTGGGCATCCGGGAGTTTTACTTTACCACCAACACCTCTTCCATGCGGGTGGCCCAGTACAGAAAGACCTCCAAAGCCAGCATCTACTTTTGCGACAGCCGCCTTTTTCAAGGGGTCATGCTGGTCGGCCGCATGGAGGTGTTGGAAGACCCCGCCAGCAAGGAGATGATTTGGCGGGAGGGAGACACCCTTTACTACCCCGAGGGGGTGACCGATCCGGACTACTGCGTTTTGAAGTTTGTGGCGACCAGAGGCCGCTACTACACAGACTTTCGCTCGCAGAGCTTCGAAATCGCTTGAGCGGGGCGGAGAAGGCGGGGGACCTGCTCTTCCATCTGGAGAGACTGCACACCACGCCGGGGGGGGGATGTGCGAATCAAAAAGAACCTGGCCTTGGATACCGGCGAGGTGCTCGAGTGGTGCCGGGAGAAGATAGCCGCTCCCGGTGCCGTCATCACCAGGACAGGCAAGAACTGGTATGTGCAAATTGACGGCTGCACCATAACGGTAAATGTACACAGCTATACAGTGATTACCGCCCATCAAAACAGGCGGAGAGTGGGTGAGGGGAGGGCATAAAGACAGCGGCAACACCGCGGTAGCTTCCCGTCGGTTAGCTGATAGCTGTCTTTATGTCCTGCCGCCGGGCTTCTGCCGCCGGGTCTCTGTCGCCGGGTCTCTGTCGCCGGGTCTTTCCCGCCAGATCTCTGCCGCCGGGTCTCTCCCGCCAGATCTCTGCCGCCGGGTCTCTCCCGCCAGATCTCTGCCGCCGGGTCTCTCCCGCCAGATCTCTGCCGCCGGGTCTCTCCCGCCAGATCTCTGCCGCCGGGTCTCTGTCGCCGAGTTCCTGCCGCTGGGCCTCTGTTGTCTGATCCCTGTCGCCGGGTTTCCACCACTGGGTCTCCTCTGCCAACTCCACCGTCTACCGTCTGCAAGTTGCCGTAGCCACAGCCAGCTTGCGATGAGGGGTTGGCATGGGGCGAAGTTTCGCTTTCGAGCGGAAAACACAGGGGTTGAAAACAATGCCGTTTGGTTGTCCTTTCCGGCAATTGGGGCCAAAGGCGTCGGATGGAGGTTCCCAGCCAATGGCCTTGGGCGCATTTGCCGTCCTTTTTAATTCTTCCCGTGCGGACGAGGGGGGGCTGCTTTTTGAGAAGGCCCTTCCTTTTGTCTTCCGCCGCAGATCCAATTGGCCGAGCCGTCTAGCCGGCCGTCTGGCTTGCCCGCGAGACGGCAGCTGCCGGTCTCGTCTTTTCCCCGGCGGCCTTTTTCGATTGCATCCGGCGCGGGGAATGGTGTATACTGGAAAGTATCAAGGGAAAAGGAAGGAATTATATGGAAAACAGCATGGACCGGCGCTTTGCCGTCCTGATAGACGCCGACAACGTGTCGGGCAAATACATCAAGTGCATCCTCGACGAGGTCTCCAGCGACGGGATCGCCACCTACAAGCGCATCTACGGGGATTGGTCGAGCCCGCTCCTCCAGTCCTGGAAGAGCCTGTTGCTGGACAACTCGATCCTCCCCATCCAGCAGTACGGCTACACCACCGGCAAAAACGCCACCGACTCGGCCATGATCATCGACGCCATGGACATCCTCTACTCGGGGAATGTGGAGGGGTTCTACATCGTCTCCAGTGACAGCGACTTCACCCGGCTGGCCGCCCGCCTGCGGGAGTCGGGGATGTACGTGGTGGGGATGGGGGAGAAAAAGACCCCCCAGCCCTTTATCAGCGCCTGCAACAAGTTCCGCTATCTGGAAATCTTGGCCGAGACCGCCGCCCGGGCGGCTGAGAGCGAGGAGACGGAGCAGCTGGAAGCGGAGGCCGAGGCGCCCGAGACCGCCAAGTGCGCTCCCGCCACTGGCGGCTCCCAGCAGATGACTTCGCAGAAGACCATCCGCAAGGCCATCCGCAACATTGTGGAGGAGATTTCCGACGAGGACGGCTGGGCCTTTACTGGCGAGCTGGGGAGCGTGCTCACCAAGCGCTATCCCGACTTTGACGTACGCAACTTCGGCTTTAAAAAGCTGACCCCCTTTCTCAAGTCCCTGGGGATGCTGGACATCAAGGGTATCCGCTCGGCCGACGGCAACAGCAAAGTGGTCTACGTCCGCCTTTTGGAGCAGAAAAAGACCGGCGGCAGGGGCGGGCGGTAGGCATTTCCCCCTTGCAGAGTCAGGCCCCTCTGCAAGGCCAAGAGCTTGTTGAAGGGCATACCGCCGACAAACCCCTCAAGAGGCACGAAAATTCTTCCGCCTGCATCATCTGCCCCACAGCCCGTAAACGAGCAATTGCGCACTAAGAAAACGTTTTGGCAGTGAGATCCCTGCTCATTTCTCGTTTCGCTCGATGCTTGAATTGAAAGTTTCTTTACTCTCTCCGGCTTAGCTGGGGGGTGTCGTTTCACTAAAGCGTATCAAGAACAAAAGGGGGCCCTTCCAGCAGGGCCCTCTTTTTGGTTGGTCTGTCCGCCAAAGGGGAGGAGCGCGCAGGGGGGAAAGGGCGCGGCGGGGGCCTTTAGATAAAAATTTGGTTGTCTGCTATTGGCTCTTTGTCCTTTGCCCTTGCTCTCTGTCCGCCCTGTGGAGAAGCCCTGCCCCGCTCGACAGAAAACCCCTGCCGCCCTCCTTTTGGGGAGAGCGGCAGGGGCTTCTTTTTATCACCTTATCCGGTTTGGGATAAGACTGCCGAAAATGTGGGTTCGCCTGAACCGATTAGCGGTTCTCCTGGGCCTCTTCTTCCTCTTCATCTTTCTTGAAGAGGAGAGTGAAAGCCTGAGCGGCGATGCCGACGGCGAAGAAGATGGTCCAGATGTCGGCGATGCGGAAGCGCCAGACCATGGGCTGGGTCACGAAGAAGAGGACGACCAGCAGAGTGGCGAGGCCGGCCAGGATCCCCTTTTTGCCGAGGGTGCGCTTTTTGCTCAAAGCACCGGCGATGGCGAGAATCAGGGCGACGGCGGCGCCGATTAGGTCGAGCAGGGTCATGCGGTCAGCACCGGGGGCCTGGGCCTGCGGGGTCTCGTTGTCGAGGATCTCCTCGGTGGGGCCGTCGACCGGGGTCTGGGCCTCGGGGGTCTCGTTGTCGGGAATGGTCACCTGGTCGGCCGGGGTGTTATTGGCCGGCGCGTTGTCAGCGGGGGTATTGCCGCCGGGGGTGACAGCCGGGGTGGCGGGGTTGGTCGGGTTGACCGGAGTGGTGGGATTCGTGGGAACGGTGGGATTGGTCGGAACGGTGGGGTTGACCGGACCCACAGGGGGCTCCTCATTGTCCGGGGTGGGGTTCACGGGCTGCTCGGTTTTGATTTCCCGCCAGAGGGCGGTGACAGTCAGCTCGCCGGTGACCTTCGAGAAGTCGGCGCTCCAGCCGGCAAACTCCCAGCCCTCGTCGGGGGTGGCCTGCGGGGCCACGGCGGCCTCGCCGTGCCAGATGGTCTGCTGGGCGTCGCCAGAGACAGTGCCGTGCTCGCCGGGCAGGAAGGTGACGGTGTAGGAGGCCCGGTTGAAGAGGGCGGTCAGCTCGATGTCAGAGGTGAGGCGGGTGTTGATGTCGTAGAGGTTGTCGTCTTTGTCGGCCCAGCCCTGGAAGGTGTAGCCGTCGTTCATAACGGGGGTGGGCAGGTCGGCCAGCTTGCCGTAGTTGGGAACGCTGGCAGTGCTGCTCTCCAGGCTGCCGGCAGCAGCGGGCAGGACAAAGGTCACAGTGTTCTCCTTGGCCCGGTAGACCAGGGTGTAGGTGTTGTCGCCGGTGACCTTGGGGTCGGTGGTCAGCAGGTTGCCGTCCTTGTCGTAGACGCCCACCGCCTCATAGCCGATGAGGGTGGGGAACAGCTGGCGGTCGGTCATGCCGTGGAGGACGGTGCCCTCCTGCACGGGCAGGGAGCTGTCTTCCAGGGTGACAGGGGACTCCTGGTCGCCCTGCAGAGCCGAGACGTTTTCCAGCGGGTTGCCGTCAGTGTCTCTGATTTGGGAGGTGACGGTGAAGGTCTTCTCCTCCCAGAGGGCGGTGACGGTCAGCTTGCCGGTGACCTTCGAGAAGTCGGTGTCCCAGCCGGCAAACGCCCAGCCCTCATTGGGGACAGGGGTGGGGGCCACAGCGGCTTCGCCGTGGTAGACCTGCTGGTCGAGCGCCCCTTCCAGGGCGCCGTGCTCGCCGGGCAGGAAGGTGACGGGGTAGGACAGGTGGGTGATGTCGGCGGTCAGTTCCAGGTCGGAGGTGATGCGGACCGAGGGGTCGTAGGCGCTGTTGTCGGGCAGCTTCCAGCCGTGGAAGACATAGCCTTCGTTGGCGCTGAAGGCGGGGGCGGCCAGCTTGCCGTAGAGGGGGACCGAGATCGACTCGCTCTCCACCGAGCCGGCGGCGCTGTCAAAGTGCAGGGTGACGTTGTAGTTGACCGGGGTGTAGCGGACAAAGTAGGCGTTTTGGTTGGCCATCCCTTTGACCTCCACCGCGGCGGCGGTCACCTTGTTGCCGTAGTTGTCGTAGATGCCCTCGAAGGTGTAGCCCACCAGGGTCTTGGCGGTGGGGAGGGTGTACTCGCTGCCGACGGGGAGGCTGTCGTGCTGCTCGTCGATCAGCGTCAGGGGCTGTTCGGTGTCGCCCACCAGCTCGCTCACCTGGCCGAGAGGGGCTCCGGTGGCGCTGTTTTCATAGAAGATGGAGACCACGTTGGTCTGCTGGACGAACTGGGCCACGTAGGTGATATCGCTGGCGAGGGGCGCTTTGACGTTTTTCTGGTTGGGGCCGATGGCGATCTTGCTGCTGCCCTCTGCGGCCCAGCCGGTGAAGACGTAGCCGAATTTGGCATTGACGGTGGGGACCTTGACATTGCCCGCGCCGTAGACCGACTGCACCGGTTTGCCGCTGGCGATGGAGCCGGCGCTCTCGTCCACCTGGAAGGTGACGGTGTTGAGGCGGGGGCCGCCCAGAGCCACGTCGGCGCTGGCGACGACGGTGCCGTCTTTCAGGTGCAGCTGGGCGGTGAGGACCGCCGAGGCGTTGTTGTTTTGCAGTTTGGTGACGGTGTAGGTGTTCTCGCTCCCTTGGGGAGAGACGCCGAAGTTCTCGTTGCCGGCAAAGGTCAGGTAGCTGCCGCTCAGGTCGGTCTTGCCGATTTCGGTGGCATAGGCCTCGGGGACGGTGACGCTGCCGAAGTTGTCGACTTCAGGGCAGGCGATGAGGGAGTGTTCGATGTTGTTGCGGTCTCTGGTGTACACTTTGATAGAGACTTTGTAGCTGGTGCCGGGTTTCAAGTCGACGTGGTTGCCGCCGCCGGCGCCGAGGATGAACTGCTGTTCGACCCAGTAGCCGTTGCCGCAGCCCTCCAGCTTGTGGTTGCCGTCGAGGGGGTAGTTGACGGTGGTGTGCACCGTCTCGCCCCGGCCGGTGGGGGTGAAGGTGTAGTCGATGTGGTGGATGTCATAGTAGGTGTCGGTGTAGGAGGCGCGCACCAGCTTGTAGCCGAGCTGGAAGCCCTTGTCGCTCACCGTCTTGGCGACGGTGTTTTCCAGCGAGGGGGTGAAGGCGACGTCCCCGCTCTCCCCGTTTTTGAGGGAGAGGTTGGCGGGGCTGGCGGCCAGGGAGGCAGTCAGCTTGTAGGTGACGGTTTCGATGTTGTGGGGGGCGGTGAGGGAGTAGGTCTTGTGGTCGAACTTGACTTCGGTGTCATACTTGGAATTTTGCTCGGTGACCGAAGAAGAGCCGATGCCGGGTTCCGGCTTGTTGGCAAAGGCGGTGGCGGGAAAGCAGCCCAGTGCCAAAACAAGGGCGGTCAGGCAGGCCAGCACTCGTTTTTTCATGTGAATTTCCTCCTCTACTGCAGTGTTGCAAGCGCCTGGAAGGGCGCACTCTCTTTGTTTCTGTCCCCATTCTATCGGTGGGCGGTCACAGAACCGGTCACGAAACCGAAATTTTTACAAAAAAGGAAGAAAGAATTTTTACCGGCTGCCAGCGCGAGGGGGCAAGCGCCGTCCAGGCGGGCGAGGGGGGGGACAAAAAAGGCCCCGGACGGCGGCGTCCGGGGCGGCGGGGAGGAAACGGTATCTCTAGACGATGGGGGAGAGCTCTCGGGCTTTGGGCTGCAGCCGCACCCCTTTGGGGGGCTGTTCGGCGGCGAAGCATTTCTGCAGCCGCTCGGTGATGATCTCCACGTCGGAGAACTGGCGCACCGAGAGCATGAGGATGTACTGGCTCTTGGAGTAGCGGGAGAAGACGTCCCCCTTGCGCAGGGCGCGGGAGATGGCGCTCTTGAGTTTGAGCATGGCGGTGACGTTGAGGTCTTTGGGCAGCACCCCGCCGCTGGGCTTGGTGAGGGTCAGGAGGAGCAGCACCACGTTGTTGCCCGCCCGCTCGGCGCTGCGGGCCACCATGTGGTAGATGTGCTTGAACATCTCGTAGGGGCAGAAGTAGGCGCCGCGGATGGGGCGCTGGTCCTTGGTGATTTCGGCCAGGTCCTCCTGGATCTGCTGCAGGTCCTGCTCGATGAGGTTGGTGCCCTCGCTGGCCCAGAAGTAGATTTGGCGGATCTCGGCGCACAGTCGCTCCCCCAGCTCGTCGTAAAAGAGGTTGGCGGTGATGGGGTAGTAGTTGAGGATGGCCTTCTTCATCCCCAGCTGCTGCATGGCGGTGAACATATAGAGGTAGATGGGCTCCTGCAGGGGCTCGATGAGGTTGGCCTTGCGGCAGATGGCCAGCACCTCCTCGCAGTGCTCGCGCGAGGGGTCTTTGAGCAGCTGGGTGCAGACCCTGTCCACCGCGTCCAGGTAGAGGCGGCGGTAGTAGACGTTGTACTGCACGATCCACCGCTGGGTGGGGAGGTTTTGTAGCAGGTCCCCCGAGTAGAGGGAGAAGAGGGCCCTTCCCGCCCGGAGGAGGTCGTCGTCGGACACGCCGGGGCGGGTGATGGTGCGATAGCACTCTTCGGCCTCCTCGGTGTCCAGCTCCACCGGGAAGCCGGGGGTCAACTGGTAGCGGTTTTTGGAACTGCGGATGCAGTCGCCTTCCAGCCCCGCGTCCCGCAGCTGTTTGCGCAGGTTGTAGATGGCGTTTTTCAGGGCGCCGGCGGGGTTCTCCAGGTCCTCGTCCTCCCAGAGGGCCTTGATGAGCTGCTCGTTGGTCACCGCCTCCTGCCGGTGCAGCAGCAGGTAGGCAAAGGCCTCTGCCGGGCGGCCCAGGCGGCCCTTGCTCTCCAGCAGGACCCGGTCGCCCTGCACGGCGCGCAGCCCCCCAAAGAGGCGGACAGTCAGTGTGTTCACGGCAATGCTCCTTTCTCCCGCGGGCCTAGCGGCCGGCCTGCAGCTTTTTCTGCATGGTCTCCAAATTGAGGCAGTACATGGCGGCGGTCTCGGCCGAGATGGCCCCCTGTCTCCAGAGTTCCAGCAGGCTTTGGTCCATAGTGCGCATCCCCTGGTCGGCCCCGGCGAAGATGGCCGAGTCGATCTGGTGGCTCTTCTGCTCCCGGATCATGTTTTTGATGGCGGGGTTGACCAGCATGATCTCAAAGGCGGGGACCAGCGCCCCGTCCAGGGTGGGGACAAGCTGCTGGCAGACGACCGCCTGCAGCACCATGGACAGCTGTACCCGCACCTGCTGCTGGGCGTTGGCGGGGAAGACGTCGATGATGCGGTCGATGGTGTTGGCCGCCCCGGTAGTGTGCAGGGTGGAGAAGAGCAGCTGCCCGGTCTCGGCGGCGGTCATGGCCACCTCGATGGTCTCGTAGTCGCGCATCTCCCCCAGCAAGATGACGTCCGGGCTCTCCCGCAGGGCCGCCCGCAGCGCCCGCACATAGCTGCCGGCGTCGCTGGTGATCTCCCGCTGGGTGACGATGCACTTCTGGTGGCGGTGGATGTACTCGATGGGGTCTTCCATGGTGATGATGTGGCCCTCGCGGTTTTGGTTGATGTGGTCCACCATGCAGGCCAGGGTGGTGGACTTGCCGCTGCCGGCGGGGCCGGTGACCAGCACCAGCCCCTTGGTCTTTTCGGCGATCTGCATCACCACCGGGGGGATGTGCAGGTCCTCCGGCCGGGGGAGGCCGAAGCGGATGACCCGGATCACCGCCGCCAGACTGCCCCGCTGGCGAAAGATGTTCACCCGAAAGCGCCCCAGGTTTTGAATGGAGAAGGAGAAGTCGTCGTCCCCCTCCAGGGCGAAGTGGGGGGACTGCTCCTTCCCGGCGATCTCGTAGACGGCCTTGACCACCGCCGCCGTCCGGTCGGGCATCAGCCGCTCCCCCTCGGTGCGGACGATGTGTCCGTTTTGCCGGTAGGAGAGGGGGAGCCCGGCGATGACAAAGATGTCCGACGCCCCGCAGTCCACCGCCTGCTTTAAAATTGCTGTGATGTCCATTGGCCTGATACCTCCCGGCTCGTTTGTTGCGTTGACGGCCCTAGCTCTGGCCGTCCCAGAGATCGCCCTGGGGGCCGTCCCCCTCCCAGGGGGTGATCACCTGCCAGCCGCGCACCCGGTAGCGGGTCTCGCCGCCGGTCAGTTCGACGGTGAGCTGCAGCTGCCGTTCCCCCTGGTCGCCCAGAGTGGCGACCAGGGTCTCGCCCTCCCACCGCAGCTGCCCATCCAGCCGCTGGGCGGCCAGGACCTGCAAGTCGGCGGGGCTTTGGTCTCCCGCCTCGAGGAGGAGGACGTCCAGCTGGGCCAGCCACTGCTGGCCCGCCAGCTCCAGGGCGTAGGTGGTGCGGGTGGTCTCGCCGCTGCGCTCGGCCAGCTTGCGGTCGGCCGCGGCGGTGGTGAGGGAGAGCACTGCCAGGGCCGCCAGGCAGATGCTCATCACCACCAGCAAGATGGTCAGGGCCCCGGTCTTGACCGGCTGTTGGCCCGCTGTCTGCCGCCTCACGGCTGTCCCCCCTCTCCCTGCCAGTACCGGCCGGTCTCCAGGGAGAAGCTGGCCTTCTCCCCCCGCCCGGCGGAGATCTGGGCCCGGGCCAGCCGGCCGCCGTCGGTCTCCTCTGCCTGCAGCTCCACCAGCACCCAACCGTCGCCCTCCCCGAGGGGGAGGCGGGCGGTGTAGCGATCCCCGTCTCGGGTCAGCTGGGCCCCGGCGCCCTGCACGACCGCCGCCCAATCCCCCAGGGTGGGGGCGGCGGCCAGCCGCTCCGCCTCCTCCTCGGCGGCGAACTCGGCCCGGGTCATCTCCTCGGCCAGGCGGCTGTTTTGCAGGGCGGTGGAGAAGAGCTGGGCGATGACCGCGGCGGTGCAGAGGAGGAAAAAGAGGGTGATGGCCGTCTCCACATAAAAGGCGGCGCTCCGGTTGCGGCGGCTCATGGCTCTCCCTCCTCTGTGCTGCGCAGGGCGTAGGAAAAGGCGCTTCCGTCGATTTGCAGGTGCAGGGTGTCCCCCTCCCGCCGGGCGGAAAACTGCCCGGCGGGGCAGACCACCTGGGCCAGAGAGGGGTCGCCCCCCTCCCCGGCGGGGAGGTACTCCTCCACCAGGTTGCCGTTTGCCAGGTAGATGCGGGTCTCAAAGACCTCGTCCTCCGCCCGCTCGGAGAGGACCAGGACGTCCCCTGCTGCCCCGGTCTCGACGGCGACCATCCCCGCCTGGTCACCGCTGCGCAGCTTGGTCAGCAGATAGGCGCGCCCGGCTCGGGCGGCCTGGTTCCCCTCCATCCCGGCCACCGTGTCCCGGTAGCTGGAAGAGCCCAGGATGACCAGGAGCAGCATCGCCAGCAAAAAGGAGAAGAAGACGGCCGTCACCGAGGCGAACTGACTTCCCGCCTGCCTTTTTTTCACACCGGTTTCCCCCTTTCCTCGGTCGCTCTCGCCGTCAGCTCTCTTTTTCCAGCACGGTGATTTGGGGCGCCACATTGGGGGCGAGGATGTTGTAGTCCACAATGTAGCGCCGGTGATTGATCTGCAGCCCGTAGCGCTCTTCCAAGTACTGCAAGTCGGCGGGGTAGGCCCCCTCGACGGCGTAGCACTGCACCACTGCCCGGCGCACCGCCGCCTCGGCCGAGGCGGCCGACTGCCGGCTCAGATCCCCCTGTACCCTGGGCAGCAGCAACAGGCAGCCGGCCAGCAGCAGCGCCGCCAGCGCGAGGAGGAGCAGCCGGATCCGCCTGGACCGCCGCCGCTGGGCAAACGAGGTGTACACAGCAAAGCCCCCCTTTAGCCGATGGCGCCCATGATGCCGATGAGGGGCAGCATGACCGCCAGGAGGATGACCCCCACCGAGAGGGTGAGGAAGGCCGCCAGCCCCGGCTCGACCGTCGAGAGGGCCCCGTCGATCTGGCGGTCGGACTCCTCCGCAAAGAGGCGGGTGAGGCGGGCCAGCGACTCCTCGCCGCTCCCGCTCTGAAAGCCGCTGACGAGCATCCGGGCGTAGAGGGAGGGGAAGACCTTTTCGGCGTAGATGGCCTGGGCCAACCCCTCGCCGGTCTCCATCCGCTCCCGGCAGCGGGCCAGTTTGGCGCGCAAGAGGGGGTGGTCCACCATCTCGCTGGAGACGGCCATGGCCCGGTCGGTGTCCACCCCGCTGGCCAAAAAGGTGCTCAGGGCCGAGGTGAAGCGGGCCAGGGACACCTGGTAGGCGACCCCCTTTGTCAGGGGGAGGCGCTGGGCCAGGGCGGCCAGCCGCTGCAGCCCCCGGGGGCGCTTCATCATCTGCAGCCCCACCAAGAGGAGGACCGCCAGCACCAGGGTGATGACCAGCACCGCCCAGGCGACCCCCTTGGCCACCGACATGTACCCGACGGAGGAGCCGGTCAGGTCCCCCGCCAGCTGGGCGTAGACGCCGGAAAAGACCGGCAGCACCTCAAAGACCAAAAAGAGCATCACCGCGGTCATCAAAACCAGCATCACCGTGGGGTAGACCACGGCGCTGCGCAGCTTTTTCTGCAGGGCGTCCTGCCCCTCGTAGTAGGCGGCCAGCCGCTTGAGCACCTGCTCGGTGCGCCCGGCGATCTCGCCCACCTCCACCATGTCGCTCAAATAGCTGGGGAAACAGCCCGCCGCCCGCAGGGCGCCGGGGAGGGAGTGGGTCTCTTCCAGGCAGTCCAAGACCCGCCGGACCCCCTCCTGAAAGGGGCCGGGCTCCATGTCCTCGCAAAAGAGCTCCAGCGCCTCGCTGGACGGGATGCCGGCCCCCAGCATCATGGATAGATTTTCGCAAAACAGGCTCAGCTCCAGGTCGTTCAACAGCGTCTGTTTCATCTGCCGCCTCCTCTTTTTCTCGCGCCCATATCAGTACACATAGCGGTCGACATAGTTTTTGCCGTCGCCCACAAAATCCTTTAGGTCCGCCCCGCCGGCGGCGAAGGTGGTGTCGATGCGCACCCAGTTGCCGGCCTCCACCTGAAACTCCACCGCGATCCAGCCCGACTCCTCCAAATAGATCAAATTCCAGGCGTGGTAGAGGTCGTTCGGGGCCACGTAGCCGGTGACGAGTTTGGTGGGGATGCCCTGGCTGCGGAGCATGGCGGCCGCCAGGGCCGCGTAGTCGTAGCAGATGCCGGTGCCACTTTTCAGGGTCTCGTCGGGGTCGGGGGTGTAGCCCTTGGGGACGGTCTCCGCCTTCTCCACGTCATAGCGGATGTTTTTTACGATGTAGTCGTAGATGCTGTTGACCACCCCGATCTGGCTGGTGTCCTCCGCCGACAGCTGGGCGGCCTTGGCCACGCAGGCGGACCGGGGGGTGTAGTTGACCTGGATGCTGGGGCGGAGGAAGGGGGCGAACTCGCTTGTGAGCTGCACCTGCCGGGCGGTGGAGAGGAGCTGGGCATACCGGTCGCCGGTGGTGTTTCGCATCACCCGAAAGGTGTATTCGCCGTCCCCCATCTGCAGGGGGTAAAAGCAGGGGGTGCCGTCGTTTGCCAGGTCGTAGTTGTAGGTCTCCTCCCCCTTGATCACCTGAAATTTCAGGCGGGCGCTGTGCTGGGCGCGCACCGCCACATAGCCCTCGCCCAGGTTGGTCAGGTCGATGTCGGCCCCCCCGTCCGAGACCGCGTCGCTGCCGTCAAAGACCGCCTCGGCCACCGGGGGGCGCTGGTAGTTGCCGGCGGGGTGACCCTCCCGCTGGGGGCTGTCCTTGGCGCAGCCGCTCAGGAGGGTGAGGGCGGCCAGCGCGGCGGCAAACAGTCGTCTGTACTTCAAAGCGACCCCCCACCTCCTCCCGGCGTATATAAATTCAGTATAGCACAGTTGTGCAGCCAATGCCACGCCCTTTTTGGGGGGTAAAACAGAGAGAGGGCGCCCTCTTTCGGGCGCCCTCTCAAGGCCGTGTGGCGGGCCTTATTTGGCGTAGTTGTCGAAGTAGTTTTGCACCAGCACCACCGGGGTGCCCTTGTCGCCACTGCCGGAAGTCAGGTCGCACAGGGAGCCGATGAGGTCGGTCAACCGGCGGGGGGTGGTGCCCTGGGCGGCCATGTCGCCCACCAGCTTGTCCTTCTTGTGAGCGATGCGCTCGCGGATGGCGGCCTGCAGTTCCTCGCCGCTGAGGTCGGCAAAGTCGTTGTCGGCCAGGTATTTCAGCTTGACCTCGTTGGGGGTGCCGTCGAGCCCGGCGGTGTGGGCGGGGGAGACCACCGGGTCCGCCAGCTCCCAGATCTGGCCCACCGGGTCTTTGAAGGCGCCGTCGCCGTAGACCATGACCTCGATCTGCTTGCCGCTGCCCTCGCGCAGCAGGTCGGCCACCCGCTGGACAAAGGCGTCGCAGTCCCGGGGGAAGAGCTTCACCGAGGTCTCGGTGGCCTTATTGGAGCCCAGCAGGCCGTACTGCTCGTTGTAGCCGCAGCCGCCGGCGCTCTGGTTGAGGATGTCGCTGAGGGAGCAGACCGCCTCGGCCCCGGCCTCCTTCAGCTGGCGGCAGGTGCGCTGCCGGGTGTGGATGTCGCAGGCCAGCACCCGCTTGGTGTACTGCAGGATGGCGGCGGGCTTGTTGGCCAGCACGATCTGGGGCTCGGCTCCGCACTCGCGGATGACCTGGGCGTAGTAGTCCAGGTAGTCCACCCCGGTGAAGGGGTGCAGCACGGTGCCGAACGTCTCGTGAAATTCCTCGGCGGTGAGGACGTCGCTCCAGGGGTTGATGCCGGCCTCTTCCAGCCGGTCGATGTCGATCAGGTGGTTGCCCACCTCGTCGGAGGGGTAACTGAGCAGCACCGTCACCTTTTTGGCGGCCTTGGCGATCCCCTTGAGGCAGACCGAGAAGCGGTTGCGGCTGAGGATGGGGAAGACCACCCCGATGTGCTCGCCCCCCAGCTTGGCCCGCACGTCGGCGGCGATGTCGTCGACGGTGGCGTAGTTGCCCTGGGTGCGGGCCACCACCGACTCGGTGATGGCCACCACGTCCCGGTCGTGCAGGGCGAAGGGCTCGCCCGCGGCGGCGTCCAGCACCGACTTAGCCACGATGGCGGCCAGGTCGTCCCCCTCTTTGACGATGGGAAGTTTGATCCCTCTGGATACGGTGCCTACGAAGTTACTCATCTTGCCTCTCCTTTTTTGGCGGGCCCAAAAGCCCGGTTTACAAACAACTGCTCTACCAGTATAATGCAATTGTATATATAAGTAAAATATCTTTTCATAATACGATTTATAAGGTGGTCTAATAGTATGGAGGTCAAGCTGGAACACTATCGGGTCTTTCGCGAGGTGGCGCGGCAGGGGGGCTTCTCGGCGGCGGCGGGGAAGCTCTTTGTCTCCCAGTCGGCGGTGAGCCAGACGGTCAAACACCTGGAGAGCCAGTTGGGGGTCCCCCTCTTTGACCGGCGGGGGAAGCGGCTCTCCCTCACCAGCGAGGGGGAGCTGCTCTACGGCTATGTGGACGCCGCCCTCAAAACCCTGGAGCAGGGGCAGCAGAGCCTGCGGGAGCAGCAGAACCTGGAGCAGGGCCAGCTGCGGGTGGGGGTGTCGGACACCATCTCCCGCTTTGTGATCCTGGGCCAGTTGGAGCGCTTTCACCGGGAGTACCCTCACATCCGGCTGGTCATTCAAAACGGCACCTCCATCGAGGCGGTGGAGATGTTGGCCGAGCACAGTGTGGACCTGTCCTTTGTCAACTCCCCGGTGCGGGACCAGCGGGTGGAGGAGCACCGCTTTTTCCGGGTGCACGACGCCTTTCTGGCCGGGCCCCGCTACCCCCTGCCCCAGCGTCCCCTCGCTGCCGCCGAGGTGGCGGCCCTGCCGCTGATCTTGTTGGAGCGCAAGTCCAACGCCCGGCGGCTGGTGGACGACTGGTTTGCCGCGCAGGGGCTGCCCATCTCCCCGGAAATCGAGCTGGGCTCCCACGACCTGCTGCTGGACTTCGCCCGCATCGGCCTGGGGGTCTGCTGCGCCATCGAGGAGTTTGCCGAGGACTACCTGCGCCGGGGGCTGGTGGTGAAGCTGCCGGTGGATTTCTCCCTGCCGCCCCGGCACATCAGCTGGTGCAAGCTGCGGGACGTCTCCCTCTCCCCCAGCGCCAAGCGCTTTGTCGACTTCATCGGCGGCCGCTACGGCTGGTGACGGAGAAGCGGCCCGGGAAAGGCGATGTCGCCTTTCCCGGGCCGCCCTGTTTTGGTCCTACCCGCGGATGAACTTCTGCACCTTTTTGGGGGGCGCCTCGGGGTTGAGGCGGTAGACCTGGCGGGCGATGGCCTCCTCCGCCCCCTGGGGGGAGAGGGCGGCCGCCTCGCGAAACAGGCCGCAGCCCCAGAAGCGCTCGGCCGTGCAAAAGGCGGCCGAGGGCCAGCCGTACGCCTCCCCGGTTTGGGAGCGCTTTTGCTGCCGGCCGCAGACGGTGATGTAAAGCCCCATCTGCAATTCCGTCAGGGCCCGCTCAAAGGGGGCCTTTTCCTGGGAAGAGAAGCCGGCCCGGCGCTTGAGCTCGTGGGCGGGGAGGCTGTCGGCTTCCAGCAGCGCCTCGTAGACCCGCTTGGCCTCCCGGCTGACCTGTCCCTCCTCGTAGGCCTCGAAAAGGGTCCGCCCCTGTCGGCGGGCGGCGAGGAAATAGGGGTACCAGGCCCGGGTGATGTAGCCGCTCTTTTTGAAAAACACCTTGCCGTAGGCGATGTCGTCGCGCTCTGTCAGCACCCGCATCCGCCACTCCCAGGGGTCGGTCTCGGGGTCGCCGGTGTGCCAGCGCACCGGGGTGTCGTAGGGCGGCTGTTCCCGCCAGTCCCAGGGCACCAGGGTGTAGATGCCCTCGGCGTTGCTGCCGCCCAGGGCAAACCCCGCCGCCAAAAGCCCCTCGACAAAGTCGCTGTAGCTGTAAATTTCCACCGCTTTTCTCTCCTCCTTCTCTTCGGCCCAGGCCCGGCCCCGCCCGATGCGGGCGCCGTGCGGGGTGTCGCCGTGCGCGGGATCGCTGGAATGGCGCGCCGACAGCGCGCAGGGGAAGGCGGGGCACCCGCCGCAGTGGGGATGGCCCCTGCCCTGGCGGCACCGGGCCAGGGGATAGGCCCCGTGAAAGGGGGGGGGGACCGCCGATCTCGATACAGCCGCCGCAGCGCTCCCCCAGGTGCAGCCGGTACAGGAGAGGCCGCAGCGGGGCTCCACCACCAAAGACGCCTCCTCTGCGGGCCGCCCTCTGGGCGGTCCGCCGTCATTTCCCCCCTATCGTAGCAGGGCGAACAGGACAACAGCCTGTCCTATTCAGCGGTGGCGGGCGGCGATTTTTTCGGCCTCCTCGCGCACCCGCTCCCTCATCTGCGGCGGGTCGATGACCTCCGCCCCGTCGCCGAAGCTGAGGAACCAGGCGAGGGCCTCCTCCGGCCCGGCAAACCCCCAGCGGGCCAGCAGGCGGCCGTCCTCTGCGACGGAAAAGGAGTCGGGGCCCCGCTCCTCCACCAGCCGGTATTTGGCCGCCGGGCAGTAGAGGGCGGTGACTAGGTAGTCATCGCGCATCTGGCTGCCGAAGCGGCGCTTTTCCGCCGGCACCGGGCGGGGGAAAAACCCCTCCCCGGCGGGGGTCAGGGCCCAGAGCCGCCCCAACTTGTAGAGGCGGAAATCCTGCCGCTGGGTGCAAAAGCCGAAGAGGTACCAGTCCGACCACTTGAAGACCAGGGAGTAGGGCTCCACCCGCTTGTCGGCCTCGCCCTTGCCGTAGTAATAGTGAAAGCGTACCATCTCCCGCTGGGCGATGGCCCGGCGCAGTAGCTCGATTTTTTCGGACAGGCTGTCCTTGTAAAAGGAGGCCAGGTCGATGACCAGGTCGCCGTCGGGGGAGAGGGGGGCCTCCCCCCGGGCGGAAACCTTCTGCAAAAACTGCTCGGCCGAGGAGGTCTTGCTGACGCTGTCGAGCCCCCGCAGCCCGGCGAGGATGCCCTGCAATTCACCGGGGCTGAGCAGCCGCCGGTCGAGTTTGTAGCCGTCCATGATGGCGACCCCTCCGCCGCCGCCCCGGGTGCTCACCAGGGGGATGCCCGCGCGGCAGAGGGCATCCACGTCCCGCTGGATGGTGCGCCGAGACACCTCAAAGTGGGCCGCCAGCTCCGGCATGGTGGCCCGGTCGGTCTGCAAGAGGTAGGTCAAAATGCCCACCAGACGATCTGTTTTCACGCGCTTCACCCCGCCGGTCAAATTGGATTGGGGCCGCGGCTGTGCGTCCCCCTGAAGAGAGTGTACGGCATTCCCGGCAAATTGACAAGCGGCGGCCCTTGTCCCCCCGGCCGCCGCTGTGCTATCATGCAGGAAAGAGAAGGAATGTGCGGCCCCCGACGGGCCGCCTGTTTGCAGAAAGGGTGGTATGCCGTGTATCCAGTTGATTTGATCCTCGAGAACGCCCGGATATACAACAGCTATTTCCAGCGCTTTTTCCATGGCTATCTGGCTGTTTTGGAGGGGCGGATCTTCCACGTGGGCCTGGGGGAGGAGGGGCTGGAGGAGTTTTCGGCCCCGGCGCGCTATGACTGCGGCGGGCGCTGCCTGATCCCCGGGCTGGTGGACGTGCACATGCACATCGAGAGCAGCATGGCCGCCCCGCTGCCCTTCACCGACTACCTGGCCCGCTGCGGGGTCACCACCATCGTCAGCGAACCCCACGAGATCGCCAACGTCTTTGGGCTTGAGGGGATCCGCGCCATCCTCGACGCCGCTCCCGACAGCGCGGTGGAGGTGCTCTGCGGCATCCCCAGCTCGGTGCCCTCCACCAGCGCCGCGCTGGAGACCACCGGCGGCGAGATCGGGCTGGAGGAGCTGAAGGAGCTGCTCCAAGACCCCCGCATCGCCTGCCTGGGCGAGGTGATGAATACCCGCGGGGTGCTAAGCGAGCCCGACTGCAAGCCCAACGTTTTCACCCGCTACCTGCGCGATCGGGACCCGGCGCTCCCCCTGGAGGGGCACTGCCCCCGCCTCAAGGGGATCGACCTCTCCCGCTACCTCTTCACCGGCATCGACAGTGACCACACCGAGCACGACTTGGAGGAGGTGAAGCACCGCTATTTTAAGGGGATGTTCTTCGAGCTGCAGCGGAAGATGCTGCTGCCCGAGGTGGTGGAGTTCATCGTGCAAAACCGCCTCTACGAGCAGACCGCCTTTGTCACCGACGACACCATGGCCGACGCCCTCGTCGACCGGGGCCACCTCAACGCCCTGGCGAGGGAGGCGGTAGAGCTGGGGATGCCCCTGGAACAGGCCGTCTACTGCGCCAGCTACACCGGCGCCCGGCGGATGCGGCTGTACGACCGGGGGGCCCTTGCCCCCGGCCGGCTGGCGGACATGGTGCTGCTCTCCGAGCGGGCCGAGGACTTTTTGCCCCAGCGCACCTACAAGGCCGGGCGGCTGGTGTGGGACGCGGCGGCCCCGGCCCCCACCCGCAGCCGCACGGGGATGTTCCCGCCCCACTTCTACCGCTCGGTGCAGCTGTCCCCCATCGGGGAGGAGGCCTTTCGGGTGCCCGCCCCCCAGGGGGCCCAGCGGGTGACGGTGCGGGCCATGGGGGTCAACCGCCTAAGGACCCAGACCGCCGAGGAGCATCTCTCCCTGCCGGTGCGAGGGGGGCTGGTGGACTGGCAGGGCAGCGGCGCGGCCCTGGTCTGCGTCTTTGAGCGCCACGGCAGGGGCGGCGGCGTGGGCCACGGATTTGCCTGCGGCGACCTGCTGCAGCGGGGGGCGGTGGCCACCACCTACGCCCACGACCACCACAACCTGATGGCGGTGGGCCACAGCGCCACCGACATGGCCCTGGCGGCCGAGCGGGTGCGCCAGCTGGGCGGGGGGATGGCGGTGGCCGAGGGCGGCGAGATCCTGGCCGAGATCCCCCTGCCGGTGGCGGGATTGATGAGCGAGGAGCCGATGGAGGTCATCGGCGCCCAGCTGCGGGGGGTGCAGAGCGCCCTGCGCCGACTTGGGTACCGCCACTACGAGCCGGTGATGTCCCTGTGCACCCTCTCGCTGCCGGTGAGCCCAGCTCTAAAAATCACCGACAAGGGATTGGTGGACGTGGCCAAAGGGGCGGTCGTCCCCCTGTTTTGCGAGGGATGAGCGGGGGAAAAGAGAGATCGGTAGAGGGGGGCGCGCTCCGGGTGTCGCCTTGGGGCGATGGAAAGTTGTCCGCCTCTCCCCGCGGCGGCGGGCAGGAGGAGTGGGCACGCCCCCGTGGCCGGTGGGGAAGGGACGGCCTGTCCTGGCGGCCGCGCGCTCCTCTTTTTTGATTGGGAGCAGAATTTCCGCGGAGACATCCTGCTGCTGGGCAACGAGATATCCGGCGGGGACGGCCTCGAGACTGCCCGGCGCATCTGGGAGGCGAGCCGGCAATCGCCTCTGTCAGCGGGCGCGGCGGTTGCCCGGGCGGAGAGGACGGCGTGCAGGTTCTGCGCTGTCCCCTCAAACCGACAGATGAAAGGAAGTTCTTTGCCGCCCTCGACCGGGTGCAGCCGGGCACCCGGCACACATCGCCCCGGCCCTGCTGCCGCCGGAGGAGGGGCGCTGCGGGTGCCCGCCGATCGGGGTCGCCTGGGCTGAGGCAAAGGGATGCGGCTGCCACTGGCGCGCCGCAAAGGACTGACGGCCTGTTCGCAGGGATCGTCCGGCTGCAAGGGGGGGGGCGGAACGGGCCGTGCAGGGGCGCTCTTCGCCTGTCGCCGCAGCTGTTTGGTGCGGCGGACCCGGGCGGCGCTCCCGGGCTGCCAGGAGGTGGACACCCGCGGCTGGTGAGTCGCCGGGCCGCACCGCAGCCGGTTTGTGTCCTCCCCGGTGAGAGCGGGTGAGGGGAGAGAGAAAAATGCGACGAGGGCCGTTGGGGCGGCCGGACGCACCCTGGCGGCAGGCCTTTTGGCGGTGGGATCGGCCCGGCTCTGGTGTCGGCGGCTCGAGCGGCGGTCGGCCCTCTCCCCCAAACAGGCGAGGCGCCGCTGCTCGGGCGAAGCCCAGGGGAGCCGCCGGGGCCCTTTACAGAGACGCCCCATTTGTCATTTTGGACAGGCCGACGGCAGCCCCGGCCCGGCGGTGGAATTTGAAATTTTCATCCATTTTTTGGTGGACGAGGAGAGACGGCTGTCCACCTCCCTCGCCGGCTCACCCGCTGCTTTTGCCGGGATATCGCCGGCTTTGGCGGGGGCGGCTGAACCGGTGGGAGCAGGTGCACCCCGTCGCGGTGGGCCCAGACCCGGTCCTGCGCCGAGGACCAGGCCGCCGGGTTGGATGTGGGGGAATAACCCGCCCGCCGGGGGAAAGAATGAGAGAGAAGGGCAAAAAAAGCCTGGAGCGGTCGCTCCAGGCTTTTGATGAATGGTTTATCAGAGGGGGCGCTCCACCCGGTCGTCGTCGGTGATGGGGCGGATCACCCGGCAGGGGACGCCGGCGGCCACCGACATGGGGGGGATGCTCTTCAAGACCACACTCCCCGCGCCGACCACCGAGCCGTGGCCGATGCGCACCCCGGGGCCGATAAAGCAGTTGGCGCCCACCCAGACGTCGTCCTCGATCACCACCGGCTCCAAGGTGATGGTGGTGCTGCCGTCGGGGCCGTAGCGCTCGTCGGGGTGGATGGGGTGGCGGAAGGTGCAGACGGTGACGTTGGGGCCAAAGAGGACCCGGTCGCCGATGTCGATGCGCTCCCCGTCCAGGAGGATGCAGTTGTAGTTGGAATAAAACTGCCGGCCGATGTGGACGTTTCCGCCCTGGTCGCAGTAAAAGGGCGGGGTGATCAGCTCCCGCTCGCCGATGTCGCCCAGCATCTCCTCCAGGATCTGCCGCCGGCGCTCCAGCTCGTCGATCCGGGTCTGGTTGTAGTCGTAGAGCAGCTGGCCAGGCTTGTAGGCCTTTTCCCACCAGGGCTTGGTGTAGCCGCCGTAATTGTCTCGCAGGGGAGGGGTGTCGTACATCTCTCTGCCGCCTTTCCTTTTTTGTCCTGTCCGCCCTGCCCCGCGCTGTGAGGGAGGGCGGCGGTCGCCCCCTGGCCGGCGCTCTGCCGCCAGGGTCAGAAGCCGCCTTTGCCGCCCACCGCCGGGCGGGAGGGGGTGTCCCCCCGCCCTGCAGCGGTGCGATCTGTCACACCGCGCCGCACAAAGTGCCGCAAAACTGGCCGTCGGGCGGGGACAGACGTCGTCTGCCCACCTGTTCGGCCGCCTCGGCGCACCGGCCGCGCTGCGGCCAGCGTCCCGCCAGCGCCGAGCGCGCAGGGGGATATGGCCGTGGGGCAGGGGCAAACGGCGTCTGCGCATCTGCCCGGCCATCCCCGGTATCATAGCTGCTTCGTGGCTATTATACCATATTTCTCCGCCGGGGGAACCCGGTTTCACCGCTTTTCAAGGAGGTTTTAAAAGAGATGAGACACCGCTTGTTTTCCGCCCGGGAGCCCGCGCGCCCGGCCCCCCTTTCAGCCGAGGGGGACGCCATCTGCCTGGCCGGCGGCTGCTTTTGGGGGCTGCAGAAGTACCTCTCCCTCATTCGGGGGGTCACAGCCACCCAGGTGGGCTACGCCAACGGCTTTAGCGAAAACCCCAGCTACGAGGCGGTCTGTTACGGCAACACCGGCCACGCTGAGGCGGTAATGGTCCGCTACGATTCGGCCGTCCTCTCCCTGGAAGGGCTGCTGGAGTGCTATTTTGGGGCGGTGGACCCCACCATTCGCAACCGCCAGGGGGGCGACATGGGCAGCCAGTACCGCACCGGCATCTTCTACTTGCGGGAGGGGGACCTCCCCGCCATCCGCCGGGCGGTTGCGCGGGTACAGGCCCAATACAGCGCCCCGGTGGTCACCCAGGTGGAGCCGCTGAAAAATTACGCCCCGGCGGAGGAGTACCACCAGGACTACCTGCAAAAAAATCCCCAGGGCTACTGCCACATCGGCCCCGCGCAGTTTCGCCGGGCCGAGGCGGCCAATCCCCCGCCCAGAGAGGCGGGGGAGCGGGGGTGGAAAAACCCGCCGGAGGAGGTGCTGCGGGAGGAGCTGCCCCCCGAGCAGTACCGGGTGCTGCGCGAAAATGGCACCGAACCCGCCTTTGAAAACCCCTACTGGGACTTTTTTGACGACGGCCTTTACGTGGACGCCGCCACCGGCCAGCCCCTCTTCCTCTCCTGCGACAAGTTCGCCTCCGACTGCGGCTGGCCCGCCTTCTCCCACCCGGTGGAGGGGGCGGCCCTCACCGAGCACCGGGACGAGAGCTTTGGCATGGAGCGGGTGGAGGTCCGCTCCCAGGGGGGCGACAACCACCTGGGGCACCTCTTTGACGACGGCCCGGCGCAGACGGGGGGCCTGCGCTACTGCATCAACAGCGCCGCCCTCCGCTTCATTCCCCGGGAAAGGATGGCGGAGGAGGGCTATGGCGCCTACCTCGCCCGGCTGGAAGAGCGGGGGGAGTGAGGACCCGCCCCCTCAAACCGCCTGTTGGCGGCCCGGACGAGGGGGATAGAGCTCTGGTACCCGCTGGGCAAAGCCTCTAAAGGGGGCGCGGCCCGCCCCCGTGTTTTGGCGAAGGCTGTGCTAGTTCGTAAAAAGTTATTTTGCCACCGGGCAAAGGGTGCGAAAAGCATTCGCCTGCACATCGCTAGATCTTTGAAGATGTGCGAGCGGATGCTTTTTTTGAAGGCGCTTGCAGTGAACGGAAAGGCGCTGTCCAACTACTTCACAAGGGCAGAGAGGCTGCTGTGTTGCTCGTCGGTGCTGCTGATCGCCCTCTCCGCAGAGGTGAGGGTGGACCGGTTGAAGCGGGGAGAGGGCGCCGTCATGCTGGCCCTGGCGGCGGCTGTCACCGCGGTGTTCTCCTCTATTTTGAGGGCCTTTCACACGGCCGACCTGGGGGTGAACCCCCTCTCTGTTGCCACCAGTTTCCCCGCCGTCTATCTCGCCTTTCGGCGAAATCCCCACTGCGCGCTGGCCTATGCGGCCAACGGCCTGGTGCCGATCGCCCTGTGGGGGCTGGCCTCTTTGACAGATCCCTCCTACCTCTCGGCGGCCATCTGTTTTGCCGTGTTTTTGGCTGGCGACCTCTACGGGTCTGTCAACTGGCGAAGGGTGCAGGTCCGGCAGAGCGAGGCCCGAGGAAGCGCAAAAAGGGCTCCCCCAAGGGAGAGGCTTCGTAAGGAAGTCCTCTCCCTTCGGCTTTTGTAATCAGCCGGAATGATTGGATTGTAGGTAAAATCAATCATAATTGGAGGATTACAAAATGGATAAGTACATTTATGACGAGAAGAACGGACTTTGGTATGAATTGCAGGGTAACTGCTACATTCCCTACCTGAAACTGTCCGAAGAAGAGCCAGCGTATATCGGCATATGGGGACAGCGGCACCTGCGGTATCTGAAGCAGTATCACAGGGTGCGCTACTACAATCTGCTGACAAGTGGTAAATTGAATGATTATCTTAGCGATGTGGAAATTCAGGCACAGCAGATGTTTGATGAACTCGTGAAAACACTATCTCGAAATGGAAACCTGACGGAAGATTTTAAGGCAGCCACGCCAATGGAATGGGTTAAGAAAAGCAATACTATCAGAAATCAGGCGGCCGAAATTGTAAATCAGAAGATTATTTTCTTGTAATCAGGTACGGCGTGTGGGTACATCCTACACGCCGTTTTCATATATCTTAACCACGTTCCCAATGAGACACTACACAATCGGGTCGTCTTTAATCTTGCAAACTTCAAAATTATCTTGAATTATTAGTTTGGGTGTGATATACTAATTTTGGAATAAATGAGTTTACCCCCTACGCATAAGGAGATATAAATATGCCAGCTAATTATAATAAACTTTGGAAATTGATGATTGATAAGCACCTCAGCAAGACGGAATTAACGCATTTGGCCGGAATTAGCACCAATGCTATGGCAAAGCTGGGGCGAAACGAGGATGTTCGAGTGAATGTACTTGAAAAGCTCTGCACTTCGCTTGATTGTAAATTAGATGATATTGTCGAGTTTGAGCCGGAACACAAAAAATAACCTGAAAGGAAAGGGTGTGATCCTATGTCATACTGTGCCGAACTCTATGTCCACGATTTGGACAGACAAGCGGCAGACGCACTAAATCAGTTTCCGAAATTTGTGAAATTGGTGGAGTCGTACTCTTCAAATTATGATGAAAAGGCCGCAAAATTTGACATGCTATCAACTGCAATTCGTCTTGGCGAGAATCAGATGCCGGAAGTATATAATCTGCTTCCTCCTGTTTGCGAACAGCTTGGTATAGAAGTGCCGGAGCTTTATTACATAAAAGACAAGACCGCTAATGCTGCGACATTCGGCAGTGTTCATCCTTGCATTTATGTTACATCAGGCCTTGTTCATATGGTTCCGTCAAAATTGCTTTCCAGCGTATTAGCACACGAATGCGGTCACATTGCCTGCAAACACTCCTTGTACCATTCCATTGCGGCTCAGTTAGTCAATGGTATCGACAAAAGCCCGTTGGTTCGTATTCCTGCAATTGGGAAATATCTTACCCCGACGCTGGTAAAGGCACTCTTGTTTTGGGATCGATGCAGTGAGTTGTCTGCGGATAGGGCGGCGGCCCTTTGCGACAAAACCGCAGACAATACCATTGATCTTCTGCTCCGACTTAACGGCTACGGCAAAAATGTTAATCGAGAAGAATTTCTGAAGCAGGCACTGGATCTGAAATCCTTTGTCAACGACTCGAAATCCAACAAATTGTTGGAAATAATGCTGGTACAGGATGAGACCCATCCCCGGTTAGCTACCCGTGCCTACGAATGCTATGAGTGGTCGCAGTCAGAGCAGTACACAGGAATCATAAACGGCACTTTTACTTTGCGAGAAAGAGAAAAAGAAACAAGTCAAAAAGCCGAGGAAGAAGTGATTACCGGTGAAGCTCAAGTAAAGGAAATGAGCATTGACCGGCTGAATGCAGAACTGTCTCAAGTGAATCAAAAATTGGAGCGCTATACAAACTACGCTGACAAGCTCGATTACGCTCTGGCAGTTGCAAGCGGCATCATTGCAGGTGTAATAGACAGTGTATTTATTGGTGAGTGTTCTCTTGAATACGCTAATCAGTGGGGCAATGAACAAATAGAGAAATTTGTGGTCCAAATTGCAAAGTCCCAAGGGTATGGCGGAGACGAACTCTCTGGTGCTGTAAAACATTTCGAGGATAAGTTTCCTATAGCGGCAGATAAAGCAACCAATGCATTTGGTGGAGGTTTACAGCATCATCTCCGAGATTTCTCCCATCATCCCACTCCCATTGGCTTGCTTTTCTCGATTATGACCCAGTTTACAGGTAAAGTGTATGGTACGGATGTAACTGGGAAATGGAATCCCGTACAATTGAATGAAGAGGGCCTTGCTCTTGTCGGTAAAAACTTTACGGAGAAAATTACATTTGGAGTTATAAATTGGTTCTTCCATTTAGTCAGCGATATGGCAGGTTCTTCCGGATCTATTATGAAAGGCAGTTTTGGAACAGGGCTTCCAGGGCCAATGGTTTCTCTCTTGAAAGAAGTGTCTGCACTTCGTATAGTTCAAAAGCAGAACGTCAATGGCTACAAAGAATTGTCGGTCTATATTTCCCAGCTATTCAATGGAACTTTATTAGGAAGTAAGAATGCAGATGGAAAGCTGTCTCCGCTTAAATTTGATTTACGTACCGAAATAGGCATTGCTCATCAATTAAGCAAGCAGACCATTTCCGTGACTATCAACGAATGTGTCGTTAGAGCGTTTTTCGTTTTACGGCAATTAGGACGGGAACTATCCAAACTCGAGAGTAACGGTCAAGACAGCTTGCAAGAAATTGACTGGAAAAACATAATTCCCCTTCACAATCGAACTCTTGACCGAATGCTTGCCATTTCCAGTATGACCTTTACCGTTGCTGATACCACGGATGCTGCGGTTCGTGCCGCCGTTGAATCCGGTGGAAACTGGGTTTTGTTCTCGGGGAGATTTGTAGCTCGCTTCAACTATGTGGGTGCCGGACGGGCTGCTCTCTCAATTGTGCGTGAGGTGTCTAACGAAAAGAAAGAAGCGCAATTGATTCACGAGAAAATGATCCTGTCGGAGGCGAAAGCGGCATTGTTCCTGAAACAGCTTCAGGAATTTAAGGGGCAACTGGATTTGAAGGTAAGTAACTATCTGGCTGAAGACATTGGGCAATTTATGTCAGGGTTTGAAGATATGCAGCAGGGACTTTCTTCCGGCGATTCCAATCTTGTTATACACGGCAATGTAACGATTCAGAAGGTTTTGGGCCGCACACCGCAGTTTACGAATCAAGCGGAATTTGATACACTGATGGATTCTGATGCGCCGTTGGTGCTTTGAGGGAGGTAAAGAAAATGGATAAAAAGAAAATCGGAGAAGGACTTGCAGGCGCTCTGCGTAAAGCTGCCGACACTGCTAAGGTTGCCAAAATAACTGTGCAGGAACTGGCTGCCGATGCCAAACAGGAAATCGCTGACAAGACAAAGCAGAAATCAGCTTCGACAAAGCGAACAGCATCTCAGGATGATAATAAGGTCTCTGCAGCCGAAGATAATGCTGTGACAGAGATCAAAGGCATTTCTGTCAAAAACGCACTTAAGATTATCTATTATTTGATGGCAGCCGATGGGACAGTTTTTCATAGTGAAGAAGAAAAATTTGACGCTATCGGAGCAGAGCTTGCCCCGGAATTTGCCGACAACAAGGCTTCTATTATCAGTGGTTGCCAAGCTCAATTAGGTAAGATCATTGATCCTGAAGATTATTACGATGTTTTGCAGGATGGCGTAGAAGCAGCCATTTCGGACACGCAGGAAACATCAGAATCGATCATTACTCCAAAATTGTTGGTATGGAATCTGCTGACGGTAGCTTACAGTGATGAAAGCTATGACGAAACAGAGCGTAAACTTATTAAGTATGTCGTGAGAAAGCTGAATATTGACAAAGCTGTCTTTCTGGAAATGGAAAGCAGTATGCTGACAATGCTGGATATCGAAAAAGAGCTTGCTTGGATCAAAACGACTGACCGTCCGTATCTGACCATAGAGGCAAGGGTAAACGAACTGGAAAAAAGGAAAAATGTAGTCTTTGATAGTGTTAAAGACTTGATTACGCTTTGATAGGAGGGAAGATAAATGCCATTACCGTTGTTGTTTATCGGTGTTGCTGCCGCTACGGGAATGTTTGGAATCGGCAACACAGTAAAAGCGGGTGTTGACGCAAAGAATGCTAAGCGTATCAATAAAAGTGCAAATGAGCTCGTGCAGGAAGCCACGGATTATTTGAATGCTCAACGCCACGCTTGCGGAAATTCACTGACAAATTTAGGCTCAGAAAAGATTGCTGTTTTGAACGGAACGATTTCCGATTTCCTTGATGTATTCACGCAAATCAAAAATGTTGATTTCAGAGAATCAGAAGGACTCGACGAATTGCAGCGACTTCACATCGACG
The DNA here is from genome assembly GCF_018917875.1 of Acetanaerobacterium sp. MSJ-12. Classification (NCBI taxonomy): domain Bacteria; kingdom Bacillati; phylum Bacillota; class Clostridia; order Eubacteriales; family Oscillospiraceae; genus Acetanaerobacterium; species Acetanaerobacterium sp. MSJ-12. Next base: position 3,315 of record NZ_JAHLPK010000004.1, on the reverse strand, counting down.
AGAAAGAATTCGTTGAACTTCGCAAGATGGTAAACTTTGCGGGAAATGTTGCTGGTGGAGCTGTTGCCGGAACGGCAGGAGGTGCATTGGTTGCCTTTGGTGCATATGGAGCTGCGCAAGCACTTGCTTTTGCCTCGACCGGTACTGCTATTTCCGCATTGAGCGGAGCTGCGGCAACAAATGCTACACTTGCCTTTTTCGGAGGCGGCTCGCTTGCAGCCGGCGGTCTTGGAATGGCCGGAGGAACTTTGGTACTTGGTGGGCTTGTGGCTGGTCCTGCACTGCTGGTTATGGGGCTTATAGCCGGAAAGGCCGCTAAAAAGGGACTTGATCAGGCGTATACCAATCGAGCAGAAACTGTACAGATTGCAGCACAGCTCAATACGGCATCTCTGCAATGCGAAACTATTCGTAGAAGAACTTATGTCTTTTACAATTTACTGGCACGACTGGACACCTACTTTATGCCGCTGATTTATAAAATGAGCGATATTGCAAAGGCAGAAGGCGATGATTATAGCAAGTATAGCGCTGATTCTAAAAAGATAATTGCTTCTTGTGCCAGCGTAGCTGTATCCATTAAATCCGTCTTGGATACACCTCTGCTGACCGATGACGGACTTTTGACAGAGGCATCCGAAGGAACTGCAACAAATATTGAGGGCTTTCTGAAGAATCTTAAAATTCCATATTGATAAGTGGTAAATTTTTGCAACGGCAGCTGTCGGAAACGGCAGCCGCTTTTCCTGCAACAGTATGTCAAAATCGATTGACGAACAAGTGTTCTGTATGATATAATCTATATGCTCTCATTGGAGAGCCACAACTGAATATCTGAATGAAACTCAAGGCAGCCGCCGAAAGGGATTGCGGCTGCGCCGTTCCAGTGCAGCGTCTGCCTGCGGGGCGGAAAAAGCAGACACTAAAGGTTTCTGAATTTCAGAGCCGGTACATAGTTTCATCAAAGATATGGCGAGAGATTATCTCCCGCTGATTTGATGTGCTGTGTACCGGCTCTTTTTGTCGTTATAGCCGCCGTTCACAAAAAGTTTACAAAATTTCTTTCGTGCAAACGGCAAAAAAGTTCCCTGTTGATTATTGAGAGGGTTAATTTTTGACCCTTCTCGCCGGCTACCTATTGAGGGGCGATTTGAAAATTGAATGACCGTCCGAATGGGATATGACCTTGCAATGAACTCTCCAACGGAGAGCAAGCAAGGCGACGCTGCGGTGAGAGTCCGGGGCAGGCACAGAAAAACGACATTCGGAGAAAACGGCAAAATATTTGAAAAACAGTTCCGTTTTCCACCCGACTTTTCTCCTATTTGTGAGTAAAACAGTTTTACGGTCAAGACCGCTGCTTTTTGCGGATTTACCCTTACAGGAGTGCAGGACGATCTGGGCATTGTTTGCGGCGTTTCTGTTAGGAAATCCGTAAATTCTTTCGGTCTTGAACGGAGCTTTTTCCGGCAAAAACGGCCTACTTAAAAAATCTGAGCGAAAAGAGGTGAAATTCAAAATGATTACAGGTGTCAAGAAGAAAAACAAACTGACCGAGATATGGTTTGACGAAACCGGCAGTGCTGTGACCGTCCGTACTTACAACACCGACCTTAAAAATCGGCTGACAGCCTATGCGGCAAACTATCCGGCACTCTGCCGCCTGACCGACGATGACGAGTGCGGCTGCCTAATCTTTGAGATCGACAGAAAGCGTTTCTCGATTCGCCTGACTGCCCCCTACTCTGAGGAGCGGTGCAGCAAGGCAAGAAAGACGATGAACGCTGTCAATCACAAAATTTCGGGGTCCCCGAAAAGTCGATAGACTTTTTGGGGAGAGGAGGAGCAACGGAGCGAATAAGTTTTCGTGCTTGCACGGAAACGATTGATGCAGAGTTTGTGACGACGACGTCCACAGGGATAGCGAGCATCGGATTGTGACCCCACAATCCCAATCCGCAGCCTTACGGCCTGCGGACTTCACAGGGCGCTCCGCCCTATAACCCTGAAAAATTAACGAGGAGATGATAATTTTGAATAAAGAAAGCAATGAAAAAGTGCGTATCAGAGTACGCCTGACCGAAGAAGAAAATCAAAAACTGGAACACGACAGCGCCCTGTGCGGTCTGTCCCAAAGCGAATATGTCCGCCAGCTTTGCCGTGGTATTCATCCAAAACCGAAGCCTCCGGAAGTGTTCTGGCAGATGATGAGCAAGCTGTATCAAGTCCATGCCGCCCTGCGGGAATGCGGTAAATACGAGCCGTCCGCCCTCGAAATCTGCACCGAAATTGAGCAGTTGGTGCTGGACTTGCAGGAGGCGATCTGATGGCGACGACTTCTCTTTGGCACATCGAAGGCCGTTTGAAAGACCTCATCGACTATGTGGAGAATCCCGAAAAGACGAAGGCCAAAACGCCGGAGCTGCAAGACCTGTACAATGTGTTTTCCTATGTCCAGCGCCCGGAGGCCACGCAGGAGGGCGAGTATGTCACCGCCCTCAACTGCCTGAAGGAAACCGCTCTGCGGCAGATGATTTTGACCAAGAAGCGCTACGGAAAGACCGACGGATATATTGCTTGGCACGGGTATCAGAGCTTCAGGCCGGAGGAGGTCACGCCGCAGCTTGCCCACGAGATCGGCGTAAAGCTGGCAAAGGAAATGTGGGGCGACCGCTTTGAAATCATCGTCACCACCCACCTCGACAAGGAGCATATCCACTGTCACTTCTGCTTCAATTCCGTTTCTTTTCGGGATGGCGGCAAGTATAACTACTCCAAGGCGGAGCGAAAGCGAATGATGGAAATCTCCGACCGGCTGTGCCGGGAATATGGCTTATCTGTCATTGAAAAACCTCACAAAGCGCCCTCCCGTCCGGTCTGGATGGATGAGAAAAGCGGCAAGCCTACCCGCTACAATGTCTACCGTGCCGATGTGCGGGAAGCAATGGAGTTCAGCCGAACCCCCTACTATATGGAGGATTATCTGCGGCGCAAAGGGTATGTGACCGACTTCACGGGTAAGCACTGGAAAATCCGCTTGCCCCAATATGAACACTTTACAAGGCTGGATACTTTGGATGAAAAGTGGACGCCGGAGAACATCCGCCGCTCTATGGGCAGGTACGCCACCTTCGGCAATCGCAGAGCGTATATCAGCTATCCGCCCCAAATGCCACAGGAGCTTTCGGACTGGTTTCGGCCATTCCATCAGACAAGCCACATCTACAAGCTGTACCTGCACTACTGCTATCTGCTGGGGTACTTACCGAAGCATACCGACTACAAGCCCACCAGTCCATATCTGAAAGAGGATTT
>NZ_JAHLPK010000027.1:0-509 GCF_018917875.1 Acetanaerobacterium sp. MSJ-12 | reverse complement strand
CGAAGCTATAAGAACCTTAAAGCCAACACACCATGAGGTTTTAGGAGATGGTATCCTAGAGCTTACAGATATTAAGTCAAGTCCTTATCCTGGAGCGTCAGTAGTACCTGAGTACTGTAGAGCTACATATGACAGAAGACTTTTAGTAGGAGAAACAAAAGAAAGTGTATTGGCACCTATAACAGAACTTCTTGAAGAGATGATGAAAAAGGATCCTCAGCTTAAGGTTAAGGCTTCCTATTCTATAGGAAAGGAAATGTGCTATACTGGCAATGAAATTGAGGGAGAGAGATTCTTCCCGGGCTGGCTCTATGATGAAAGGGAAGAATTTGTTCAAGTTGTTTACGCTGAAATAAAGGCTATGGGTTTTAATCCTTCCATTACTGAATATAATTTCTGCACCAATGGCAGTCACTATGCAGGAGAGGCTAACATCAAGACTCTTGGTATAGGGCCTTCAAAAGAAAATCTAGCACATACAGTAAATGAGTACATTGAAATTGAGCAGC
>NZ_JAHLPK010000026.1:0-532 GCF_018917875.1 Acetanaerobacterium sp. MSJ-12 | reverse complement strand
TGTACCATAACTAATTAGGGTTAAAATAACACCTTCTCCACCTCGCCATAGTGCGAGGGCAGTTCCTATGCTAGATAATGTTAAAATTATAGGCAAATAAAGTGCTGAAAAAATCGCTGCTCTTATGGAATGTGTTCTCATTTCACCAGTAATTTCTTTAAATTCGTTTAAATTTTCTTCTTCTCTATTTAATATTTTTGTTGTCTTTGCACCCATAATTCCTTCATTGAATACCCCAGTAATACGGGAGTTGAATTTACGTACCCTCCTATGACTACTTAGCATTTTTTTCTGAAAATATATACTAATAATAGCTAGAAATGGTATTACAGAGAGTGTAATTAAAGCCAACTTCGAATTTAAGTAAATCATAACAATCATAATAGCTACCATTTTTGCAAATCCCCATACTAAATCAACTAGTCCCCAAGAAATAGTTTCACCAAGTCTTAATACGTCCGATGTCATTCTTGCCATCAGCCATCCAACTGCTTTATTATCATAATAGGAAAAGGAAAGTTCTTGCAGTCTC
>NZ_JAHLPK010000025.1:0-532 GCF_018917875.1 Acetanaerobacterium sp. MSJ-12 | reverse complement strand
TAGCTAGGCCTAAATCTGCATCTATAATAACTACTCTATTATTTAATTTAGTCAATTCCATACCTAAATTAATTGTAAAGTTTGTTTTGCCAACCCCACCCTTTCCACTAGTAACACATATTATTCTAGCATCCTTAGTGATATTCTCATTATGTGCGGCAATTTGTTTAGAATACATTCTTCTACTATTAATTAACTCTCGCAATTTGGCGGCTTGGTCCATCTTATTATCTCTCCTTCAGTAACATATCTAAAATTTTATTTGAAGTTACCACTTCAATATCATCAGGAACACTTTGTCCAGTAGTTACATAGGAAATATATTCAGGTTCTCTCATAGCAATATTTAAAATCGGTCCGTAGGTGCTAACTTCATCTAATTTTGTAAAAATAATTTTATAATCCTCTATAAAACTATATGTTTTTAAAATATCTTTTAAATCACTATTCTTAGTGGTCGAGCTAATTACTAAATAAACGCTTTTATTTTTTACTTCATTTAAAAGTAAAGCTAATTCATCTACATGTTCAC
>NZ_JAHLPK010000024.1:0-537 GCF_018917875.1 Acetanaerobacterium sp. MSJ-12 | reverse complement strand
TAAACCCCATCTTTAGGATGAAGATACTGAACCTCACCGTTAGGGAACACCCTGTCGAACTGGTAGTTAATCTTTTACTTGGACCTAAGCCTCGTCCCCAAGGCCAAGCACTGCTCTTTCCTCGCCAGCTTCAGCAAGTTCGGACCTTCCCTCATGATCGCCGCGCCTCCCGTCGGCATCTCAAAGATCTGCTCCTTCGGCGAGTTCCACGTGATGACGTAGAACTCCTCCACCTGGGCCTTGCGGAGAAGACCACCCGTGCTTCCCGCGAAGATCGGAGACGGCGTGTTCGGGTCCAGCTGCGGCGGCGTGAATCCCACCGGAGCTTCTTCTTTCACGGCGGCGGCCGGGGCGGCGGCGGCGGCGGCGGAGTCTGTTTTCTCGGCGCGGATTGCGGTTTTGGGGAAGGAGAGGGATCTTGGACGGTGGGTTGTTGTGAAAAGGTGGAGTTTTTTTACGCCGGAGGTAGCGGCGGTTGTTACGGCGGAGCTAAAGAGACCCGAGGCTTGAGCTGCCATGGTTTTTTTTTTTTTTTAT
>NZ_JAHLPK010000023.1:0-616 GCF_018917875.1 Acetanaerobacterium sp. MSJ-12 | reverse complement strand
TTATTAATATTCATAAGTTTTGGAGACACAATTACTGAAAGTAGACTAATAATATTACCAGTCATAGAGAATACTCCGAAGTAAACAAAGCTAGATATTGTATTGTTTTTAAATACAATTCCTAGAAAAGTGCCTACAGATATTCCTCCAATCCATAGTGGGAGTGCTACTAGTAATCTTAGTGAAAAATCTTTAACTATATCTATTGAAAAGTCCTTACCAAGCCCAAACAGCATTGCTCCACTTCCTAAAAAGACAGTTAGTATAATAAATGCTGCTATAGTAGATAGAACAACTGTAGCAATTATCTTTGATAAAACAATTCTGTTTCTAGTTATACCAAATGATACAGCATTTTTCAAAGTCAAATTTTTATTTTCTTCACTTGTAACAATGTCAATCATCATTAAAACTAGAAATAGTGGTAAATTAATTGATTGAATACCTATATACATTAATTCTGAAAGATCCATATTAGCATTAACACTTGTGGCCTTCATCAATATATTAAGTAATAATCCTAAACCGGATATTATAACTACAAAGCTCCAATAGTATAATCTGTTAAAATTTCTATAAAGCTCAGCTTTAATATAATTAAGCATTATAATTACCT